>CAYQSQ010000009.1:0-103149 GCA_964420215.1 uncultured Flavobacterium sp. | reverse complement strand
TTATTCAAGAGTTCCTTAAAATTCAAAATGAGGAGTTAATTTCTCGCTTGGAAAAACTTATGCGTTCTGATAAAACTAAAGAAAAAACAGTTTTCAACCCCATGTCAGTAGAGGAATTAAATTCCAGAATTGACAAATCTATGGTAGATTCTAAAAATAATAGACTAACTTCTTCAAATGACCTTGTTGCTGAAATTGAAAAATGGGGTTAATAATTACTCCTTATTTTTTTTGCCGTTTTTAAACTGATTTTAATACATAAACCCAAAAAGCCATACCGGAATAATATTTCCGAAACCAATTTCAATATCATCTTTAGCTACATAGGCATTTTCTAATCCTGCAATTTGTTTTTTGGTTTTATTTTTTCCGCCAATTTCAAATGTATATGTTTTATCGATTACAAAATCAGCTGTTTCAGAACGATTAATTTCATGCAAACCTTTGAATTGATTCAAAAAAAATGTTTCACGCACGTTCCCAATATTGGTATTTTCTTTTGCCAAAGCATACATCAAATTGGTATTGTTTAGGTACAATTTTTCGGGTTTAGTCAACACGCCAATACCCAAACTATCTTTGTATAATTCGTTTACTAAACCTGCACGTTCTAAAATCTTAATACTTTGTACCAACATATTTCGTGACACCCCTACTTTTTCACTCAGTTTTGTAATGTTGGGTGTAAATGGCGCGCTCGAAGCTACACTGATTAACAATTTTTTCAGTTTAACTAATGTGTCGTATTGTAAATCTTCCACCGCATTTATATCAACTTCAATAATTAGGTTGATGGTATTTTGCAATTTTTGAAAGTATAAATTTTCATTTTCTTTATAATAGGGATAAACACCTATTTTTAGATATTTATCAAACAAAGGCAAAGGTTTTATTTCGCTTAAAAGTTCAGTAGCAATTTTATTGTGATTTTTTAAAATTTCTGAAAACGAATAGGTGGGAAACATTTTTTTGGTTTCAAATGCAATAAATTCTCTAAATGATAATTCTTTTAAATCATAAGTTACGGCTCTACGACTCAAATCGGATTCTGATTTGTAGATTTCGAGCATCGAAGACGAAGTGAAAATAATATTAAGCTCGGTAAAATTATCGTAAATCAATTTAATCTCTCGTGACCAATTGGGGTATTTGTGAACTTCGTCGAGCAATAAATGTGTGCCTCCAAACTGCGCAAACTGCTTTGCTAGTTGGTATAATTTATTTTCAAAAAAATAGATATGATCTAAGCTTACATATAGTGTTGATTGCAGAGGTAATTTCAATTTAGCCAATTGTAAAAGTAAGGTTGTTTTCCCCGCCCCTCTAGCTCCTTTTACAGCAATTAATCGATTATTTAAATCAATTTGATGAGCAAGATAGCGTTGCAAATCTATTGGAGTCCGTGCAATTTTCGTTTGAAATTCTAATAGTAAGCTTTCCATTTTACTTTATTTAAGAAGCAAAAATAGACTATTTTGTTAAATGAAAAAAGCATTTTTTTTGCAAATATTGCTTTTTATAATTAGCTTTTTTTTAAATAAATCATACACCATTCTCGTTGCAATCTTTTGCTCGTATCCCGTCAGAGTAAGCCACAACAAATAATTATAAAAAACTACAACCCCAAAAAGTTGTAGTTTTGTTATTTAAAGACCAACGCAGTTCAATAGCTTGTAAGACATCCTTTGTAAACATAATTTTTTTTTAAGTTTGTTACAGTATGTCAGACAAGAATCTATACATAATTTGTAAATGCCGATGAGATCGCTAAAGGAACAGTGATTGATTCTATTAAGTTTAACCAATTAAGAAAATATTTATGACCACAGTTGAAGAACAAATACAACTTAGAAACAAAATTTTAATTGGGCTTGAAAAAGTTTATGAAAAACTTATTGAATTTAAGAAGCAAAAAAATACAGCGCTGGTAATCATAAAAGACAATAAAATAGTAAAAATTAAACCCGATAACTCGGATTTATCTTCACAACGATAAGCGAATTTGCAATAAGTGCCCGCAAGAGTAACCACAGATCGCCAGCAAGATACTGGAGCCTAGGGTATTTAATTGTTTTAAAAACCCAAAACCTTATCTGCAACTTCTTGTGGCGAAATGGTTTTCATACAATCGGTATAGCCTTCCATTTTTTTGTTTCCGTAGATTGACGTTGGTAAATACGGAAATTGCTTTAAATCGGGCGTAATACTGTTTTGTATGGGTTGATTATATGGTGCAAATCCCGCGTATGGATGGGTGTTTCCCCACAGGGTTACCACAGGTACGCCGTACATTGCTGCGATATGCCCGTTGCCGGAATCCATACTGAGCATAACATCTAAATGGCTGATTAGCTCCAATTCTTTCGGGAAAGACAAGCGTCCGGTGATATTAATTGTATTTTGTGTGATCGCAAGAGTGTCTAAAAGTGCTTTTTCGGTAGCTCCACCTCCGAATAAAAATAGTTTAATGTTTTCTTTCGCTAAAATCGAGACTACTTTTTGCATCAAATCCAACGGATATACTTTTGTATCATGTTGTGCAAAGGGAGCGATACCGATCCATTTTTGCTGTTTTAATCCTGAAAGGGCGCGTACTTCTTCCGATAAAATCGGTTGGGGTAATTTTAAGTCTTCGGTTAACGAAAATAGCAATGGTAATTGTTTAAAAACGTCTAGATGTTTTGAAAAAACCGAAGCAAGTGGTTGTATTGTTTTGGGTTGTAATCGGGTTAGTGCTTTTTTATCGGCTCTCGATTTATCTAAATGAACTGTTTTTATTCCTTTTATTTTGAAGAAAAAACCTACAATTCGCGAGCGTAATACGTAATGTAAATCAACGAAGGCATCTACTTTTTGATCGGATAATTGTTGGTACAATTGATAAAGCCCCAGTACGCCTTTGTGTTTCTTTTTTAAATCAATCGCAAAAAAAATCACGTTGGGTATTTCTTTAAAAAAAGGTTCAAAAAAAGGTCGTGAAATTACGGTGATTTTTAGATCAGGATACGCTTTGACCAATCCCAACAAAACTGGTACAATCATAGCGACGTCTCCCATGGCTGAAAGACGCATGACTACGATGTGTTTGTACTTGTTATTTTCGGGCACGCAAAACGGGATTTAAATCGTCATCGTTATACATTTTCATCTGTTTGTACACTTTCATGTACTTGTCGCCATTTTCGATATCTGTCAATAATTCGTCTATCGCTGTGGTTAAATCTTGGCGTTGCTCTAAAAGGATTTCTAATTTTTTCTGGCAGGCACTTCTGTGATCTGCTGTGGCATCTGCGCGATTGGATTCTTCTTTCATATGATAAATCTTAAGCGCTAAAATCGACAATCGATCGTATGCCCAAGCAGGACTTTCGGTATTGATTTTGGCTGCTGATTTAATCGTTACATTTTTATATAAATCTAAAAAATAACTATCAACATACTCTACCATATCGGTACGTACTTGGTTCGAATGATCGATTCTTCTTTTGATTTTTAGAGCTTCTTCAGCATTAATTTGTGGATCTCTAATAATATCTTCTAAATGCCATTGCACGGTGTCAATCCAATTTTTATGATAAAACAAGTGTTGTATGTCGTCTTTTGAAAATGGATTATTTAAAGGACTATCTACATGATCTGCGACGTGATAATCTTGAATACTTTGTTCAAAAATGGCAAATGCGTGATTTGATTTCATGGTTTTTTGATTTTTTTAATATAAAAATTGTTCCCAATAATAAGAACTACATGATAGTATAGTTACAATGATTAAAGCTGTGATTAATAAATTTTGTATCCAGTTTTTGTTTCCTCTTTCGATAAATTTTGATAGTAATACTGACACTGGAAAAAATGTATATATCAATAAGTTTTCCGTTTTGGTTACGGATAAAAAAATGATGGGTACAGCAATTAGCATTATTAAAAAAAACTTAATGTACGAATCCCTAATCTTTTTAGCCATATCGCTAATGTTCATAAAAAAACTAAGTACCGTAATCCAAATCAAGAATACATAAAACCAAAATAAAGCTTCTTTAATGGGAGATTTAAATTGAAACCAACCCCAATCGTATTGCATTAATTGATATGTCGTAGTTTCGATTTCGCCATATTGTGCTACTGTAAAAATCGCAAACCAAATAAAAACAACCGACACTGCTATAAATGGAACATACAGTCGTTTAATATCATTTTGAAAGTTGAATAGTATGGTTTGAAAAACCAATATGAGGTACAAAATAGCCCAAAAATTAAAAAATGCAGCCAAACAGATAAATAAAGATGCTCTAAAAAGACGCTCTTTGGTTACCAAATGAAAATCAGACGAGATTAGGCTGTGTAATCCTGTTATTAATAAAAAGTTAGAAATCACGAGATTGGTGTTCGAAAAAACATCCCAAAAAATCAGATACAACAATACATTAACCAAATAAATAAAACTACTACGAGTATCTAATTTGTTATTTTTAACGATGTAATCACTAATTAACAAAGATGAAATAAGTAGTGTTAAAACACCAAAACGGTCTACGTAAAGCATCACGCCTGTATTAACGGTCTCGAAAAATTGTAATTCACTTATAAAATGTCCTATGAAAAAACTGGTCAATAAAAGACTTATTGCTATGTAATGTATCGGTTTGGATCTATTTAAGAAGTTTGATAGCATAAATTTTAAGATGGCTTATGTTTTTTTTCTACTTTTGCTTACGTTTAATTTAAAATTTCAAAAACCATGATGAAAGCATTTTTTGAAGGCATTCAGTTCTTATTTGAAAAAATCTTATTTATACCTTACAATTATTTCAGAACTTTAGAGTTAGAATGTTGGTCAGGTGCTAATATCGTTAATTTTACTTTTATGATTATCTGCGCTGCAGCTATTGTATACTGGGTAAAACAATTAAAATCTCATAAAGAAAACGGCGAACACGAACAAGACACAACGGCTCACTCGTTTTTATCCTAAATCAAATCCTAAATCTTTTCTAAAATACATCTTATCGAAACATATTTTATCTATGTTTTGGTAAGATTTTTTTAGTGCTTGTTTGTAATCCGCTCCAAAAGAAGTAATCGCTAACACGCGCCCTCCGTTGGTTACTAATTGTCCGTTGTCGTTTGTTTTTGTTCCGGCGTGAAACACTAACGAATCCGTAATATTTTCTAATCCTGAAATTGGTAATCCTTTTGGATACGCTTCTGGATAACCTCCTGAAACAATCACTACCGTAGTGGCGCTTTGGGGATCAATTTCTAAACTTACTTGATCTAATTGTTGTTTGGCTACCGCATTAAATAGCTGTACTAAGTCGGTTTTTAATCTCGGAATGACTACTTCGGTCTCGGGATCCCCCATACGTACATTGTATTCAATCACAAAAGGATCGTCACCTACTTTTATTAATCCGATAAATACAAATCCTTTGTATTCGATCGCATCGTTTTTAAGACCTTGTATGGTTGGTTTTACGATGCGTTCTTCGATTTTTTGCATCAATACCTCATCTGCAAAAGGAACGGGTGAAATCGCTCCCATACCTCCTGTATTTAAACCTGTATCCCCCTCTCCTATGCGTTTGTAATCTTTGGCGGTTGGTAATACTTTGTAATTTTTACCGTCGGTTAATACGAAACAGCTTAATTCTATCCCGTCTAAAAACTCTTCGATCACGACTTTTGAGCTGGCTTGTCCAAATTTGGCATGTATTAACATATTTCGTAGCTCGGTTCGAGCTTCTTCTAAATCAGCAATAATTAAAACGCCTTTGCCGGCTGCTAATCCGTCTGCTTTTAATACGTATGGCGGTTGCATGGTTTCTAAAAAAGCACACCCTTGCTCAACAGTTGCTTCGGTAAATGAACCGTATTTTGCAGTGGGTATGTTATTTTTTACTAAAAATTCTTTAGCAAATTCTTTACTTCCTTCTAGTTGAGCGCCTAATTTTGAGGGTCCGATAACGGGTATATGTGCTAACGCAACATCATTTTTAAAGTAATCGTAAATTCCGTTTACTAATGGATCTTCGGGACCAACCACGATCATTTGTACTTTTTCGGTCAATGAGAATTTTTTTATGGCTTCAAAATCATTTGGATCAATGGCTACATTGGTTGTAAATGTAGCAGTCCCTGCATTGCCGGGGGCTACAAATAATTTGGAACATTGTGCGCTTTGTGCCATTTTCCAAGCTAAAGCGTGTTCTCTTCCTCCT
Source organism: uncultured Flavobacterium sp. (assembly GCA_964420215.1). Classification (GTDB taxonomy): domain Bacteria; phylum Bacteroidota; class Bacteroidia; order Flavobacteriales; family Flavobacteriaceae; genus Flavobacterium. Next base: position 96,931 of record CAYQSQ010000009.1, on the reverse strand, counting down.
GATCCTAAAAGTAATATTGTCATGCTATGTGATTTATTAGTTGCAAAAATAACAATATTAAAGTAATGACTTAAAAAAGTTTGTGGTTTGTGGTTGATTCGTATTTTTGAAGGAAATTATAGCACGGAAATGAACCACAAAACAAAAACATTAATTTTTAAAATTTTAGATATATTACCTGATTCTTTTGGGTTTTACATATATCACAAACTGCAACAATTTTCTGAAAACAGTAACTTAAAAATTAAAATCGACAGCTCAGAAAGTACTTTTAATTCATTTCAGAAAATATGTAGTACTCTTAACATTCAGATAAAAGGAAGTTCGATATTAGAAATAGGATCAGGATGGTTGCCTATAATGCCCTATTTTTTTGTATACAAAGGTCTTGCAAAATCAATATATACCTATGATTTAAATACGCACTATCAAAAGAAATTTATTCGTGATTTTAATATTGTTTTTACAGCTCAATATAACATTGAGATTAAAACTTCAAACAAAAAATATAATTTACCTGATAATGTTCATTATTTTCCATCACAAAACATCATCAACTCACAATTAGCTGATGTACAAATTGTATTTTCGAGATTTGTGTTAGAGCACGTTACTCCTGATGATATTTATGATATGCATAAAAAATTCAAAACTGATTTAGCAAAAGGATCTATTGTAATTCACTTTATATCGCCAAGTGATCATCGTGCTTATTCAGACTCGAGCTTATCTCTTCAAGATTTTTTACAGTACAGTGAAAAAGAATGGAACACTATCCAAACTAAATTTGACTACCATAACAGATTACGATTACCACAATATATTGATATTTTTAAATCATTAGATTATGAAATTTTATTTCAGTCATCAGAAAGCATTAATAAAGAATCGAGTCAATATAATTTGTTTAAAAAATTAAATATTCATGCCGATTTTATGAATTATACTGAAGAAGAGCTAACAGCCGGTAGTATTATTCTTGTTCTAAAAACATAAAACATATTTGAAATTCTATTTTTTTCTATTTATAATTTTATTTTAAATATTTATATGGCTATTTATAATTTTTTTCTTACCAAAATAATCCTTCCTATTAGTGAGAAAATTTTAAATATTGAATATTCAAATACGATTTCTAAATGGTTTGAATATGATTTATTAAATGAGCAGGAATTACAACATCTTCAAAATGAAAATTTAAAAAAGATACTAAAACATGCATTGTCAAATGTTCCGTATTATAAAAAATACAATTATGACAATTCTATTTCCGCAATAGACAACTTAAAAAAACTCCCTATTCTTACTAAAGAAATTCTTAGAGAAGAAAACACACGTTTAGTTTCATCAGAACATGATATAAATTCTTTACAAAAAAATTTTAGTAGTGGCAGTAGTGGCGTACAATCGTTTAGTTACAATGACAAAAAAAACAAGTATCTTATACAAGCCATACAAGGTCATTGGTACCAATGGTCTGGTTATAAAATTGGAGATCCAATTTTACAATTTGGAATTTCGCCGAACAGAATATTTCCTAAAAATTTAAAGGATATTTTTTACCGTACATACTATCAAAATGCATTCTCATTAGAAAATAAAGATTATGATAAAATATATACCCATTTAAATAAAACTAAAAATCTATTCATTATCGGTTACCCATCGGCTATTAATGAATATGCCAACTATTTAATTGAACGAAAATTAAAACACCCTGTAGTTGGCATAATATCTTTAGGTGATAAATTATTCCCTCATTTTGAAAAAAATTTTAAAATCGCATTCGAACTTCCTAAAATAATAGATACCTATGGATGTGCAGAAGGTTTAATGATGGCTTGTAGAAGCGATTTATCATATTATTATATAATGTCTCCGCATGTATTTATCGAAATTGTAGATGATAATGATAATGAAGTTGACGACGGTCAATTGGGTCATGTTTTAGTCACTTGTTTTACAAACTTTGCGCAACCATTTATTCGATATAAATTAGGTGATTTAGCAATTAAATTACCTAAAAAAGAATATCCCGAGAAGCGAGACTATATGTATCCTTTATTAAAAAAAATAATAGGGAGAGAAACTGATTTAGTTAAAACACCAAACGGAAAAACTTTAATAGTTCATAGTTTTACTGGTATATTTGAGTATTATCCTGAAATTAAACAATATCGAATAATTCAAGAAGTTTTAAGTAAAATAACTATTGAATACATTACTGATTCTTATATAAACTTTAATTCAAATACTTTAGCTATAATTAAAGATCAAATAGATGGTTTGACAGAAAATTCATTATCCATTGAATTTATTGAAGTCAATGAAATACCTTCGACTCCTTCTGGAAAACCTCAAATTATCAAATCATTACTTTAGTACTTCAATATAATTTTTTTTTATTGTAAAATGGTAGGCTAAAAATGCAATCATACATAAAGCAGAAACTACTGCGTTTAATTTATGAAACTGTCTATATACTTGATAGTTATCTTTAATGAGTTTTATTTTAGAACTTGAAATGGAATTTGACCTAACTCTATAAAACGCCAAACTTTCAGGTACTGTTGCTACGGTTCGTGTTTGTTGCAATAGGCTCAACCACATTATCCAATCTTGCCTGCGTCTGATACTGCTTACGGGTACTTTACCAAAAAACTGGGTATCATAAATCCCTGTTAGATTACCCACATAATTACAAAAAAATAACTGATAGTACTTTAACTCTAAAGGGGCTTTTACTCGTTTTTTTAAGTTATCTCCTTGCTCATCGACACAATCATAAAATGAAAACGTAAAAGGAGTGTTTTTTTGTTTTAAAAAAGCAATTTGAACGGCTAATTTTTCTGGCCTCCAAAGATCATCTGCATCCAAAAAAGCAATATATCGTCCATTGGCTTTTTGAATTGCAAAATTACGAGCAACTCCTGCTCCTTGGTTTTTATCTAAAGTAAATAATTTAATTCGAGAATCGGACGTTGCAATATCTGTAATTATCTCACGGGTTAAATCTGTAGAGAAATCATCAACAATAAGCATTTCCCAATGGGTATGGGTTTGCTTCTGAACAGAAGATATAGTTTCTACAATAAATTTAGCAGAGTTATATGTTGGGGTAATTATAGATACTAAATCCGACATTAATACGCTTTTTCTTCGCCCTGAAAGATATTCACTACAGTTTGGATAATAATTTTAATGTCTAATAAAAAAGACCAGTTTTCGATATAATATACATCAAACTTGATACGACGAGCCATATCATCATCTGTTTCTATTTCGCCACGATAGCCTCGTACTTGTGCCAATCCAGTCACTCCTGGTTTAACATAAAGCCGTACCATATATTTATTTATTTTAGACGAATACACCGTGTTTTGAGACCACAGATGAGGTCTTGGCCCTACAACTGACATATCTCCTTTTAATACATTAAAAAACTGCGGCAATTCATCAATACTTGTTTTACGCATAAAACGTCCGATCTTTGTTACTCTAGGATCATTTTTAGAAGCTTCTTTTTCTGTGGTTTTATTCACTTTCATCGATCGAAACTTATAACAAAAAAATTCTTTTTCATTCAAGCCAGGTCTGCCTTGCTTAAAGAATACTGAACCTTTCGATTCTAATTTGATGATAACCGCAATAATTGGTATTAACCATGAAAGTACCAAGATAATAACGATTAATGAAAATACGATGTCAAATAATCGCTTTAATGTTTTGGTTGTTGGTGTGTGTAATAATGTTTTCTGAAGTGATAAAACCGGAAAAACTTCGTAATAATCAACTCTTAAATTTTTAGAAAAAATTTGCTTGGTATCAGGTATAAACTTGATGGTTTTGTTTTCTTCATCCGCAAATTTTATTAGCTCTTTAAGTTTGTCGCTTTTCAACTCATTTAAAGAACAATAAATTTCATCAATATTATTTTTTAACGAAAATTCTTTTATTTCATCTATTTTCCCGACAACACCCGATCCTACTTTTCTGTCTGAAAAAAAACCTTTAAATCGGTACCCGTAATCCTCTCGTTTATTAAAAAGTTCTTTTAGATCTAACGCATGTTGCGTATACCCCACAATTATTACGTTTCGGTAATTATTTCCGGTTACAATTCGATACTTCTTTAAATAGAAAAACAACAAATACTTAAACAATATAATAATTGTAAATACGCCTATTATGTATTTTGTAATTCCGTAACTATTAAACGCTTCTATATTAGAAAAAGGAAAATAAGAAATAACCGCCAATAAAAAAACTGCGATTTGTTTGACTAATTTAGAGGCAATTTCTACGGGAGTTGTAAATCGATACACTTCGTAAAAATTCACAAAATAAGCTATTACAATCCAAAATATAACCTCGTAAATCATCAAATATCCGATACTGATCAATTCAGAATTAAGGTAAAAATGAGAAAGTATTGTAATGACAAAAATGTCAATTAAAAAACTTAATGGACGGATGTATTTTGAATATCTTCCTTTGGAGGCAATCATTTTCGATTAAAAAATATACTTTGAAAAATCTTTATGTTCTTCTTTGGCTAGTTCTGCAGGAGATAAGGATTTAAAATAAGCATACGTTAACTCCATACCTTCAGCTCGATCCACTTTGGGTTCCCAGCCTAAAATTTCTCTCGCTTTTGAAATATCTGGTTTGCGTTGTAAGGGATCATTTTGGGGTAAATCCATATAGGTTACTTTTTGATTGGTACCTGTTAGCTTGATAATTTCTTCTGCAAAATCGCTTATGGTGATTTCGTGTGGGTTACCAATGTTAACGGGATACACGTAATCTGAGTGTAATAATCTAAATATACCTTCGACCTGATCGGTTACATAACAAAATGATCTGGTTTGAGAACCATCTCCGAAAATAGTTAAGTCTTCACCCCTTAGGGCTTGACCGATAAAAGCTGGGATTACACGACCGTCATTGAGTCGCATACGAGGACCATAAGTATTGAAAATACGTACAATTCGTGTTTCAACACCATGAAAAGTGTGATATGCCATCGTAATCGATTCTTGAAAACGTTTCGCCTCGTCATAAACACCTCTTGGTCCAATGGTGTTTACGTTTCCGTAATATTCCTCTGTTTGTGGGTGGACCAAAGGATCTCCGTAAACTTCTGAGGTAGACGCTATTAAAATCCGTGCTTTTTTAACACGCGCTAATCCTAACAAATTATGCGTACCTAACGAACCTACTTTTAAGGTTTGAATCGGAATTTTTAAATAATCTATTGGACTTGCTGGTGATGCAAAATGTAAAATGTAGTCTAATTGACCAGGTACATGAACAAATTTGGTAATATCGTGATGATAAAACTCGAAATTTTTATGACTAAACAGATGTTCTAAATTTTTTAAATCTCCTGTGATTAGATTATCCATTCCGATTACGTAATAACCTTCTAAAATAAATCGATCACATAAATGTGAACCCAAAAATCCTGCGGCACCTGTTATTAGTATTCGTTTCATGTGGTATAATTCTTAAGGCTAAAATTTGAATTAAAAAGGCAATAAAAGTACACAAAAAATACGATTCCTCTTTGCCTCCATAAAAATGATTCTGTCAAAAATAAACTTATCATTAGAATTGCAAAAACAAAGTGTATAAAATCTTTATTTAAGACGGCTCTTTTTAAATTTATTGCTAATAAAGTCAACAGTATAAAAAAACCTATAAAGCCCAATTCGGCAAAGTTTTGAACGTATTGGTTGTGATAGTTTTTGGTTTGATACCCTTGTTCAGTATCGTTACCTCTGAAAATATTATATTTTTCTGCTTTTTCTTCTAGCTTAAGGTACGAAGCGTTTAATCCAAAACCTTGAAAAAAAATAGGTTCTTCTTGTATAAATTCTGTAAACATTCGGATCTGATATACCCGTAATGCGGAACCTGAAAAATAGTCATTCGGCGAAAATTTTTCTTGAGACCATGCCTCTTTAACCGAAACTAATCGAGTACCGTTTTGTAAATATGTGGTTGAATTATTCCATTTTTCTTCCGTAAAACGAGTTCTAAATTTATAAGAAAATAAACTAATTACAACCAAAATCACCACCACATACAATGGTTTTATAGTTACCGATTGTCTTTTTTTAAAATCATACACCAATTTTAAACCGCTCAATAAAACAACAACAGTAATCAATAATTTTGATGATAGTAGTAGAATAAAGGCAAATAAAAAAAGTGTAACCACGATAGTTATACGGTTCTTGTTTTTTAAATTTAAGAAGTAAAAAAAAGCCAATGCGACAAACACCGTAACGTGTATAGCATTGACATCTTTAGTTACCAATTCGTGATAAAAAAAAACATCTATTATGCCTGTTCTAACATAACGAATACTTGCTCGTAACAGGTAATACATGACATATAAGACAATGGTGTAACTGTAATAGTGTATTAATTTATTTTTTGTGGAAGGAAAGAAATCTTTTTTAATATAGAATAAAAATGGCAACACGATTAGTATTAATCCCTTCGGGATTGCTTTTAATGTTCGTTCGGAATCTATCGTCCAAAAATAGGATAATGCCGTCCAAACAAAAAATAACACTAACGGAATATATGCTTTTGAAAAAGTCAAATTTTCTTTTTTAAAAGAAAATAAAGCCATCAAAAGTGATCCAATTAAAATCGAATTATTAACATTTAAAGCCAACGGAATTGTGATACCCAAGAGCAACAATCCTATAAATGTGATATTGGATTGTTGCTCTTGTTTAACGTCTTGCCATACAGTCTTCAAAAAGTTGAAGATAGGCTGCATTGATGGTTTTCCAATTAAATTTGTCAACTATAGCTTGGTAATTGTTTTGAACAAAATGCAAGTTATCACTTTTCTTACAAGTCAAAAGTAATTCTTTTACCTCATCTGCGTTAGAAAAATAATACGCATTTTCTTTTAACACCCCTCTGTTAAAGTCATTGTTATGTGATATGATTAAAGCTTGAGAAGCCATAGCTTCTAACAATGATGGGTTGGTTCCGCCAACAGAATGACCATGGAAATACATTTTTGAGTAATATCTTAAATTATTCAAATGCTCCAAATTATAAATACCTCCTGTAAAACGAATGTGTGCATGATTTTTATAGCGTTCTTTTAAATGTGATCCATATTTAGTCTCGTGATTTCCAACGACTAAGATGGTCGTTAATTGCTCGCTTTTGACTACGCCATCCAACACCATTTGCAGGTTGTTTTCAGGTTCAAAACGTGCCATAATCATATTAAATTGATCTTTTTCTACGTTATATGCAGCTAAAATATCTTGGTCGGGTGTATCAAACGGATAGGCTCCGTAGGCGATATAAGTCGATTCTTTGTTGTATCGTTTTTTTAAAAACGTTTGAATACCTAATGAATCCGCTACTAAATAATCACTACTATTAGCGGCTAAGCGTTCGGCAAAACGTAAAAACTGCTGTACAAGACGGTTGTATTTTGAGCGTTTCCACTCTATACCGTCCATATTGGTGATAATGATTGGTTTTTTAGGCAATAAAAAATACCATATCGAATTGCTAGTATACCCCAATTGTAATATAATATCAAAGTCTCTTTTACGAGAATCTAAAATGCAATTGTAATCGTAAATAAACTGACCGAATGTTCCGTATTTATATTCTGGATCGTGGATATGAATCAGATTTACACCATGAAAAGTGGATTTTTGGTATTTGTGATTATGCGAATTATACACATACACCTCATGTCCTTGTTCGACCAAATACACCGAAAAAAATTCGGCAAATTGTTCAAAACCTCCATAGTGATTTGGGATGCCACGCGTACCGAGTATTGCTATTTTCATATTTCTAATTAAATCGTATCAAATATTTCTTCTAATTCAGACGTGTACTTTTGAATTGAAAAATTTTCTATTACACGTTGATAACCATTGTCTCCGTATTGTTCTCTTAGATTCTTATTTTCTGTTAATGTAAGTATCGCCTTCGCTAATTTTTGTTGGTGATTCGGTTCTATCAAATACCCCGTTTCTTGATCTACTATTATTTCCATTAAACCACCATGATTTGCCCCTATTACAGGCTTATGAGCTAACATAGATTCTATGGCTACCAATCCAAAAGGCTCAGGCTCATACGAAGGCATAATTGATATGTCTATTATTTGCCAAATAGCCGCTACGTCTTGTGTAAAGGGTATAAAAGTAACTTTATCTGCAAAATTATTGTTTTTAATATACGTTTGTATTTCATTTAAATATGCCTCTTGACCTGGTACAGGAGATCCCACAAACAACAATTTTATATTTTTACATGATTTTAAATGATTATTATACGTCTCGATAAGCCATTTATGACCTTTAAATTTGCTGACACGACCTACTAATCCCAAAACTACATCATCCGTTGTATAACCATAGTCAGATCTATTTATGGTCGTATTTGCTTTTATTTGGTGTTCAACTCCGTTGTAAACAACAACTGATTTAGATTCTAACACTTTTTTTCTACTCGTTAAATTAAGCAACGTTGCTTTAGAATTACAAACTACAATATCGCTCAAAACATTTAATAGTTTAGGATAGACCGTCGCAATAAATTTAGGGTGAACTATTATTTCATGTACATGCCAAATATGTTTTATATTATTTATTCTAGAAAATAATCCCCCACTTAAAACGGCTAATGTATTCGAATAAATGATATCAAATTTGTACTTCTTTTGCAATTGATTTAAAACCTTATAGCATATGATGCTATCTTGTATAAATTTTATAATGTTTTTTATTTTAAAAATATCTCGGTAGAGTTTTAGTACTGGAGCATACACAACTTCAATTTCTAAAGCAATCAATTTATCGCTTAACAATCCTGATTGTGGTAATACAACTACAGGATAAAACTTTGATCTATCCATATACGACAATAAAATCAATAAAGTTTTGTCTGAACCATATAACTCTGCGGATTGATGAATAAATAAAATTTTTTTCATGTTGTTAGTTCCTTTTTCAAACAATTTTCTCGATAAGCAAATAAAAACCCAATAATTAATATTTTGGTGTCTAATAAATTATAAAAACCCATAAAAACCCAATTTGATATAATTAGAAATACACCTGTCCCAACAAAAATCATATTGATTGATTTTATGTGTTCACTATTTGCATGTGGATTTTTAAAAAAGAAAAAAATAGACATCAAATAAATCAAAACACCTACGGCTCCTGTTTTTATTAATACGGTCATAAATCCGTTATGTAAAATAGATATTTTTCGCAAATACATATCTCCTAAAAATACTTCCTGTTTTAAATCAACTTGAGATCCGATTCCTTCACCAAATAAAACAGTATTGTTTAAAGATACTTGCTCTATAGTTCGTATGTTCTCGTAAGCGCGATAATTATCATGAAAATCCTTCCAGTTTTCCTTGTTTACTTTTGTTTTAAACGCCTCTAAAGGGGAGTTTTTTATTTTATATAAAAAAGCTTCTATTCCCTTACCTTTTCTTGAAGGATTGTACTGGTATACGGCTGCATACATTAATCCTGTTAAGATTAAAAAACTGGATAATATAATAAGATTTCTTTTATTCAAAGTAAAAAAACCTTTCATAGCCATATACAAAATAGCAAATTGTATAAAATTGGTTCGTGCTAAATAAAAGAAACTCGATAAGGCCAATAAGATTAAAAAATAAATCCTTCTTTTTCTGTCAATCTCGATCCCTAGCGGTTTATTAAAAATTAAAATAATAAGTACATAGATTTCAAAATCATTAAAAAATCCGGCATAATACCTCAACACATGCATGTTAGGTACGCTTTCAAACAATAAAGCCTTAACGACAAGTAGTAGGTGATAGGATGCGATAACTACTCCAGCGTAAATAATGTAGAAAAAAGGCTTTTTATATTCAAATCGGTATAATTGATATCCTATAAGTAGTCCTATGATAGGTTTTAATAAATATGTAATATCTCTGATTATAAAATAAGCACTATAGTCTCGAAAAGCACCTACTGAAATTGCTACTAAAAAAATAGTCCCAAACAATGATATATAAATCAAAAATCGGATAGAGTATTTTCTTTTAAAAGTAAATAACATGGTAACTAACCATATTGTAAAGGTCAATTCATAATTATTAAAAAAAGGAACAATCACACATAAGATGTATAATAGCAAATAGAAATGATTCTTATTTATCTTCAATTTCATGATACCATTTTTCGAATTATTTTTGCTGGAACACCACCTATTATGCAATTATCTGGAAATACTCCTGAAACAACCGCTCCTGCCGCAACAACACAATTATCACCCAGTTGAGTACCATCCAAAAAAGTAACTTTTGCTCCAACCCAAATGTTATTTCCTAACACAATTCCTTTAGAGTTTACACCTTGTTCTCGAATTGGTTTGGTTTGATCTTCAAAATTGTGATTTTCAGAATGAAAACTCACATATCCTCCCATAATTACATCATTACCAATAGTGATGCCTCCAGCCGCTCCAAATTCAGAGAACTTCCCTATCGCAGTATTATTACCTATAATCAAACCTTTTCCATATTTTGAAAAGTGACTTGTGCAGGTAACAAAAGAATAAGCGCCTATTTTTACGTTATTTCCAAAAACTACATTTTGAGAGGCGTAACCATCAATTACTACATTATTTTCAAACGTTACATTTAAACCTATTATGATATTTTTCTTATTCAAAAAAAGACAATTTTTGCCGATGAACACCTTTCTTCTTAAAAACAAAATACCTCTTAATAACATTCTCATCCGAGAAAACAAAGTGTATAAAAATATCCCAGAAGGAATGTTCTTATCTATAAGATATGTTTTACCTGATTTATTTAATAATTTTTGAAATAGAATTTTAATCATATACTTAAAAAACTAGTTATAGACATTATTCTTTTTCTAACGCAAGATATATAAAACAAAATTATCAGAATTTCTGAACCTATTAAGGCATAAAAAACAGAATAGTATCCAAATATTGGAATTAATAAAACCACAGCCGTTATGCTAATTATAACAGATAGCATTGTGAATTTTATATAAAACTTATCAAAATCCCATGCAAGAATTAATTGTTTTAAAGAAGTTGAGACAACTAATAAAACAGGAGTGAAGATTGCAATTTTCAACAAATCTATTAATTCTCCTTGGTCATTTGGATTGAAATATTGTATTATCGGATCTGATAACAGATAAATAAACAACATACTTATACTAATAAAACCAAAATTTACCCCATTATATAAGATCCAATTTCTAAACCCTTTTTGCTCATTTTTTTTAAAATCAAAACAGATTTTGGGATATATATAATTAAACGACAACAATATATATGTTTTAAAGATGACAACTACCTGATCTATAATTTTATATTGACCAGCCATTGTTGCATTTCCAAAATAACCCAATAGAACAACAGGGGCATACATTTGTAACGATACAAATATCTGTGAAGTAAACATCTTAAAATCTCTACTCAGTTGCTGTTTTGATTTATGAAAATCAACATTTCTTATATTAAATTCATGTTTAATTATCAGTAATGTTACAAATATCATGTTTGAAATAGTCATTCCGATCCCCCACCAAAGATTAATATAAACGTAATCCTTAACACCAACAACAAAATAAAAAATTCCTATCAAATAAATGGATTTAGAAAGAACGTTTAGGTAAGTTATCCACTTCACGTTTTCCGTGCCTTGTAAAAACCACGTTGGATTAAGAAATTGACCTATTAATACGGTTAAACTCAAAAGAAACAACAACTTTTCTTTCTCAAAAAAGGGAACAAAATTAAAGAGTAACACTGTTACAAATAATGTGACGCACAATACAATTGTTTTTGTACCGTAAGTTGTCCAAAAAATACGCTCTAACTCCGATGAAGAATGTCTGTGTATCGATACTTCTTTGACACCAATAATATCTGATCCGTAATCAACAAATACTATTAAAAAAAAAACTATAGCCATGCCGATAGCTGACTTTCCAAAATTCGCTTCACCGCACACAAATACGATATAAGGAACAACCAATAAAGGGGTAACCAAATTAAACAATTGCCCAAACACATAAACAGCTAGATCTACTAGCTGTTTATTTTTTGAGAATTTTGTTTGTATTTGCATTATTTTATCTTATCCATTTGAATCGAATAAATCATTGCATTTCTATCCTTTCCATCGATACCGATGTCGTTATCAAAAGTTATTTTTAACTTGGCTTGTTTACTTGATTTATTATAAAATTCAAACTGCTTTTCAGTAGTATTCGATTGATCACTCAGGAAATAATTTGCAACCTCTTGGTCGTCAATCATAATGATGATATGAGCATTTTCACCCTGAATCGGAGGTGATGGCATACTTAATCCATTAATAGTAAGTCGATATTGACCAGATTCTAAATTTACCAGAGCAGTAGATGTACTATTCCAAAAAAACATCAAATTACCATAATCATCTAAAACTAATGGTTCAAACGAACTCATGTTAATTTTTGATCCGTTAGAAGCCTGCTGTGGTGCCTTAGAAACATAATACTTTGCCCAAGCATCGTATTTCTCTATATTTTCCGCTAATCTAAAATGTTCTTCTAAAAACTGTTGATTTTCAGTACTCAAACTATAAGGTCTTGAATTTCCGTCTAAATACCAAAAAGACTCCATCAGAATAGACTTGTTTCGCATAGCTGTAACATAATCATCTAGATTACGTTCGATGGTCAATTCATTTTTATTGTCTTGATTTAAAAAATAACGCATTAACCAGCCAAAAGAAGAAACAAACTTATCAGTATCTTTTTTCTTATCAAGTATCTCTTGAGTAACTTCTCTGAACTGTGACTTTGTTGCTGTGGTATAATATTTTTTTACAACACAAATATCTACGACACTAAATGAAAAAATAACGACCAAAAGAGTTACTTTAACCATATTGTTTTTGATCATATCAGCACCAATAGCAATAATCAAAATCAATGCGGGTAAAAGTCCAATAAAATACCGATGTAAAATCATCGGTTCACTTAAATACGTCTTTACTACCGGTAACAATATGGATAAAAACATCCAATTAAAAAGTATAATCGTACTGAATACCAACTTATTATCGACAATATCAGACAATTGAGGTCTAACATTGTTTTGTTGAAATAATTGTACTAAAAAATAAATAATCAGCAATGAAAAGATAAAATACAATAACTCTGTATTGCCTAAAAATAACTTAAAAATAGTTGTTAATCCATCCGGACCAGGAGGCAATAACCAACCTGACTTGTATTCCATCATTTTTAGAAAAAGAGGTGTTGTTGGTGACATTACCAATAATGCTATCCAACCCGAATGTAAGGATCGCTTAAAAAAAAGTATTCTTTGTTCTTTTTCTAATACAAATAAAGCCCCTAACAATAATAATGATTGAGACGCAACTGTTATTATCCCTACAAAATGAGCATTTACTATTAATCCTGAAAAGACACCCGTTAAAACAGCATTCTTTAAAGCATGTGTTTTAATAAATAAAATCAAATAATAGTAAGATATAATTGTAAACAAAAGCAATAAAACATAAGGTCTTGCTTCTTGTGAATAGGAAATATGAAAGAAATTAACCGTCAATAATAAGGCTGCTATTAAACCTGTATTTTTAGAAGACAATACTTTACCTATTCGATACATCCAATAGACACTCAAAACCCCTACAACTGCGGAAAATAATCGAGCTGTAAAAGGCGAATATCCAAATATGTAGTATAAATACTTAAGTATTAAGAAATACAAATGACCCATACCTTCTCTTGCCATCATTACCTCGTGAAACTCTTGAAAAGTTAAATCCGGATCCGATTCAATCATTGTATGGATTTCATCAAGCCAAATACTTTGAAAATCAATATTGTATAAACGTAAAAAAACAGAAACACTAAGAATTGCTAACAATAAATAGTGTTTCTTAACCTTTGTTACTAATTGTTTCATTGTATTTAACGCCTGTTTTATTTGGTCATTAGAGCAATCTGATCTAACAATTCTTGTCGCGGATAGAAGTATGTTCCATCTACCTTTTCTTTGGTTTTAATAATTTTTATAGTTCCTTTAGCTGTATCTACCTCTGTTGGGACATCATTTTTAATAAAATAATTTAAAAAATCCGCTCCTCTAATATCAAACACTTTATCCAAATACTTTAAGGTTATTTTATTTACAATAACATCCTCTCTTTCTGGATTAATACCAAAATCTAACCTAATATTGGTTGGGATTACATCCACCGGTAATTCTATTATAACTTTTTCATCTGTTCCTCCTCCTAATACTCCTTTCCAAACCGCCTTAATTCCATCAAATTCATTTGTTTTATCTTCGGTATAATAAACCGTAAAATCATCTTTTTTAGATGTATTCACATCTAATTCTACAATAAAATTTTCTTTTACTGGTGCAGCTACTTTTGACGCACCATCTTCTGTTTTGTTCTTACACGAAAAAAGTGTTAAAACTAAAATTACAAATGGTAAAATTGATTTTGTTTTCATTTTTATAATTTTTATAAATGATCGTTTTTATTTTAAAAAATTACCGCAAAAATACAATAATTCTCTATCCATTTTTAAGATTTAATTGTTTTAATTACCTCTCTTACATCTAAATCATAAAACAAAGGCAAACGTACTAATTGATCGCTATATTTTTGGGTTTCGGATAAAATTCGACCATCGTGTTTGTCTTTGTAAAATGGACTTTCGTGTAAACTTATATAGTGAAATACCGCTAATATATTTTTTGATTTTAATCGATCTATTAAGGCCGTTCTTTGAGTGAGATCTTTACAAACTAAATAAAACATATGCGCGTTATTTGTAGCATACTCAAAAACACGTGGAAGTAAAATATGCTGACTTTCTGCCCAGTCTTTTAGTTGGTCATTATATGCTTGCCAATGCTCCTTTCTTTTATTCTGAATTGTATCTAAGTTTTCTAATTGAGCCCACAAAAAAGCTGCAATTACTTCTGATGGTAAAAATGAACTTCCGACATCAACCCAACCATATTTATTAACTTCTCCTCTAAAAAAAGCGGAACGATTGGTCCCTTTTTCCCATATTATTTCTGCGCGTTCAATGAATTGTTCATCATTAATGACCAACATACCGCCTTCGCCAGAAATAATATTTTTGGTTTCATGAAATGAAAATGTAGCCAAATGACCTAATGAGCCTAACGCTTTTTTATTACCATTTGAACTCGTATAATAACTATCTATGGCTTGTGCTGCATCTTCTACCACAAACAAATTGTGTTTTTGTGCTATTTGCATGATTACATCCATATTACAAGCTGTTCCTGCATAATGAACAGGCACAATCGCTTTTGTTTTTGAAGTAATCAAGGTTTCAATTTTGGTTTCATCCATGTTTGGATGGTCATTTTTACTGTCTGCAAAAACAATTTTAGCACCCCTTAAAACAAATGCATTTGCTGTTGATACAAACGTAAAAGAAGGCATAATAACTTCATCTCCAGGCTGTATATTGATTAATATTGCGGCCATTTCCAAAGCATCTGTACACGATGTAGTTAAAAGGCATTTTTTAAATAAATAACGATTCTCAAAAAAAGACTGGCATAGCTTAGTAAATTTTCCGTTTCCAGAAATTTTTCCTGTATGTACCGCATCATATATATAGTGCGTTTCTTTACCTGTTAAATACGGCTTATTAAATGGAATCATCTCTCCAATAGTGTTTTATATAGGTTGTTTCGCAAATTGAATAGCCTTGTTTGGCGTAAAAAGCGCAAGCTTCAACATTTTCTAATTGTGTGGGTATTTTTAACTCAAAAATACCTTTGTCTAACAATTTATTTTCGACAAAACGCAACATCTTTCCACCTATCCCTTTACCTTGAAAATCGAACGAAACTGCAATCAAACCAATTGTCGCGTAATTAGAATGTATTTTATAAGTAACAAATCCTATAGTTTTGTTACCATTTTTGTATAAAACAACATCATCCGCAAATTTTTTATTTACAGAATTATCAACCCAGGTTTTATAAAGTTTTTTAAAATTATGTACCCCTATTTTTAAATCTAATTTAAACCGACTATATTTTCCACTTTCGAAGGCTAAATCATATAAATCGGCTATTTCATAATTTGATGATTCTAGAGAAAATATAGCGTTCGAATCTATTGTAGTGTAAATTATATTTTTACTAAAAAGAACTTTTGTTTCAAAAAAATTCTCAAAATACCCTGTAATTTTTGGACTTATATTTTGATTACTTTTTATGTAGATCAAATCAAAACCAGTAATATAGATATCTTGATTACACTCTAAAAAACATTCTCCTATAGAAATATTAAAAAACTCGGAATCCCATTTTAAAATTGCAATCATAACACCTCATCTATTATAAAAATAGGCCGTTGCTTTGTTTGATCAAAGATTTTTCCTACATAAATACCTGTTACACCAATGGTCGTTATGATTATACCTGAAAGAAACCAAATTGATATAATAATCGAACTATATCCTAGTACTTCTATTTGATTTGTTAAAGCTTGATATATATAATACAAGCCCATTAAAAATGAGACAAATGACATCAATAAACCGAATTTCACAAAAAGTTTCAACGGCTTGTTTGAAAATGAAATAATAGTATTAAAAGCTAAACTCACTAATTTTGAAAAGCTATAACTTGTTGTTCCTGAAAAACGTTCAGAATGCTCTACTGATATCGATGTGGAATTAAAACCAGCTAACTTTACAAATAGCGGAAAAAATTTAATATAATCCGATATACTTAAAACCGCTTTTATTACTTTTTTATTATAAATTCCAAAATTAGCTACTTCATTATTATATTCAACTTCCGTAAAAAAACTGTATACCTTTGAAAATAATTTTGAAGATAATTTTTTCAAGAAGCCGTCTTGTCTTTTAGTTCTTCGAGCTAACACGACCTCATAACCTTCTTTGGTTTTATTATATAGATTGATAATCTCATGTGGTTGGTCTTGCAAATCACAATCCATAACAACAACCCATTCTCCTTTGGCGTGTGTTAATCCTGCCAGAATAGCGGGATGTTGCCCAAAATTCCTACTCAATCGAATACATGTAACATCGGTGTGTGTTTTTGCCAATTCTTGCATTACAATCCAAGAATTATCCGGACTTCTATCATCAACCAATACTATTTCGTATGTTAGATTTAATTCTTTCATTGCTTTTTGTATTTCAAACACAAGCTCTGAAACAATTTTATCTGCCATATAAACAGGAGAAACAATAGAGATATGTGGCAAACGTGACATGTAATTTTTCTTTATTTGTTACCGTTTGCCTTTAAACTTTCCTCCCATTTATTAATCGCAATACCAAATGTGTTTTTGATTTTTGACTTATCTAAAACGCTATATTTAGGTCTTTCGGCAGGCGTAGGATAAGCGGATGTAGGGATAGGGGTTACATCAATTGAGATGTTATTATTTGTAAAAATCTGTTTTGCAAAATCGTACCAACTACACGCACCTTCATTACTAAAATGATATAAACCGTAAAGTTTGAGATTTGAGATTTGAGATTTGAGATTTCTGTGATCTGTATGTATAATTTGAATCAAAACTTCCGCTAAATCAATGGCTTGTGTAGGCGTTCCGATTTGATCACTAACAACACTCAATGTATCTCTTTCGTTTCCTAAACGAATCATGGTTTTCATGAAGTTATTTGCAAAAGGAGAATATAACCAAGATGTTCTAACGATATAATATGACTCTAAAACCGTTGGGATTACCAACTCACCGTCTAACTTAGTTTTTCCATACACGTTTATCGGGTTAGGTATATCTAATTCGGTATAAGGCGTTGTTTTGGTTCCGTCAAAAACAAAATCCGTAGACACATGTAGTAAAGTTGTATTTGTTAGCTTACATACTGTTGCTAAATAACCTACTCCTGTTGCATTTATAGCTGTAGCTAATGCAATATCACTCTCCGCTTTATCAACTGCGGTATAAGCGGCAGCATTGATACAATATTGTGGTTGTAGTTTCTCGAACGTTTCTTGTATTTGTGCTTGATTGGTAATGTCTAATTCCAATTCGGATAAAAAATGGAATTGTATCTCGTTATACTTTGGGGCCACAAAAGCTAATGATTGACCCAGCTGACCTGTACCTCCTACTACTAAAACTACCATACTTTTCGAGCATTTTTTAGGGTTGGTAAAATCTGATCTTTTGCCGATATAATATATTCTTCTGTAGATAATTGCCAATCAATAGCTAAGCTAGGATCGTTATACATTATACCTCCTTCTGACTCTTTATTGTAAAAATTATCGCATTTGTAAAAAAAAGTAGCCGATTCACTTAATACCAAAAAACCGTGCGCAAAACCACGCGGTATAAAAAATTGTTTTTTATTGGTTGCTGTCAATAGTATCGAAACACTTTGCCCGTACGTTGCTGAATCTGGTCTGATATCTACCGCTACATCCAATACCTCACCCTGTAACACACGGACTAACTTAGCTTGAGCATGCTCTCCCGTTTGGTAATGCAAGCCTCTTAAAACACCTCGAGTGGAATACGATTGATTATCTTGCACAAAAATCACTTTTTGACCAACTCCTTGCCGAAATTTACTCTCGTTAAAACTTTCCATAAAATAACCTCTTTCGTCTTCAATCACATTGGGATTGATCTCAAAACAGCCTTTTAATTTAGTTTCTATAAATTCCATTTATTTCGTATTTAATACTTTTAATCTATTTTACAATTTTTATGCTTTGGCTTTTTTTGCCAAAGTTAAAATCAAACTCAAAACAAAGAAAATTAAGAGTCCCAAAAGCGGTAAAACCAATTTTAACTTTGAACCTATCGAATCGTTATCTACAACATTTAAGGTGGTGCTTTTCTCTTTTATAAACCTATCATAAAACTGTGATTGAACCCTTAATCTACCTTGCTCAATTACCAAACTATTACGTGTATTAATAATGTCATTTAACTGCATATTATCATTATAATACACTAATTTTTCGTTCGGCTGTTTTTGTTCTTTTTCTTTTGAAAAAGTTTTCAATATCTCGTCGATTTGATCGATCATTTCTTGATTGGTATTCAACTGATATTCGATATTTTTTATTGTAACTAATCGTAATTGTTCATGAAATGAATTTTTATTCAAATATGCCAACAACGATTTAATAATTTTTGCCGAAATGGATTTATCTGTCGTCACTAATGTAATCTCATGTGCCGCATAATTTTTACTGGTTACCAAATCTTTAATCGTCGTTTGCGCATCGGCACTTTCGGATAAAAGCTTAATCATTTCAAAGTTTTGAGGATTACGCGTAATAAAATCGTACACATCAATCACAGGATGAATACTGATTTTTTTGACACTTTTATAATCGTCAATTCCGATACTTTTTAAATAGGCTTCGTCTTTTTCTTTGATTTTAGAGTCAATTAATCCAATCGTGTTATAGAGATAATCGACACTTTCAAAATTAGCAGTAACAATTACTTCACTCTCGTATTTTTTATTGTTTTCATCTAATAAATAACCCGCAACAGCTCCAACAACTACAATTGAAATTAAAACTATAACTTTCTTTTTCAAGAATTTACCAAACTTAACTAATGAAAATGCCATCTGATAAAATAAATTGGCAATACTTGCTCCAATGTCAATTACATCAACTTCCTTTTCTGTGTTATCTGAATTCATATGAGATTATTTTTAATACAAAGTCACAAATATAGTTTTATTTGTTTTTATATGGATATTTCTTTTTTAAAAGCTATACTCCCAACACCTGCTCCAGTATCTTAATTGTAATCAAATACGTTGGTTTAACACCTGTAAGTCCCAAACCGCCAGAGGCTAAAGTGCTGCCTGTTTCGAGTGGATTATCCGAAGCGTAATAAGCATAGCGTAATTTAACATCCTCTCGGATGCTTTTTCGGATTTTTGATGCTGCCTGAATCGCTTTTTGATAATGAGCACCTTCCATTTCTAAACCGATGGATTGCCAAGTTGATTGATTAAAAAACTGAAGTAAATTTTTATTTTGTAAAGAAGTCCCTAAAACTGTAACCATCGATCCTGAATAAACGCCCAATCCGTTATCGCAAAAATGCGCTTCGGTCAATTCATTTTTAAAAGGATAATTATCTGCTGTACCTTCGTGAATATGTGCGGTTGGTATCATAATATCTCCTTTTTTTCCTTCTAAAATACCCGCCTTACCCATAATAGAAACCGATGCCACATTCATAAAATGTTTATTGTCATCCGCATCGGTATAGGGTTTAAAAAACTCATCCATCGCGCCAAAAGCTTGTTCACCAAACGCATAATCCATCACCATCAATACCGGCGCATTTTCTTTTGAGTGATTGGCATACTGCAAGAAACTTGTTTTTGAGAAATCAATCTTAGCCGTATCAAATAATTGTACGTCAATGGTTGCTCCAGATTCATCTTTGATGTAAATCATACCTTGCGTTTCGGCAAAATCAAAAACCTGATTGCGCAATTCTTTATTGCCCGATTGACTTAATAAATTATATAATGAATACGCATCTGACGTATCAACCTCCGTATCTTGTAAAGCGTTTTGTGCAAATAACGAATTCATTACGCTATGCATATTTGCACTAATGATATGAATCGGTCGTTGTAATAACCCATTGTCAAACAAGGCTTTTTTAATGGTTGTTGCCCAGATTTCGGTATGGATGTGATGCCCTAAACGCTCTTGTAATAAAGGACTAAATGTAATTTCTCTGAATTTATCTTCGACGATTTCATCAATAGCAATTTTACCCATCCAATAAATAAACGACAACAAATAATGAGGATTAGATTCGGTAGCAAAATCGGTATAAACCGAATCAATTTCGTCGTAAGTACGCCCTAAAACATTGGTTAAGTGTGCAATTGCTTTTTCTTTTTCTGACTGATTGATGTTTTTGGAATGAAGAACCAATTGTTCTATTTTTTGCCAATTTCGAGCAATTTCGTTGGTTTCGGGATTTAAAACCCGTTTTCGGATTTTATGTGATTCAATAAAAATAAAAGTCAAATGCGTAAGTATATCATAAATATCTGATTTACTACGCGTTACCTCAATAGTCATTTGCTCTTCATCAATGCGATAACTGTTTCGTTTTCGCTTAGGCGGAATAATTACTTTAAAGTGTGATTTGCCATATCCTTCTTCCGAAGTAATATTAACAAACCGACATTGTTCAATGCCTTCGGGTAAACGTTCTTTTACATACAAAAGACCGTTTAGTTCTATTTTTTCTTCTGCAATAGAACCGTAAATCTCCGGTCGTAACTCCAACAAAGATTCGCACAACGTCTCTCCTGAAATCCCTATCGGTTTATACGAACCCCGATAAAACAAATGTTGCATCGTAATATATAAACGCTCAATTGCTTTGGTAGATTCTTGTGCTTTGGTACGAGATTTATGGATGTTATTCATATCTTATCTATTGAGTTGGTATGGCCGTTACAATCTTCCGATCATTCGACAATCTCGGAATTTTATTTTGACCGCCTAATTTACCTATCGATTTCATATACTGCTGAAAACCGTTTGTTTTTACTTTAGTAACGACCAATTTACGCAACACGTTTCCGACAATCAAATCGTCGTAATAGATGTTTTGCTGGCGCATGGCTTGGTCTAATTTTAGACTAAAGGCAAGTATATCTTCAGGTTCATTTTCAAACTCGACAAACCATTCATGATAGGGTAAGCCTTGATCGGGTGTAATTTGAGGAGCCACCGTAAATTCGTTGATTCGTACGGAAGTGCCTTCCATCGCTATTTTCATAGCTTCTTCGACTTCTTTACCGATAACGTGTTCTCCAAATGCTGATATATAATGTTTTATACGTCCTGAAACCACCACGCGATAAGGTTTTAAAGAGGTAAAACGTATCGTATCCCCAATATTATACGCCCATAAACCGGCATTGGTCGAGATGATCAAAACGTAATCAATACCCAACTCGACTTCGCCAATGGTTAAACGCTGTGGATTTTCTGTAAAAAAAACATCCGCCCGAATAAATTCATAAAAAATACCTGAATTAAGAAGCAACAACATTCCTTTTTCTTTTTGCGAATCTTGATAGGCGAAAAATCCTTCGGAAGCAGGAAACAATTCAATGCTATCTACTTTTCGACCGATCAAATTTTCAAATTTGGCACGATACGGTTCGTAATTAACACCGCCGTAGATAAATAGATTGAAGTTTTTGAAAATATCCCCAATTGGTTTTCCTTTCTTTTCTTTTAACTTTTCGAAATACATCTGCACCCAAGATGGTATACCGCTGATAACGGTCATGTTTTCATCACAGGTTTCGTTTACAATTGCATCTACTTTGGTTTCCCAATCGGAGATGCAATTGGTTTTCCAAGATGGCATGCGGTTTTTTTGTAAATATTGAGGTACATAATGCGCTACAATACCCGATAACCGCCCGAGGTTGATGCCGTTTTTTTGTGACAACTCCGGACTGCCTTGCAGAAATATCATTTTGCCCGAAACAAAACTGGCTTTTCCTGTTTCATTGATGTACGCTAAAATCGCATTACGCGCCGCTTGTATATGATACGGGATGGATTCTTTGGTTAACGGAATGTATTTTGCACCTGAGGTTGTACCTGATGTTTTTGCAAAATATAACGGTTTGCCTTGCCACAATACATTCGATTCGCCTGCGACCATACGATCGACGTAGGGCTTTAATCCTTCGTAATCTTTAACAGGTACGTGGTGTATAAAATCGTGATGTGTTTTTATTTTCTCAAATTGAAAATCTTTACCAAAAGCGGTATTTTTTGCAGAAGCAATCAAGTTTACAAACACTTTTTGCTGTGTTTCTACAGGATTAGTTGCCCATTTTTGGGTTTTGTGGTGTATAATTTTGGCAAAAATACGAGCTGCGATTTGTTTGATCATCTTTTTTTGTTTTAAGAAACGTTTTATTCGTCAAAACCAATCAAACCAACGGGATTAACGGGATAACCGTCTTTCCATAATTCAAATACCAATTGAGGGGTTTTGGTTGAAATCGTAGTTTTTCCGCCCAAACCAATCACCTCCCCTGTCCGAACAAAATCACCAACCGATTTATTTATTGAGGCGCATCTTTTATAAACCGATAAAATATCTTCTTTATGTTCGATGATTACCACATAACCATTTTCGATAGTCCAATCGGCAAAAATCACTATTCCTTTAGCGACTGCTTTTATAGAAGTATCCATCCCGATATCAAGTACTACGGAGTACTGTTTTTCTTTAAGATTAAATGGTTTTACAATTTTACCTCGCGCTGGCGAAAACAATACAATTTTATCAACGTTTGATGCTTTTTCAAAAAGATTGTATTTATCTTCTTGTTCGACATACTCTCGCAACTGCAATTCTTCTTTTGTAGGTGCTAAATTTAATTTCGAAACATTTAATGTAGCATTTGCACTGATCGAATCACGACTAAGTCGGGCAAATTCAAATTCGTTTTTGAGTACTTTTTTAATGGATTCGATATACATATTGTTTTCTCGAATTGTATTTTCTAAAGAATCGGATTTGATAGCCAATAAAGTGGCGGACTTTTTTAATTTGGTTGAAGAATATCCTGGTATGTATTCTCTTAGAGGTGTAAATGCAATTACAAAAGTAGTAAATGCGATTATTAAAATACTGGAAACCATTACAAAAACAAAAAGCTTTAGCGGATTAAATCCTATTGAAAATTTCTCTTCTAAGGATTCATCTTTGACAATTATAATTCGGCCTTTGGTCATCAACCTGCGGTATAATTGCCTTCTTTTTACTTTAGCTCTTGACATATATTTTTGTTACACTCACAAATATATAAATTAAGCCTTATAAATTGGGGTTAAACCTCAATTCCGAAATCATTTACCTCCAAGACTTCGCCTGATTTTAAATTTCCTAAATAAATTGATCCAATCCTAACACGAATTAATCGCAACGTCGGAAATCCAACAGCTGCAGTCATTTTACGTACTTGTCTAAATTTACCTTCGTTAAGTGTGATCGAAACCCACGACGTAGGGCCGTGCCTTTCGTCTCGTATTTTTTGTTGCCGTAACGGAAAATTAGGGGCATCAATCAATCGTGCCTCACAAGGTAAAGTTGTATATTTTTGACCTTTAAATCCTATTATAACACCCAGTTGCAATTGATTAACTGCTTCTTGATCTATAATACCATCGACTTGAGCGCAATATTCTTTAGAAACTTTTTTACTTCTTACTTTTTCACTCTGTTGACCATCTGTGGTTAAAAATAATAATCCTTCCGAATCTTCATCCAAACGACCGATTGCCATTGTGTTTTCAGGAAAGTCATATAACTCGCCCAATAACTTTTTTTTGCGTTTGAGTTCGTAAACAAACTGACTGAGGTAACCATACGGTTTATGAATAAGAAAATGTCGGTGCATAATGATAAAGTTGCTATCTTTGTAACTCAAAAATAATCCGTTATGAATTTATTAAATATTTATATGATGATTGGAGCACCTCAGGTGATTTTAATCGTTGTGGTAGTTTTACTTCTTTTTGGAGGTAAAAAAATTCCTGAGTTAATGCGTGGTTTAGGTAGTGGCTTAAAAGAATTTAAAGACGCATCAAAAGGCGTAGACGATACCAAAAAAGAAGATAAAAAAGACTAATAAAAAAACCAGAGTTTAGCTCTGGTTTTTTATGCAATCTTATCAAATCAAAGCTTATTTTTTAGCCTCTTCTTTCGCTGGTTCAGCCTTAACCGTTTTACCACCGTTTAATTCTTTGATGATAACATCTGTCAAATCTAATTCTTCTTTACCGTACATGATTGAAGCACTTTCGCCTGTACCATAGATGTATGTATATCCATTTTTCTTGGCATATTCGCTAACGTGCGTTTTTACATTTTTGAATATCGAATCAATACCCATGGCTCTTTCTTCTTGTAAACCTTGACCTATTTGTTGTTGTAACGCCTTTAATTGTTGGTCTTTTTGCATCAACTCATTTTGTTTTTGTTGTGCCCATTGTTGCCCTTTTGCTTTTGCATTTTGTTGAAAGTAAGCTACCTCAGCCTGAAAAGCTTGTCCCAAACTATCTAAAGATTTACCTGCTTTTTCTGACTTAGCCAATAATGAATCTTCAAATTCTTTGATATTAACGTATTCTTTAAAAATTTTAGACGTATCAACAAATCCTGTTTTAACAGAAGAAGAACTTTCTTTTTGACATGAAGTAAGCGCCAAAACGATTGATGCTACTAATACAATTTTTTTCATGATTATTTGTTTTTTAAAATCGCCCAAAAGTATGCATTTTTTCAATTCTCTCACCTCAAAAAAACCTATTTTTGAACTTATTATTTTCTCAATTATGAAATATACCCGTATCAACCCGTTATTATTTATTAAAAATCGCATTAAATTTATTTCTCATTTAAAATCGAATAGCCTTGCTGTTTTTAACTCCAACGACATTTATCCTGTTAGTGCCGATAGCACGTTACCTTTTAAACAACACAGCGACATCTTATATTTATCAGGAATAGATCAAGAAGAAAGTATTTTACTGCTTTTTCCAGATGCAAAAGAACAAGCTGAACGTGAAATTTTATTTGTAAAAGAAACCAACGAACATATTGCCGTTTGGGAAGGACATAAACTCACCAAAACCGAAGCTACGCAAACCTCAGGTATCCAAACCATTTACTGGATTAGCGAATTTGAAGTTGTTTTTAAACGTTTACTTACCGAAGCAAAACACATTTACCTGAACAGCAACGAACATCCACGCCACACCACAGAAACCGAAACACGTGAAGATCGTTTTATCAAAAACAATACAGCTTTATTTTCAAAACATTCCATCGAAAAAAGCAATCCTATTTTACACCAAATCAGATCTGTAAAAGAACCTGAAGAAATCGCTTTAATACAACACGCTTGTAACATTACCGAAAAAGGTTTTAGACGCATATTACCTTTTGTAAAACCCAACATCACCGAGTACGAAATCGAGGCGGAATTTATTCATGAATTTATCCGCAACCGATCCCGTGGATTCGCCTATACGCCGATCATTGCTTCGGGAAAAAACGCGACTATTTTACATTATACTGAAAATAACCAAATCTGTAAAAATGGAGACTTACTTTTGTTAGATGTTGCTGCCGAATACGCCAATTACTGCAGTGACCTCACAAGAACCATCCCCGTATCAGGCAAATTTACTACACGCCAAAAAGAAGTGTATAATGCGGTTTTACGAGTAAAAAATTATGCCACTTCTTTATTAAAACCTGGATTACTATTTGCCGACTATAACCAAGCCATCGGCGAATTAATGACCAAAGAGTTAGTCGATTTAAAATTGCTCAGCCTGCAAGACGTAAAAAAACAAACGAAAGAAAAGCCTGCTTACAAAAAATATTTTATGCACGGCACCTCACATTTTTTAGGTTTAGACACCCACGACTATGGCGACAGCACACAACCGATGCAAGCTAATATGGTTTTAACAGTCGAACCCGGCATTTATATCCCCGAAGAAAACACGGGAGTCCGCATCGAAGATGATGTTGTAATCCAACCCAACGGAGAACCAATTAATTTGATGAAAAACATCCCTATCGAAATTGAAGAAATTGAGGATTTGATGAATAAATAACTCCGCTATTAAAATTATTATATGTTGCCAAAAACAATCCAGTACAAAAATATAGCCGTTTCTTATACCGATCAAGGAAAAGGCAATACAATAGTACTGCTTCATGGCTTTTTAGAAAATCAAAAAATGTGGAATACTTTTGTACCTCATTTGACGCTCAAAAATCGAGTGATAACTATTGATTTATTAGGGCACGGCGGTACGGATTGTTTGGGTTATGTACACACGATGGAAGATATGGCGGCTTGTGTAAATTTTATTATTTCTAGCTTAGGGATTAAAAAAATAAATTTGGTAGGGCACTCTATGGGTGGTTATGTGGCATTGGCTTTTGCTGAATTATTTCCTCAAAAAACAAGAGCGATTCTTTTATTAAATTCAACAGAAAAAGAAGATAATCCTGAACGAAAAATCAACAGGAATCGTGCGATTGAAGCGGTAAAAACCAACCGCGAATTATTTATACAAATCGCAATCGCCAATTTATTTAATCCCGAAAATAACGAACGATTAGCCTTCGAAATCGCCAATATCAAACATGAAGCTTTACAAACGCCTTTGCAAGGCGTATTAGCAGCGATTACAGGTATGAAACTACGAAAGGAAAGAAGCGCTATTATAAGTCGCTCAGGCCTACCTGTTGTGATTGTAGCAGGAGAAAAAGATCCCATTTTACCTTTTGAAAACATAAAAGATCAACATTTCACATCCAACGTTACCTTAAAAATACTACCTGATGGTCATATGAGTTTTGTGGAAAATCCAAATGAAGTTTTGGGCATTTTGCTTCAGTTTTCAAAAATCAAATAACGGTTTCCTCAAAAGGAATCGTAACATCTAATATTTCGGATATTAAATCTACCAAATGATCGATGTACTGAGATAATACATCGGAGTCGATGATTTCATCTTTGTCTTTTCCTTCTTTAAAAGCAAAGGGCATAAAACCTTGGTTTAGATTTTTAAAAGAAATAATTCCGGCTTCCAATTCTTGATTTTTAACATTTGGAAAATACATATACGCATACGCCAAAAGTTGTATGATTTTATCGTGTTCTACCGTTAATAAATCCTGCCAATTGGATAAAACCAATTTGTTAGCTTCGACCTTTCCAGTTTTATAATCTATAATCCGAGTCTTTCCGTTGCGCTCTTCGATGCGATCGACTTCTCCTGCCAAAATAACTTCAAAGGGTAATTTGGAATGGTTGATTGGTTGGCGGTATTTTTCCTCTAATGCTATAATTTTGATAGTATCACCTTCATCAATCCATTTTTCTTCTAATGCCAATAAATTAAAGATGTTACGCTTGGCAACCTCATAAGCTAACAGGTTTTTTCCGTGTAAAATATCGCCTTCCGCAAATACGATTTCAAATTGTTTTTGGATGGTTGACTCTACATTGTTTTTGATTGTTGCTAAATCCGACTTCGATAAATAGACTCCGATATACGGTGTGTACAATTCATTTAGGGTTTCGTGTATAATGGTACCTAAAGTGTTGGCGGCTATGTTTTCTTCTACTTCTTCTGTTTCGCTCAAGCTTAATACCCTTTGGTAATAAAACTGCAATGGGTTACGCAAATAATTGGTTAACGAGGAGGGCGAAAATCCTTTTATAGCGATTTGTGTTAAACGTTCTTGTACTGTTTTTGTTTTTTGAATAGATACGGGCACATACGCTTTTACAGGCAATTGAGGCGTGTATATTTTAGTGGTGACGTTATGGTTTTTCCGTTGTTCGATTTCTATCTGGGTAATAAAACGGCTTTTTTCTCCTGCATCCAATCCGTCGGGCTCGGTGTTGTACAACAAATGTACTTTTTGGGCTCGGGTGATTACATGATAAAAGTGATACGCATATATCGCGTCTTTTTCTTTGTAAGTAGGCAATCCCAACTCTAACTTAACATCGTACGGGATAAATGATTGTGTGGATTTGCCTGCTGGGAGTGTTCCTTCGTTTAAAGAAGTAATAATTACGTTTTCAAAATCTAAGGTTCGAGATTCCAAAACACCCATAATTTGAAGTCCGCCCAAAGGTTCTCCTTCAAAGGAAACTTCTGCCAACTGTACGGCTTGTTTATACAATGAAAACAAGGTTTTTATATCCGTTACGGCGGTATAAGTCAAAAAATAATTCTGCAATTTTTTAAAAACAGTATGCATCGTATACAGATATACTTGCGTCAGTTTTCGATCTTGATGGTGTAGGTTATTTTTGATTTCAATTAAAATGGTCGAAATCCGAGATATTACGTGTAACGCATTATTTTCCCAAACGTCAAATAATAACGTAAACAAAGGCGAATCCGAAGGCGAATCGGATAACAATGTCATTATTCTTTTTTGAGAAATAAAGGTGATGTTCCGCTGTTTAATAACTTCTAACAAAGGTGCTGTATCCAATAGTGTTGCCATTATCGGATGGGATAAAACCTCTAATAAATCTTTGTAATAAAAAACATACGATCCCCGATTAATCGCGTTGGTATGCAGATAAAATAATTTATTAAAAAAGATCTGTATCGGATTGTTTTTGGCTGGTAATCCCATCGTAATGTTAATCTTATCTACCGAATCGGGTAAAGCGGACAACAATGGCTCTAACAAATCCTCATCACCCAATACGATGGCGGTGTCTGATAATTTATTAAAATCTAATTGCTCAATAATGGATCCTACAATTTTGGCTTGACCTACACTTTTAGGAGTTCCGATAATTGCAATATCCTTGGGGTCTGAAAATACATTCGTGATTCCTGTGAATGGATTTGTTTTATAATATTTCCAAGAAGAAATTATTTTACGAGCAAAATATCCCGCTTCATTATAAGGATCATTGATAAAAACTTGGTCAATATCCCAAATGATTGTTGCTTTATTATGTGTTGCAAAATATTCAAAAATACGTTCCTCAGCAGCATTTAGTGCGTTAAATCCTGCAAAAACTATGGGTTTTAAATGATTTTTAGCATACGCTTCTAACTTATTAATAGCCTCTCGATACACCAAACCTTGGTAGCCTTGATTTTTAGATTTTAAGCTCTTATATAAGTTAGAATGATATCCTTTTAATCGGGAATAAAACTGAAGGTAATTTTCTATTAAAGGCGTTCTTTTTTCTAAATCTAATGACCAGTGCTTAATATCTTCGATGTCTTTTAAATAACTCAACACGTGTGTTGGATCTAATAAATACCGATCAATCTCATTAAAATCTTGTAACAACGTCACTGCCCAACTCGAAAATTTATCAAAATCTTGAATGGATTCTTTAGGTGTACAGGATTGATACACATTATAAAATTCAAATAATAACTCTACGGAGTCTATTACCTTGATTTTGGTGATGTCTTGTAAAAACTCTTCTATACTGATGATAGATGGAGAAAAACCAGTCTGCTTTATTTTTGATTTTAACGCGAACTCTAAAAATACTTTAGCACGTTTGTTAGGTAGTACAACCGTTACCTCATGTAAATCATTTTTATGAGTTGTAACCAGCTCTTGTGCTACTAAATTGATAAAAGTATTCTCCATATAGCAAACATAAAAAAAGAGCCTCGATAATCGAGGCTCTTTTTATAAATTATATTATAAAACTAATTACTTAGTAAGATGTACAATCTCTACTCTTCTGTTAAGAGCTCTACCTGAAGCCGTTTTGTTTGAAGCTACTGGTTTATCTTGACCATATCCAACCGAAGTTAAACGATCAGCTGTAACACCTTTAGATAAGAAATAATCTTTTATAGATTTTGCTCTACCTTCAGATAACGCTTGGTTAGATGCTTTTCTACCAACTGAATCTGTATGACCTTGTATTTCAAATTTATCATTTGCATAGTCTAACATGATCTTAGCTATACCATCCAAAGTTTCGAATGATTGTGCAGTAATAGTAGTTTTACCTGTATCAAAAGTAACCGATTTAGCTAAAAAGTCATTTAATTGTTTTACCACTTCTTTGGTTACTACTGGACAACCTTTGTTTTCAATTGGACCTTTAACTTTTGGACATTTATCATCTTTATCCAATACACCATCTCCGTCTGTATCAGGCCAAGGACAACCTGCATTTTCTTTAGGACCACTTACTTTTGGACATTTGTCATCTTTATCAGCAACACCATCTTTATCTGTATCAGGACATCCTTTAAACTCTGTAGTACCTGCTTCTTTAGGACATTCGTCATCTTTGTCAGCTATACCATCACCATCTTCATCAGGACAACCGTTTAATTCTGGCTTACCAGCAACTTCAGGACAATCATCTTCTTTATCTTGAACACCGTCTCCGTCTGTATCAGGACATCCTTTAAATTGTTTTAAACCAGCTACTGTAGGACACTCATCATCTTTATCAGCTACACCATCTTTATCTTGATCTTTTTTACCAATACCAAAAGTCAAACCAATTAAGTGTTGAGCATGTGTACGGTTTTGACCAGAAATTTGTTGTCTGATACCTGTTTGGTATGTAATAGCAACACCTTCTAAAATCCAAGCATTTAAACCGATACCGTAGTTACCGCTGAATGATTTTTTAGCATCAACTGAAGTAAGACCTATACCAACATAAGCATAAGGATCAAATATTTTTGAACCAATCATTTCTTTGAAGCTGTATTTACCATTTACATCAAGTGCATAAAATGATAAATTACCTGGATTATAAACATAATGTCTATCTCTTACAGGGTTGTAGTCGTTTGATTTAGAAATTTTGTTAACCGATCCTGTAATTCCTGCTGAAAAACCACCTTTAATATGACGTGAAACTTGTAAGTAAGAAACTGAAGGAAGCACGTTCCATTGTCCTGTTACGTCAAAATAATTTGATAATTTATCTCCGAAATCACCTGCTGGTGGAGCTGAGACTCTATCAGAAACTCCATTAATACCGAAAGACAACGTCCAAGGAGTCGTAGCGTCTTGAGCTTGTAACGTATTAAAGCTTACAACAGCTAAAATTAATACAACAATTTTGTTTAAATGTTTCATTTTTCTATTTATTGTTTATAATGAATTATGTCGCGAAATTAAATTATTTTTTTGAATTATGAAAAATAATTAACCTTAAACAAAAAAAACATGTAATCTATACACTATAATGAATCACTGTATGTGTAGTTTAAGAGATGAGTTGATATTTGAGAAAGGACTTTTTTTCCAACACTTTGATTTTGAATATCAAATGTTAGTGAAATATTTCTTTTTAAAGCTTCTTTGGTATAGTACTCTTGTTTAGTCCAAGTTGTTGGTGCTACTCCGTGAAAAATAAAACCCCATTTTTCATTATTTATTATTGACAGAATCAAACCAATCGCATCCTTTTGATGAATGATATTAACAGGTACTAAAGGATTTTTTACACTCAATTGTTTACTTAATGTAGTTACAGGATGGCGATGTTCGTCTATCAAACCTCCCATTCGTATAATGGAGCAAGGGATTTTAGCCTCTCGTATCAGTTGCTCCGCAATAATTAATTGTTCCGATTTAGAATCATAGGGTACGGGCACTGTATTTTCATCATATGTATTGTTGTTATTCGCAAAAACAGCTGTTGAGCTCACATATAAAATAGAAGTAATATTATTAAAAATCGCCAATTGTATTATTTGATTTATCTTTTTTGTAAAATCAGACTGTTGATTACCTCTTAATCCTGGCGGAATCGCAATAACTAAAACTGAAATATTCTTAAAAAAATCCAATTCTCCCTCAATGCCATCTTCTTCTACTTTTAAAACATAAATATCCGATAATTGGTTATTAATAGTTTGCTTTTTTTCTATAGAGGTTACTGAACCTTTTACGTTATAATCTTGTTTTTTTAAAGCTAAAGCTAAAGGCAAGCCTAACCAACCACAACCTAACACACCTATTGTTTTGTTTGTACTCATCTTTCTAAGAATTTGAATTTCAAAAATACCACTTATTAAGGTCACGCCCTAAATCTATAAGTTGTTTTTACTTCAAATAGAAATGTTTACTTTTGGACAAATTTATCAACTATGAGCAGCATCAGACACAATTGGACTAAAGAAGAAATTATAGCCATTTACAACAAACCTATGATGGAGCTTTTGTACGAAGCTGCAACCATCCATAGATTACACCACGACCCAAATGTAGTTCAAGTATCTACTTTGTTGTCCATTAAGACTGGAGGTTGCTCAGAAGATTGTGGCTATTGTCCACAAGCAGCACGCTACAATACAGGAGTGGAAGGAAATGATTTAATGAGCGTGCAGCAAGTAAAAGCACAGGCTTTACAAGCTAAATCCGGAGGTTCGTCTCGAGTTTGTATGGGCGCTGCTTGGAGAAACGTTAAAGACGGCCCTGAATTTGACCAAGTATTGGAAATGGTGCGCACCATTAATAAATTAGATATGGAAGTTTGTTGTACTTTGGGTATGGTAACCGAAAACCAAGCACAACGTTTAGCCGAAGCGGGTTTATATGCGTATAATCACAATTTAGACAGTTCAGAAGAATATTATAAAGAAGTGATTTCAACTCGTGCGTATCAGGATCGTTTAGATACGATTTCGAATGTGCGAAAAACCAATGTCACCGTTTGTAGTGGCGGAATTATAGGGATGGGAGAAGCTATTGAAGAAAGAGCCGGTTTATTAGTCGCTTTGTCTACCTTAAATCCGCAACCAGAATCTACTCCCATTAATGCATTAGTAGCGGTTGAAGGCACACCTTTAGAAAATCAAAAAACAGTTGAAATTTGGGAAATGATACGAATGGTAGCTACTACTCGAATTGTTTTACCAGAAACACAAGTCCGTTTATCGGCCGGAAGAACCGAAATGAATCAAGAAGGACAAGCCATGTGCTTTTTTGCAGGAGCCAATTCCATTTTTGCAGGCAACAAACTACTAACTACGCCTAATCCAGATGTGAACGAGGACATGAAATTGTTTGAAAAACTAGGTGTAATTCCACAAAAACCTTTCACTAAAAAGGTACAACCTAAAACGGTGGAAGCTTCGGAATCAGAATTCGAGGCTTTAGGAGAAAAACCTAAGTGGACAAGACCCGATCATAAAATCGAACGAAATATCGAAGCCAGTAAAATAGGTCGATAAGATTTAAGACAAAAAAAACCTCCCCAAATCAATGGAGAGGTTTTCTAAAATATACTTATACCTTAAAACTTACTACTTAATTTTTTACCAACTTAATTGTCGTTGCTCCTTTGTCAGTGTTTACTTTAACAAAGTAAATGCCGTTTGGTAGGTTTGATACATCAAAACTGGTTTGGCTTACTTGTGGGATCAATACGACTAATTCACTTTGTGAATTATAGATTTCTATAGATTGGATCGTTATGCCGTTTTTATGCTTGATTGTTAATTGGTTTTGTACTGGATTTGGATACAATGATAATTGTAAATCATCGACCACAGTCTTTTTAATACCTAAAAAACAATCGGTAAAATCAATCGTATATTTTAATTCTGCATTTCCACAAGATTTTTCAAGATTATTATTTGTCTTTAATGTTAATAAAACCTGATTGCCCATATCACCTTCTATAGGCATGTACACTAAATCAAAAGTATCGTTATTTGTAATTGTACTTAAATCACCTAATCCTGTACTGGTAATTAATACTTCTTTTGCATTAACTAAAGATATGTTTTTAATTACATAAGGTTCAATGCCGCACTTTTGATCTGAATCAGTTGTACCTGCTATAATTTTTACTTGATCACATTCCACTTCTATTGTATTGGATGCCTTATTATTTGTTAGATCAACATCTAATTCTATAGCTTTTACCTCAGAAATCACCTTGTAATCTCCTTTTGAAAGTACAACAGCTTTTATAGTTAAAATAGAAGACATAGCATTTCTTGGTACACCTCCGATACTCCAAATACCTGTTTCAGAAGAATATTTATCTAAATTATCTATTCCTGTAAATGAATGGCTTATATACTTGTAACCACTTGGAAGCATTGTGGATAATACAGTTCCTGTTGCAGAATTAGAACCAATATTTTCTACTAAAAAATAAAAGCTTACTTCTTCTCCTACAATCGCTTTAATTTTATTCGAGGTAACACGAACAGCTAAGTTAATCAATGGTATGAAATCTAATTTCACTTCAAATTGGTTGTTCGATTCGTCAGAATCCTTTTCAAGACTTGATGCTTTTGGGGTTATTGTATAATTACCTTCTGGCAATACAGCTGCTGTAATTATTAAAGTAGATGGCTTTGATTCGTTTGGTAACGAAATAATAGTCCAAATACCTTGTAAATATTCGTCTGAAGATCTACTGGCTCCAGCAAACCAGTGGTTTATATACTGATAACCATTAGGTAACAAGTCTGAGATTTGAACTTTGTTAGCCGTATCCGAACCTATATTTTCTATTGAAAATTCAAAAGTTACCTCCTCACCCGCGTACACTTTTTCTTTATCAGCTTTCCCACTTATTTTGAGATCAATATTTGATTCAATTTTCGGATCGTAAATAATTACATTAAAACCTCCAATAGCTTGACAGCCATCTTTTGATGATTCATATCGTATATTATTGAATCTCCCTGGTGCCACAGGAATAGTGGCAACATCATTTTTCACTTCTACATTGTAAAGTTTTATTGTTGAGCTAAAATTTGAATATATAAAACCATCGTTATACACTCCGTCTTTAATCCCTTTTACCTGAATAACGATTTGACCTATTTTTTCTCCTTCTTTAGGTTGAACAATTACATATGATCCAAATGATGGACATGTCTTTTGTTCCTCAATAACGACATCAACACCAATAATATCCTCACATCCCGAAAACTCTTGTGAATTATACCTAATGTTTTTATATATTCCTGGTGCCAAAATAATAGTTGCAATACCATTTTTAACTTCAACATTTTTGAAAACAATATTCTTACCTTCATTAACATACATAAATCGATCACTATACACTCCGTCATCAACACCTGTTAAGTTTAACGTTATGATACCGTTTTCATTTTCAGTTGTTGGTTGTATTATTGAACTTGATACAAATGTTGGACAAATGGTAAACGATGCTTTATAATTACTTCCTGAATTATTATCAAATTTATCTGAGCCACAACCTCCATTATTATCGCCCGATATTTTATAATATAATTCTAATGTGTAAACGCCTTCATTAACATTTGTTAAATCAATCGAAGTAAATGAATTGGCAAAATTCGATCCTTGTAATTTTTGAAAGCCATTTGTGTTACATGGCCCGCTACCTATTAGATCATTAAACTTACTAGATCCCAAATCACATTCTGCAAAAAATGATAACGATTTGTTTGTAAAATCTGGTTGATTTGTACTTTCTCCTGATTTATAATATCGATACAATAATTCGCCTCCGCATACATTTCCTTTATTTTGTTTAAACGTTCTTATTTCAGCTCCTTTTATACTTAAAGTATTTGATTTAGAGGCAAATGTTCCAAAATCTAGACCTGAGAATGACTTGCTTAAATCTTGATTTACAGCATGATCTTTTGCTTGTACAAACCCATTTGGAGAAGAATATGAGGTATTGTAAAAAGAATCTTGACTTCCTTTTTTATACATCCAAACCGCTGTTGCGTAAATCTTAAAATCTTCTGTTTCTATCAATCCACAATCTTGAGTTGATTCAATTAATATATTTGTATTAATTATATCCGAACATCCTGCTATCGGGGACTTATACCTCACATTTTTATACTCTTGAGGCTTCAAATTTGAAATTGTAATCACTCCATCTTTAACTTCAACATTTTTGAACGAAATAGCTTCTTCTCCATAAAAAAAGCGATCACTGTAAACGCCATTTTCTATTCCTTCAACTAATATTTTTAATTTACCTAAACTTTCACATGTAGCGTTGGTTTTTTGAATCGATGTAAATGTTGGGCAAATTGTAAATGATGCTTTATAATTACTTCCTGAATTATTATCGTACTTATCCGTACTACAACCTCCATTATTACCTCCCCAAATTTTATAATATAATTCTAACGTATAAATACCTTCATCTAAAGCCGTTAATTCAATCGTATCAAAATCAGATACTAAAGATGAGCTATATAATTTTTGATAGCCACTTGTATTACATGGTCCTTTGCCTATTGGATCATTAAAATTATTAGCTCCCAAATCACATTCTGCGAAAAATGACAATT
Organism: uncultured Flavobacterium sp.; assembly: GCA_964420215.1. GTDB lineage: Bacteria > Bacteroidota > Bacteroidia > Flavobacteriales > Flavobacteriaceae > Flavobacterium. The sequence continues at coordinate 59,929 of CAYQSQ010000009.1, read as the reverse complement.
TTTTATTTAAAAATAAAGGTTTGGATTGGGTATTTGTTTTATAATATCTATAATTCATTTCGCCTCCGCATACATTACCAGAACCACTCTTAAAAGTTCTTACTTCAACCCCTTTTATTTTTAACTTTTCTGAAAACGCACTAAATTTTCCAAAATCTCGACCTGAAAATGACTTACTTAAATCTTGATTTATAGCATGTTCTGTTGTTGCTCCAAACCCATTTGGAGAGGAGTATGAGGTATTATAAAAAACACTTTCCCCTTCTTGGTTTTCTATCCATACAGCTGTCGAATAGGTTTTAAATTCTTGCGCATATGTAGATAACGATAAACATAGTACCATCACTACCTTTAAAAAAGATAATTTATTATTCATATTTTTTTGATTTTTAACAAAGATATATCGTTGTATAAATGAAAAATTGGGGTTTTTACTACTGGTATGATTTTCAAATAATCGGTAAGAATTCCGCAATATGTGGCAAAACAAAAAACCTCCCCAAATCAATGGAGAGGTTTTCTAAAATATACTTATGACTTAAAACTTACTACTTAATTTTAAAGGCTTGCTTTAAGATATTCTCTGTTCATACGGGCGATGTTATCTAAGGAGATTCCTTTCGGGCATTCTACCTCGCATGCACCTGTGTTGGTACAGTTACCAAAACCTTCTTCGTCCATTTGGCGTACCATATTCATAACACGATCGACCGCCTCTACTTTACCTTGTGGCAATAACGCGTATTGTGATACTTTAGCACCTACAAATAGCATCGCAGATCCGTTTTTACAAGTTGCTACACAAGCGCCACAACCGATACAAGCAGCCGCCTCAAAAGCTTTATCCGCGTCTGCTTTAGGGATTGGTAATGTGTTTGCATCTATCGTATTACCTGATGTGTTAACCGATACAAAACCTCCTGCTTGTTGGATACGATCCATAGCAGTACGATCTACTACTAAATCCTTGATTACAGGAAATGCCCGAGAACGCCACGGCTCGATGTAAATCGTGTCTCCATCACTAAATGAACGCATGTGCAACTGACACGTTGTTGTGCCTGTTTCAGGTCCGTGTGCACGTCCGTTGATAAACAACGAACACATTCCGCAAATACCCTCACGACAATCATGATCAAACGCAATTGGTTCTTGTTTTTGATTCACTAATTGCTCGTTCAATTGATCCAACATCTCTAAAAAAGAGCTGGCTGTTGAAACGTTGTCGAGTTTATATGTTTCTAAATTACCTTGTGTTTTAGCATTTTTTTGACGCCAAATTTTTAAGGTGATATTGATGTTTTTTGCTGTACTCATAACTGTATGATTATTATTCGTAACTTCTTTCTTTTAACTCAATAAACTCATAGTTGAGTTCTTCTTTGTGTAATACGGACTCGCTTGTGTTTTCGCCTTTATACTCCCAAGCAGCTACAAACTTAAAGTTCGCATCATCACGTAACGCTTCGCCTTTATCGGTTTGAGATTCTTCACGGAAGTGACCTCCACAAGATTCGTTACGTTGTAAGGCATCCATTGCCATTAATTGCCCTAATCCGAAGAAATCTGCTACACGAATCGCTTTTTCTAACTCTGGATTTAAATCATCGGCACTACCCGGTACAAATACGTCTTTATAAAACTCTTCTTTTAAGGCTGCAATTTCTTGAATTGCAGCTTTTAAATCTTTTTCATTTCTACCCATTCCGACTTTATTCCACATAATCAAACCTAATTTTTTATGGAAATAATCTACGGTTTTAGAGCCTTTGTTATTTAAGAAGAAATCAATGGTAGCTTTAACTGATTTTTCAGCCTCATCAAATTCTTTTGAATCTGTTGAAATTTTACCTGTTCGAATTTCGTTTGCTAAATAATTAGATAACGTATATGGCAATACAAAATATCCATCCGCCAATCCTTGCATCAAAGCTGATGCACCTAATCGGTTGGCTCCGTGATCTGAAAAATTAGCTTCACCTGCCACAAAACAACCCGGTATGGTACTTTGTAAATCGTAATCCACCCAAACACCTCCCATGGTATAGTGTACTGCTGGATAAATTTTCATTGGGGTTTCATACGGATTTTCGTCTGTTATTTTTTGGTACATCTGGAATAAATTACCATACTTTTCTTCCAACCATTTTTTACCTAATTGCTCTATTTTTTCTGGAGTTGGATTATGATCACCTTGTGCATAAGCAACTTCTTTACCTTTTGTTTTTATTTCGAATGAAAAATCCAAATACACACCTTCATTAGTATCATTAGCTTCAATACCATAACCAGCATCACAACGCTCTTTAGCAGCTCTTGACGCTACATCACGTGGCACTAAGTTACCAAAAGCAGGATATCTACGCTCTAAATAATAATCTCTGTCTGCTTCGGCAATATCGGTTGGTTTTAATTTTCCTTCGCGTATAGCTTGAGCATCTTCTAATTTTGCAGGCACCCAAATACGCCCTGAGTTACGTAACGACTCTGACATTAAGGTTAACTTAGATTGGTTAGTTCCGTGTACAGGAATACATGTTGGATGAATTTGCACATAACATGGATTCGCAAAATACGCGCCTTTTTTATGGATTTTCCATCCTGCGGTTACGTTACTTCCCATTGCATTGGTCGATAAGAAATAGACGTTTCCGTACCCGCCTGATGCAATAACTACTGCGTGTGCTGAATGTCTTTCTATTTCTCCTGTAATTAAATTACGAGCAATTATACCTCGTGCTTTTCCGTCTACTTTTACTAAATCAAGCATTTCATGACGGTTATACATTTTTACACGACCTAAACCAATCTGACGTGATAAAGCCGAATACGCGCCTAACAATAATTGTTGACCCGTTTGACCTGCAGCATAAAACGTACGTTGTACTTGTACGCCACCGAACGAACGATTATCTAACATCCCGCCGTATTCACGTGCAAAAGGAACGCCTTGTGCCACACACTGATCAATAATATTACCCGAAACTTCTGCTAAACGGTGTACGTTTGCTTCTCTTGCTCGGTAATCCCCCCCTTTAATTGTATCATAAAACAAACGAAAAACACTATCGCCATCGTTTTGATAATTTTTAGCCGCATTTACTCCTCCTTGAGCAGCAATCGAGTGTGCCCGACGTGGCGAATCTTGAAAACAAAATGCTTTTACATTATAACCCATCTCCCCTAAAGAAGCTGCGGCAGAAGCACCTGCTAAACCTGTTCCGACAACAATAATATCTAATTTAGAACGGTTATTTGGCGCAACTAAGTTTAAATGATCTTTATAATCTGTCCATTTTTTAGAAATGTGACCTTTTGGTATTTTTGAATCTAATTTCATAATTACGTGATATTATGATTACTTGATAAAATGAATGTAAACAGGAATAATCGCAAACAATAACGGAATTACTATTGCAAATCCTTTTCCGAAAGATTTAATAGTACACGCAAATTTTGTTACTCCTAATGATTGAAACGCACTTTGAAAACCGTGCAACAAGTGAAATGACAACGCAAACATTGCCAAAACGTACAAAATTGTCGCCATTAATCCTGTTTGAGGATCTTTGAAAAATTCAAATGTAATCTTATGTAAGTCTTTGTACACATCTCCCATTTTAACATCAACTTGTGTGTTGTACAATTCTGTTCCATTTTTGATGATAAAAGGTTTAGGTTCGGCTCCTGGAGTAGGTTGCTCCCCTGCTAATTGCACTTGTTCAACGGGGTAATACTGACCTGAGGTCCGTCCTACATAAAATGTTTGCGCCATACCCGGTTGTACTTCAATCGTTTTAGTCATCAAAGGCATTTTTGTGTCAAAATGCATAACAGCCCAAAAATTAGTCATATGCGTAACTATAAAAACCAAAATAACGGTCCCTAATACTGCCATATTGCGCGATTGCCATGTACTGTTTTCGGAAGCTTTATCCATTGCGTATTTAACAGGTCTTGCTTTTTTGTTTTGGATTGTAAGCAATATGCCATCAACCGCATGAAAAATAATTGAAATATACGTTAAGTAACTTAACAACTTCACCGCTGGATTAGTAGTCATAAACAAGGCGTACTCATTAAATTGTAACGGCGTTCCGAAAATCAATTGTAAGTTTCCTGCTAGATGACCTGCTAAAAACAAACATAAAAATAACCCTGTAAGAGACATCCAATACTTTTTAGCAATAGACGACTTCAATAGTGCTGATTTTGCCATAATTTATTTATATTTTTTTAATACTATTTTTTAATCGAACAAAAATAAGCGTAAATACAATTACGTACAACTACTTAGTGCTTATTTATATTAAATATAAAGTAAATGCCTTTGCTTTTATGAAGAAAATTGCCTTTTTAAATCCAAAAAATATTTTTCAAAATAATTATAAGATAAAACGCTCACCACTATAGTCAATGTTAATGCTACAAAACCGATAATATACCACTCTAGACCTAACGAAAAAGTATTGTTAAGTTGTAATATTAAATTGATAAGTATTGTATGATACGCATATAGACCGTAAGTGTATTTTCCTAACCAACTTAACCAATTAGAATCTTTTATGTATATCGCATTCGAAGGTGTTAAAGTAAAAAGTATAAGCCCCGAAAACGAAACTCCTAACAATAAGGGTACTATGCCGTAAATAAAATCAGTCGCGTAATTAGGAATACCAAACACAAAAGCAACAACAATGAAAAAAAATAAATATTTAACCTCTAATGGACTATTTTCTATACGTTGTAGTAATTTGTTTTCTGTAAGAATTAAATAAGCCGGAATAGCTCCAAAAGCGAAGTAACCAATATTTGAGGGTAGATCGTACGCTACGATATCTAAATCCAAATAAATATAGTGTGTAATCATCGCTATGATAATACTAATACCTATCAATATTGGAACTTTTTTAAAGGGTAAAAAATAAAACAACAAACCCCAAACAATATAAAAATGTTCTTCTACACATAAAGACCACATAACACTTAATGGTGATACGTTAGCAAAACAATTCGATGACATAATCATATAATTTTCACCAAACAATAGCGAGACTAACCAATTCGGATCATATCCTTCATTTGAAAATGATAAACCTAAAACACCCAGAATATGCGGCGTTAAAAAAGCAAAAAGCAACATTAAATAAAACAAGGGCCATATCCGTAATACTCTTCTAATAAAGAAATTTTTTAGCTCAATTTTATTTTTTGATAATTTTTCGAAACCTAAAATGTACGTGATTAAAAATCCACTTAATACGAAAAAGAAGGAAACTCCAATACTACCACTTTTAGAAAAAAAAGTAACTACAGATTCTTTTGGCTTAGGCAAATGAGCCAAAAAAACCAAGATAAAAGAAATCGATCGAAACGCATCAAATGTGTGAAAATATCTTTTTGTTGGGGTCATACAAAAATATCTATTGCAACTTAAAAAAGGCAATATCATCAATTAATTGATGATATTGCCTTTTATACTAGGTTTTTTAATAATCTATTTTTTAGAAGCTAAATCTTTAACCATTGCTTTTAATTCTTCAATTTCTTTTTGTTGTTGAATCAAGTATAACGTTAATTCTTCAATTTTTTCTTGTTGAAGAGTTGTCATTTGACCTAATTCGATACCTTCTTCTGCAACTTGTTTAGCTGAAGGTATATTTGGTAAATGTCCGTTTTTATTGATAAAAGACTCTACTTCACTTAATGGTTTTAAATTGTAATCTTTATTAAATACATAATCAGCCCAACCGCCATTAGCTTTTAATTGAACTCGAACCTCTTCTGTTAAAATACCACCTGTTACAAATAAATTATAATTAGCTACGCTTACTCCTCCAGCTGTTGTTGGTTTTATATCTGTACCTATTAAAACTTTTCCGGCATAATAACCATCACCTAATTTATTTACCCAAAATTTATCTACTAAACTAGTTCCTGTTTGTAACCTAAAAGCTTTCCATTTTAAGTCGTTATTTGAATTAGAATCCTCGAACGGAAAAATCGATCCAAAATGAGCATTATTTTCTAATCCATTTAAATAATCATTGCTGTTTAAAACTGTATATCCACTTCTTCCAGATGTTGTCTTAAGTAATGCCCCAAAATAAATATCTTTTCCGGATATTTTTGAAACAGGATTTGCACCCGGCTCTATCGTTAATTTAGCAATTGGAGAAGTTGTTCCAATTGCCATATTACCTAAATCATTAATAAAAATACGTTGATTACCCGCGCCGTCACCGATGATAACGTGGTTATTCATACCAGATGTACCCTTAATTTGACTACCTATTATAGTATTGAAATTACCCGTAATTAATGACCCTGATTCAGTTCCTAAAACCGTATTATATGATCCTATTGTGTTAGTGTTTAATGCATCTTTACCAATAGAAATATTATAACTTCCAGAATCATTTTTATAACTCGATTGATGACCAAACGCAATATTATAATGACCCGTTTTATTAAATATCATGGCTTGAAACCCAAATGCATTATTACCTATACCAGTTGTGTTACTAGATAAAGTCCAACCACCAAAACCATTATTATAATCTACAGAATTGTTAGCTAAAGCATAATAACCAAAAGCATTATTAAAACTACCCGTTTTACCATTACGTAATGTACCAGTACCGAATCCATTATTTCTAAAACCTAAATTTTGAAATTGCATAGACCACAATCCAAAAGCATTATTTTCATACCCAAGTGCTTGATTAGGGTTTGTAGGATCTATAGTCTCAATATTATCTAAAGCATAAAATCCAATCGCATTATTTTTATTTTTTATTGGTTTCATTACATCAACAACTCCTGAATCATATGCCCTGATTCGAGTTCCATACTGCGCAAAACTAACTCCTGACACAAGTAAAATTAAAAATGATAGTAAATTTAGTTTTTTCATAATTGTTATATATTTTTCGGCAAATCTAAATATTAATAACACCTGATTTTGTTAAAGAAATCCTAAACTTTTAAAAAATCATTATTTATTTCGAATCAAATAAATGTGTGACGAAAATTCTTTTGTAAAAAAACCTTTTAAATTAGATAACAAACCAATCCAAAAACCCATCAAATAATTCATTTGATGGGTCTTGTATTTTTGAGAAAGTAAACTCACATAAAACGAATCATAGTACATCGGCTTGATGGATGTAACCTTCATATCGACATTTTTGAAAATATGCGAAATTGATTTTTTGGTAAAATGCCACAAGTGTCTGGGTACGTCATAAGCTGCCCAAAATGAACCATAAAAAGCAGCGTCAAACGAATGATAGTTAGGAACGGCAACAATTAATAGACCATTAGGTTTGAGTAATCTTTTCAATTCAGCGATCTGTTTTTCTAAATCATATACGTGCTCTAACACATGCCACATCGTAATTACATCAAAATAATGATCCGGTATGTAAATCAAATCATTCATTAAGTTGATGTCTTTTGATTTGGCGATCTTAGCGGCTTTAGGATTGGGTTCAAAACCTGTAACGTGCCATCCTTTAGATTCCATCTCTTTTAGAAAATCACCCGTACCACAACCAATATCCAAAACGCACCCTTTTGATTTTACATTTCTTGAAATTAGTTTCGATTTTTTCTTTAAAGAATAACTCCGAACCCAATGATACATTTTCTCAACAAATGTGTTTTTAGCATCAGTATGCGAAATATATTCGTCACTTTCATAATACCGATTTAAATCTGTGTCACTTGGTTTCGGTGTAGTTTTTAAACACTGGAATTTTTCGTCATAAACAAGTGTAAATGATTCTTTGGTAACGGAATAATCCTTAGTGGAAATAGGTTTCATACAAATATTATTTTAGGTGTTCCACGTGAAACAGGAATTTTATCTCCCCATATAAACCAATAAAACCGAGATGTCGCTGGGAGAAACACCACTAATTCGAGAAGCTTGTGATATGGTAATTGGTCTGATTTTAGTTAGTTTTTGTTTTGCCTCAATAGACATCGATTTGATCTTATAATAATCAAAATTATCTGGAATTTTAGCATCTTCTAAGCGAGTTAGTTTATCCGCGTTATTTCGTTCTTTTTCGATATAACCTGAATATTTAACTTGCACTTCAGCTTGCTCTAAAATTTCTTCGTCTAATTGATGTTCCGCTACATAAGCAGCTACTTTTTCAAATCGCAACATATCCTCTAAATCCAATTGTGGTCTTGAAAATATTTTAAACATTTTATCTGGCTGATTAATCAGACTGGATTCTTTATCGGCTAAAATTTTATTAGTCTCCTCTACTCTAACACTAGTATTTTTAAAAAACTCTACAATTTCGTCAGATTTTTTTAATTTTTCTTCCATACGAAATAATCGCTCATCAGAAGCCAATCCCATAGCGTGAGATACTGGTGTTAAACGTATGTCGGCGTTATCTTGGCGCAATAACGTACGATATTCTGCTCTTGAGGTAAACATTCTATAAGGTTCTTCAGTTCCTTTTGTTATTAAGTCGTCTATCAAAACGCCTATATACGCTTCATCACGCTTCAAAATAAAAGGATCTTTTTCGTACACCAATAAATGAGCGTTAATCCCCGCCATTAATCCTTGTGACGCAGCTTCTTCATATCCTGTTGTACCGTTAATTTGACCGGCAAAAAACAGACCTGAAACCAACTTAGTCTCCAAAGTATGCTTTAATTGTGTAGGTGGAAAGTAGTCATACTCAATGGCATAGCCCGGACGAAAGAATTTTACATTCTCAAATCCTGCTACTGCTTTAAGCGCTTTATATTGTACGTCTTCTGGTAAAGAAGTTGAAAATCCGTTAATATACATTTCTACTGTATTCCATCCTTCGGGTTCGATAAACAATTGATGGCGGTCTTTATCCACGAAGCGATTAATTTTATCTTCGATAGAAGGGCAATAACGAGGTCCTAAACTTTTAATCCGCCCATTAAACATAGGCGAACGATCAAATCCTTCTCTTAAAAGATCGTGGACTTCATTAGAAGTGTACGACATCCAACACGATTTCTGAATCGCTAAAGGCTTTGTTGATTTTAAGTACGAAAATTTAGATGGTTTCTCATCACCAGGCTGTTCTATCATTTTAGAATAATCCAACGAACGCCCATCCACGCGTGGTGGTGTGCCCGTTTTCATACGTCCTGATTCAAAACCCACATTCACCAAATCTTCAGTAATACCGTACGCTGCGCTTTCTCCTGCTCGACCTCCTCCAAACTGTTTTTCTCCAATATGGATTAATCCATTTAAAAATGTACCGTTAGTTAAAACTACAGATTTAGCTTTTATCGTAACTCCTAAAGACGTTACAATCCCAGTAACTTTATGATTTTCAATTATCAAACCTTTTACCATTTCTTGATAAAAATCAAGATTTTTGGTTTGCTCCAACATCAAACGCCACTCTTCCGCAAATCGCATACGGTCACTTTGCACACGCGGGCTCCACATAGCAGGGCCTTTTGACTTGTTTAACATTTTAAACTGTATCGCTGTTTTATCCGAAACAATCCCTGAATAACCACCTAAAGCATCAATCTCTCGTACTATTTGCCCTTTTGCTATTCCTCCCATCGCAGGATTACATGACATTTGCGCAATATTTTGCAAACTCATCGTAACCAATAACGTTTTAGATCCCATATTGGCGGCAGCGGCAGCGGCTTCCGATCCAGCGTGACCAGCACCAACAACTATAACATCGTATGTATTTTCGAACATGTTTATATCTTATTTTAATGTTCCACGTGGAACGTGATGTTTATGGTTCCACGTGGAACATTTTGATTTTTTCGTTTTCTTTAATTCTCATTAATAACTGTTGAGCTTCAATTTTGTCTTTATATCCGCAGTAATGCAAAATACCGTGCGACATTACACGCAAAAGTTCTTCTTTAAAAGTAGTGTTTAAGTCGCTTGCGTTTTCTTGTACGCGTTCGATCGAAATAAATACATCTCCCGAAATACAATCGCCAACCGTATAATCAAAGCTAATAATGTCCGTGTAGGTGTCGTGATTTAGGTGCTCCATATTAATTTTATGGAGATACTCGTCATCACAGAATATATAACTTACATCGCCTTCGGTTTTGTTTTCAGATGCTATAATTGCTGAAATCCACTCGGAATAGCGCGATTCTTCTTCTAAAGAAAAATCAGTTTCGTAATTGAACTCAATCATTGTTAAAGTATTTTTGAACTTTTGTATTTATACTTGGTTGTAAAGGTAATTTTTCTCTATTTAAAATTTCTATAGACTTCAAGTACTCAGAAATGGAATCTGGCATGTTGTTATTTAACAAACCTGTATGGTTGGTTTTGTTTGTTATAGCTTCTCTTTTGTCTTCTTCACCTTGTTTTCTTTGTGCTTTTTCTAATTTCAACAATTCTATTTTTAATTGTTGTGCCTGTGATATGGCTTCTTGCGTAAATCCTTTATTTAATAATTGCTTTTCTAAAGCTTTCATTTTATTGATTGCATCACCCGATCCGTTACCTCCTAAACCGTTCTTTTGCAACATTTGTTCTAAACTTTCTCGCAATTGCTGTTGTTGCTTATAGATTTCAAATATTTCACCAGACATCCCTTCGCTTCCTGAACCTCCTGGTTTTGGTTTTCCGGATTCGCCTGGTTTCTCTCCTGGCTTCATTCCTTTTTGTATTTTTTCAGAAATTCCTTCTTGGGATTTCATTATATCTTGTAGTTGTTTATCTCCTTTGCTTTTTCCTCCTGGTTTTGGTTTTCCTTTGCCCGAAGCATTCATTTGCATTTGCATATTATTTAAAGCATCACTTAATAGATCTGCCAATACATTGGTAGAGGTCATCACGTATTGTTGATGTGACACGCCTTTCTCGATCTGAGTTTCAGCAAAGCTTTCCATAGCCTGATCCATATTATAATATACCGAACCAATTTCTTTTATAATTACATCCGAAATCACGGGATTACGCATGGATAAAACAAACAACGAATCGTCAATGTGTTTGAATTGAGTTTTCAAAAACTGTTGTGTTTTTAAATGTTTGGGATATGATGGGGATCCTTTTTTAATTCCTTTAAATGTGTTTAATAATTTTTCTTGCGAAAAAGAATACGTTAACATATTGTCCATGATTTGGCGTAACATCGCTGCATCTTCTTGCAATTGCTCCATCTCGCCTGCTTCAATAGATTCAGATAAAGACTTGCTCATCTCTTTCATTTTATCAGATGCCTCTTTTTGCTTTTGCTTTGCTTTTGATGCGTTTTCTTTAGATAATTCTTCTTTAGCTTTATTTAAATCTTGATCGATAGCTTGTTCTAACGGATCTGTATTGGGTAGCGAAAGTGGTGTTTTTAAATCTTTATTTTGCTTGTCTAATTGATTGAGCTCTTCCTTTATTTTATTGAAGGTTTCGTTAATTTTTTGTTGTTCTTGTGGTGTTGATTTTTTATCCGATAATTGTTTTTCTTCTTGACTTAATTGTTCTAAATTTTTAGCCAATTGTTCTGCTTTTTTCTCTACATAAAACTTTTTGGTCAACTCTAATAATTGCTCTAAAGACTTGGATTGATTTTTAGATTCTTGTTTTAATTTTTCTAATTTTTGAGTTAAATCCTCTTGTTTAATTTTATCGTTTAGTTTGGCTAATTCATCCAATAGCTTTTGATTGCGTTCTAAATCTTCTTGTGTTTTTTTCAAACGATCTACCAATTCTTCTTTAAAAGGATCTTTTTTGTTTTGATTAAATTTCTCTAAATTTTGCTGTAATTCTTTGGCAAAATTCTTCATCATACGTTCCTCTTCTTTTTGCTTTTCAGCAAAATCTTTAACCTTTAATTGCTCTTCATAATTAAGCTTGTTTTTCTCTTTACTCAAGCGCTCTAACTTGTCCAATTGTTTCAATTGCTGTTTGTTATCGTCTAAAGAGTTTTTAATATCTGAAATAGTTTCAGATTGACTGCTTAAATTCTCTTTTTCTAGTTGCTCTGTAGATTTGCTATCAAATGTAAATACGGTAGATCGCGAGGTTTTAGCACCATTAATCCCGTCGTTATCGGATACTTCAAAATAAAAATTATATACTACCCCTTTTGGCAATTCTACAGCATCTTGCAACACAAAATAAAACTGGTCAAACAAATCTTTTTTAACGGGTATGACCAAACTTTTTAATGCTTTATCATCATTAACAGGATAGAAAAAAACCTTAAGTTGTGACAAACCATAATCATCGGATACTTGCCCGTAAACGGCATTATTCGTTTGTTTTAACGAATCGGGTAAATGCTTGCACGTAATCTTTGGAAAATCATCTTTATCAATTGTGATGGCATACTGCAATTTCTCAAAGTCTTTTACTTTTGAATTGGATGTTGAAACAGTGTACGCAACCGACTCTAACAATTGTTTTTCATACTTAAAAATAGCGTCTGATTTGGTAAACGCAATCTTAGACGCAGCATTTTGCCAATACACAGCATCGGTTGCTAAAGTCTGTAAATACCATTGTACTTTTGTGCCTTCTGGCAAGGTGGCATTACCTGTACCTGTAACGACTTCACTTGGTTTATTGAGGTAACTTGGGTAGATAAATTTCATCAGAAAATTAGCAACAACCGGTACTTCTGTCACTTGAATTTGATACGGCATAGAGGTAACGGCGTTGGCTGTTATCTCAAACAAAACATCGGAATTTAATTGCTTGAAATGGTATTCATACTCCGTAGCTGATATCTTGTTTGCATAAAATAATTGGTCGTCAATCACAATACTACACGACTCGGGTAAAATAGATCCTACAACGGAAAACTGCAATACAAAATCTTCGCCTTGTTGTACGTGTAGTTTTGAATTTTTAATTTGAAATGCAAAAGGTGCTGGCGGTACAAACGTTTGGTTATAAGCTACAAAACGATTAAAACTATCTGAAAAAATGGGTTTAGTTGGTATCCATAATAAATACATTACCAATACAATAGCAAGTACAGCTATTGGCACGTACGAAATGTTTCTTTTGTGTTGTACCACATTGCTAAAAGGTACCCATTGCAAATGTGCCGCTTTTTGATCGATAGACGCTTGTAACAAATCCGATCCAATTGTTGTAGATTGGTTGTTTGATAATTGTAAGAAATTCAATAACGTATCGGATACTTCCGAAAAATGATTGCCGATGATTATTGAAGCTTGGGTATAATCCAATCCTTTGCGTAATTTTAATAATCGCAATACAGGTCTTAAAATAAAAAAGATAAAAAGTCCGGCTTCGATAACGATAAACAAAAGAAACAAAACCGTTCTGCCTAAAGGTGACAACCAAAACAAATACTCAATACCAATGCTTACTAAAAAATAAAACACACCAATCCCAATAAAAAGCAAAACGCCTTTGATCAATTCGCTGGTGTGATACTTACGAATGAAAGCTTCTAACTTAGTATAGATTACTTGTTGCGTATCTGACAAAATAAGGGTGTTTTAAGCGCATAAAATTACAATTAATATTCAAACTATGTTAACCTGAAAAACAAAAGGAAATAACGCTTAAATTGTATATTTGTAATTCTTTAAAAAAATCAATCACAATGTCTCAAAATGTACGCGTACGATTTGCACCAAGCCCAACAGGAGCACTACACATTGGTGGTGTAAGAACCGCTTTATTTAATTATTTGTTTGCCAAAAAACACAACGGTGATTTTTTGCTCCGAATTGAAGATACCGATCAAAAACGTTATGTAAAAGAAGCCGAAGATTACATCATCAAATCTCTACACTGGTGCGGCATCACCATCGACGAAGGTGTAAGTGTAGGTGGAGAGTATGGTCCGTACAGACAAAGTGAACGAAAAGATATTTACCTACAATACGCCAATCAATTGATCCAAAGTGGTCACGCTTATTATGCATTTGACACTGCCGAAGAATTGGATAACCTCAGAGCTGAAGCCGAGAAAAATGGCTCTTCATTTATTTATAATCATACGGTAAGAGAACAATTAAACACGAGTTTATCCCTTTCGGAAGAAGAAACAAAAAATAAAATTGCAAGCGGACTTCAATACGTAATTCGTTTTAAAAATCCTCAAAATGAAACCATCGTGTTTGATGATATCATACGCGGAACCGTAAAATTTGAAACCAATGTTTTGGATGATAAAATTTTATTTAAAAATGACGGTATGCCTACCTACCATTTGGCAAATATTGTTGACGATCATTTGATGAAAATCAGCCACGTAATTCGTGGAGAAGAATGGTTGCCTTCCCTCCCACTACACATACAACTGTACCAATCTTTTGGTTGGGAAGTACCTCAGTTTGCGCATTTACCTTTAATCTTAAAACCTGTTGGTAATGGTAAACTAAGCAAACGTGATGGTGACAAATTGGGCTTTCCGGTATTTCCTTTAGAATGGAAAACGGAAGAAGGTACAGCAAAAGGATATAAAGAAAATGGTTTTTACCCCGAAGCTGTCGTTAACTTTTTAGCCTTATTAGGTTGGAATGACGGTACTGAAAAAGAATTATTTTCGATGGAAGAATTAATTCAATCCTTTGATTTAAGCCGTGTAAATAAAGCGGGAGCGAAATTTGATCCTGAAAAAAATAAATGGTTTAACCACCAATACTTGGTACAAACCGATAGCGAAATTTTAACGGATGAATTTATATCCCTAAACGGAGATAAAATAGGATCCAAATACAGTTTTGAAGACATTAAAAAAATCGTTGAATCTATCAAAGAAAGGGCCTCATTTAATCATGAATTATGGGGTTTGTGTTCGTTCTTTTTTGAAGCACCAACAACCTATGACGAAAAATCATTTAAAAAAGTCATTAAAGAAGATACCGCTGAATTATTAAAAACAGTAATTTCGTTAATAGAAAATTGTAAACCTTTTACAACCGAACACATCGAAAGTGAAATCAAAAATTGGATGACATCCAACGAATTAGGTTTTGGAAAAATAATGCAACCATTACGATTGGCTTTAGTGGGCGAAATGAAAGGTCCTGACGTATTTGAAATCATCCAAATACTCGGTAAAAAAGAAACGATAAAACGAATTGAAAAAATTATCGCATAAAAAAAGGGAGGTCATAAGCCTCCCTTTATGATTAATTTCTGACTATTTTTTATAAATACAAAATTGCTTTTGCAGTAATCAAATCAAAATTACCTTTAAGATTTGATCCTGAAGCAACACCTGCATCCGATTTATTTGCCTTAGTGAATATATTATTTAAGCCATAATGATAATATATAGAAACCCTAAACTTATCAAAACCACCCGTTACACCACCTGCCATATATACAGTAAGTGTTGATAATGTATTCAAATCCTGAACGGGTAAACTGGTATTTATTACCGTAAGCGTTGCGTCTTTATCATCTGATTTTAACTTTCCGTTTAATTGAAAAACAGGTCCTCCATCAAAATTTAAATGATTTGAAATCGCGCGATAGCTACCCAATAAATACACCTGAAAATATTGCATTTTATACTCTACATCTTTTACTCCTCCTGTTTTATAAGTAGCAGGTATCGTTACCCCTGCTTGCTGAAAACTCATTCCGTAAACCAAATCTGATTTATCAAATAACATTCCGCGTTGCTCAAATCCTACATTCCAACCGCCTTTAGGTGTGACGGGAAAATCTGATGTTCTAATACTTAATAACGAATAACCTCCTGAAATTCCTATTCTATTATTACCAACTTGTCTTCTTTGTGCCTGAACATAAAAAATACTTACTAATAAGAAACAAACTAAAATGTAATTCTTCATACTAAAAATTGGGTATCTTGCGTTAATAAAAAAAACATTAACTCTAAATTTAATAAAAAAATGGGAACAGGAATCATTTTAATACCGATAATATTATTTTTAATTGTCACTTCGGTATTTACTGTAAAACAACAAACAGCTGCAATCATGGAGCGACTCGGAAAATTTACAACCATCCGAAACGCAGGAATTCAATTTAAAATTCCTTTTATAGATAAAATTGCAGGTCGCGTAAATCTTAAAATCCAACAATTGGATGTGTTGATCGAGACCAAAACAAAAGATAATGTATTCGTGAAACTAAAGGTATCGGTACAATACAAAGTTTTACCTGAAAAAGTGTACGATGCTTTTTATTTGTTAGAATATCCACACGATCAAATCACAGCTTATGTATTTGATGTAGTACGTGCTGAAGTGCCAAAACTAAAATTGGATGATGTTTTTGAGCGTAAAGACGATATCGCAATTGCTGTAAAAAGTGAATTAAACGAAGCCATGACAGGTTATGGTTACGATATCATTAAAACTTTAGTTACTGATATCGATCCTGACATTCAGGTAAAAAATGCGATGAATAGCATCAATGCTGCAGATCGTGAAAAAACAGTAGCCGAATATGAAGCGGAAGCAGATCGTATCCGTATCGTTGCTAAAGCCAAAGCAGAAGCAGAAAGTAAACGATTACAAGGTCAAGGTATTGCTGATCAACGTAGAGAAATCGCAAGAGGTTTAGTCGAGAGTGTAGATGTTTTAAATAAAGTAGGAATTAATTCGCAAGAAGCTTCTGCTCTAATTGTGGTTACACAACATTATGATACCTTACAAGCAATTGGTGGTTCAACAAACTCTAATTTAATATTGTTGCCTAACTCGCCACAAGCCGGAAGTGAAATGTTAAATAATATGGTTGCCTCTTTTACAGCTTCAAACCAAATCGGTGAAGCGATGAAAAACAACACAACCAATAAATTGAGCTAAAATTAAGTTTTATGCTCCAAAAAAGCTTAAAACGTACATAAATTAATTTAAATGCTTTTACTTTTAAAAAGTATATAAAGTATTTCACAAAAAAAGAAAAAGGCTTAAATAGAATTTATTTAAGCCTTTTTTAATAGTTAATCTATATATAAAATCATAAATTGATAAGATATATTTATACTTAAGATTTATTGTTGTTTAGCCCAAGAATCTTTGAGTCCGACTGTTTTATTAAAAATAATTTTAGCATCCGAAGAATCTTTGTCTACACAAAAATATCCCAAACGTTGAAATTGAAAACGAGTTCCTTTTTCAACACCTTTGATACTTGGTTCGATATACCCAACAATACGCTCTAAAGAATTTGAATTTAAAAAAGTTTTAAAATCAACATCTTTGGTTCCATCTGGAGATTCAACGGTAAACAATCGATCATACAATCGTACTTCTGCTGCAACAGCGTGAGTGATAGATACCCAATGCAACGTTCCTTTTACTTTTCTTAAACTGGCTTCGCTTCCACTCCCACTTCGACTATCTGGATCGTATGAACAGTGTATTTCAGTTATATTTCCTTCGTTATCTTTTACAACAGATTCGCCTTTTATAATGTATGCATTTTTAAGACGTACTTCTTTTCCTAATGATAATCTAAAAAATTTACGATTGGCTTCTTCTTGAAAATCTTCTCTTTCAATATAAATTTCTTTAGAAAAAGGTACTTGACGCGAGCCAGAGGTTTCATCTTCTGGATTGTTTTCTGCCACTAACCACTCCTCTTTTCCTTCTGGATAATTAGTAATTACTACTTTTATAGGATCCAAAACAGCCATTATTCTTGGAGCTGTTTTATTTAAATCTTCTCGAATACAAAATTCTAATAACGAAACATCAATTAAATTTTCACGTTTGGCAACTCCTATGGTATCAGCAAATTTCCGAATAGCTGCGGGTGTATATCCTCTTCTTCGTAATCCAGAAATCGTTGGCATGCGTGGATCATCCCAACCGGATACGATGTTTTCTTCCACCAATTGTAATAGTTTACGTTTACTCATTACGGTATAACTCAAATTTAAGCGTGCAAATTCGTATTGATTTGGTTTTATTAACTGTTCATCAAATATTTGATTCACAAACCAATCATACAATTCACGATGCATCATAAATTCTAAAGTACATATAGAGTGTGAAATTTGCTCTACATAATCTGATTCTCCATGTGCCCAATCATACATCGGATAGATTTTCCAAGCAGTACCTGATCGGTGGTGTGCGCGATGTAAAATACGATACATCAAAGGATCACGCATCAACATATTAGATGATTTCATATCTATTTTAGCCCGTAATACATGGGTTCCTTCTGCAAAATTACCTTGTTTCATTTGCTCAAATAAATCTAAATTTTCTTGTATTGATCTATTTCTGTAAGGACTATCTACACCTGGTTGAGTGGGCGTTCCTTTTTGTGTTGCCATCGCTTCTGACGATTGTGAATCTACATAAGCTTTTCCATTCTTCACCAATAGTACCGCCCAATCATACAATTGCTGAAAATAATCGGATGAATAACATTCTTTATCCCAAGTAAATCCCAACCACTTAACGTCTTCTTTAATTGCATCTACGTACTCTTGCTCTTCTTTAGCGGGATTGGTATCATCAAAACGTAGATTTACGGGTGCCTGGTACTTTAAGCCTAAACCAAAATTCAAACAAATAGATTTGGCATGACCTATATGTAAATATCCATTAGGCTCGGGCGGAAATCGAAAACGTAAATTTTCTTTTAAAAAACCATTATCCAATGAATCTTCAATAATTTGTTCAATAAAATTGAGTGATTTTTCGTCTACAGACATAATATATAGGATTTAAAAAGCAAATGTAAAAAATTAGACCCTTAGAAACCGATTATAAGAGCATTAACTTTAAAACGATGCTTTAATTTGTTAATAACCTGTTCAAAAACATAAAATTCCATTGATATATCATCAAAAAGAATCTATTAAAATAAATATACCCCTAAAAAATAGGGGTAAAAATATATATATGATAAAAATTTATGGATATACCCTGTTTATTTTGGGGGTGAATAAAGTATTAATACATTTGCTGAACCAAATTAAAATAATAATTATGAAAAAAGTAGAAGCAATTATTAGAAAATCAAAATGGAGAGATGTTAAGGAAGCTCTTCATGATGTAGGTGTAACTTTTATCACACACTGGGATGTAACAGGTGTTGGTAATGAAAAACAGGGTCATATCTATAGAGGTATCTCTTACAAAACAAGCGATATCCAAAGAAGGTTAATCAGCTATGTTTGTACAGAACCTTTTTTACAACCTTCGATTGATGCATTACTTAAATCCGCTCACACTGGTGAAGTAGGTGATGGTAAAATATTTGTATCAGAAGTAAGTGCTGCATTTAGAATTAGAACAGGTGAAACAGATATTGACTCTTTAAAATAATACTATGGGAACGACACTTTTAACAGCGGTGGCTGAAATGACACCAACAGATTTATTGGCATTAACCATCAACAACGTATGGATGATGTTATGTATCGCATTAGTTTTTATAATGCACTTGGGTTTTGCTACCTTAGAAATAGGATTGACACGATCAAAAAACACAATAAATATTTTATTTAAAAACTTAGTTATTGTATGTATAGGGGTTTTACTTTATGCAGCATGGGGTTTTAACTTAATGTATCCAGGTGGAGAGCCAGGTGGATATTTTGGATTTGCAGGATTTGGAATTGAAGCTCCAATGGTAGAAGGAGCTTTAGATTTAGCATATAACGGTGGGTATACGTATTGGACGGATTTCTTATTTCAAGGGATGTTTGCTGCAACAGGAGCAACTATCGTATCTGGTGCTGTAGCTGAACGTGCTAAATTAGGACCATTTATTATTTTCTCAATTGTATTAGTCGGTGTAATATACCCTATAACAGGTATGTGGAAATGGGGTGGTGGATTCTTAAATGAAATGAATTTTTATGATTTCGCAGGATCAACATTAGTACATTCAGTTGGCGGATGGGCTGCATTAGTATATGTAATATTTTTAGGAGCGCGTATCGGTAAATATGACGAAGGTGCTGAACCAATCGAAGGACATAATATTCCATTAGCAGCTATAGGTGTATTCTTACTTTGGTTAGGATGGTTTGGATTTAATGGCGGATCAGTATTATCTGCAGATGCAGAATTAACTTCAAGAACTTTAGTTACGACTTTCTTAGCCGCTTGTGCGGGTAGTGTTGTTGCAATTTTAACATCTTATGTGTATTCAAAATCATTGGATTTAACCATGGGATTAAATGGTGTACTAGCTGGTTTAGTAGCAATCACTGCTGGAGCGGATGTTGTTACCGTATCTAGTTCAATATTGATTGGATCGATAGGTGGGGTAATAGTAGTATTAGGAGTAGTATTAATGGATAAATTAAAAATTGATGATCCAGTAGGTGCAGTACCTGTACACTTAATGAATGGTGTTTGGGGTACATTAGCCGTTGGTATATTTTCTACCAATCCAGATCATACATTTATGACACAATTAATTGGAGTAGGAGCCGTAGCTGCTTTTGTAATACTACTATCTTTAATAGTTGTGCTAATACTAAAAGCAACTGTAGGAATACGTGTACCAGCAAGAGAAGAAATGGAAGGTTTAGATATCCACGAACACAGCATGGACGCTTATCCTGATTTTAGAAACTAATATTTAACTAAGGGCTTAATTAACAATTAGGCCCTTTAAAATGTTAGTAATTTGTTAAATTGAAATAATTATTATAATATTGCGCAAAATTTAATATAAAAAGCTAATTATAATTTAATTTAAAAGAATGAGAAAAAACATATTAAAAAGCTTAACATTAATGGGAGGATTAATGTTTGCAACTGTATCATTTGCACAAGAGGCTACTGAAACAGAAGAAAACAAAAAACCAGTTATCACAGGAAGTTTAGATATGTATTCTAAATTTGCATACAAAACTGGATTCACTAGCTTTACAAAATCTCAAGGATCTTTAGATTTAGGGATGGCATCAATTAAAGCAGAACACCAAATTGGTAAAGTAGGTGCTGTTATTGATTTAGGTTTTGGTCAAAGAGCTGAAGAATTTGCTTTTAATGAAAAAAATACTGGTTTAGCAATAAAACAAGCTTATTTAACATATGAAGTTATAGATAAACTAGTTTTAACAGGTGGTACATTCGCTACACATATCGGTTACGAAGTAGTAGATGCTTATATGAATAAAAACTATAGTATGTCTTATGGGTTTTCATTCGGACCATTTTATAACACAGGTTTAAAAGCAAATTACCAAATAACTGACGAAATCGGTGCAATGGTAGGTATTATGTTACCAACAGATACCAGAACAGTTGCTCAAACAGGTTCTACTCAAAAAGGAATCGTTGGACAAGTTAGTTACGCAAAAGATGATACATCTTTATTTTTAAACTTCTCTAGTCAAAGTACTAATCCAAATTTTCAAAACACTACACAAATTGATTTAGTAGGTAACCACAAAATCAATGAAGAAATTGATTTAGGATTAAATATTACATACCAATCAAAAAGTTTTGATGCAGCTAAATTTTTTCCTAAACAGTACACATCAGCTAGTTGGTATTCAGCAGCATTGTATGTAGGATACAATGTAAAAGATAATATGAGCTTGAATTACAGATTAGAAAAATATGGATCATCTAAAGCAAATAACATACCTCGTACAATAGATGCATTCGGTGTTCACGTACTATCAAATACTTTATCTCTTAATTACAAAGTTGGTAACTTAACAATAATACCTGAATTAAGAGCAGATGTAGCTAATTTTGGTATATTCAACAATACCTCTAAATTGAATGCATTAGGTTTAATAGCAGCAACCTATACATTCTAATCTAAAAAATAAATTTTTAAAAAACCCTGTAGCTTATCTAACTACAGGGTTTTTTTTTAACATAAAATTATATAATTTTTATTATTCAAATAATTTTATACTTTTGCACCAAATAATTTAAAAGCCTAGCTAACAAATTTTTAAAATGAATAAAAGTAAAAATATAGTAAAGAGCATTGCATTAATGGGAGTATTAATGTTATCTCAAAACTCATTCGCACAAGAAGAAAGTGAAAAAAAATCAATGCCTAAATTTAGTGGTATTGTTGATGGTTATTACAAAATAGATCCGTCAGGACAAGGTGCTACAAATAGTTATACTAGTTTTACAGGATCTCAAAGATCTTTTAACTTAGGTAGTGCTTCTATCAAAACAGAACATTCTATGGGTAAAGTAGGTGCTGTTATGGATTTAGGATTTGGTAGAAGAATTGAAGAGTTTGTAAATATACCTGGCGGAAATACTCAATTGTATATCAAAGAAGCATATTTAACCTATGAAGTTATGAAAAATTTAACTTTAACAGGTGGTACTTTTGGTACGCATATCGGATACGAAGTATTAAACGCTACTGATAATAAAAACTACAGCATGTCGTATGCGTTTACTTACGGTCCTTTCTTTAATACAGGTTTAAAGGCAAATTATGTAATGGACGAATTCAACTTTATGTTAGGAGTTTCTTTACCAACTAACTCCAGAACAGTAGCACAAACAGGTTCAGCTCAAAAACACATTATCGGACAAATTGGTTATACCGGAGACGAAAGATCTGCTTATTTTGGATTTACATCAGGTAGTAACAACCCGATATTAATCACAAACGAAAATCAATTTGACATTGTATTCAAACAAAAAATAACCGAAAAATTTGATGCAGGTTTAAATGCAACATACCATTTGCAAACTAATGATTTAGTAAATTCTCAAAAAAGATGGTTTTCAACTGTTTTATATTTAGGATATGATGTACTTGATAACTTAAGTGTAAATTATAGAGGAGAGCGTTTTTCTGATACTAACAATGTAGCAGGAGTTAACACTAACGTAATTGCTAATACAATATCAGCAAACTATAAAGTAGGTAGTTTAACAATCATACCAGAACTTAGAGGTGAACTTGCTGATAGAAATATCTATGTAAATAAAAATAATAACGGAACAAGATTAAATAGCTACTTTTTATTAGCAGCTACTTATGCGTTCTAATTCAATTTAAAACAAAATCAAAACCCCAATGCTAACACATTGGGGTTTTTTATTACTAAAAATATGGGAAAAATTATCTTAAAAAATATACGTACCTATTCGTACCACGGTTGTTTGGTTGAAGAAAGTAAAATTGGATCAGATTATAGAATAGATTTAAAAGTAGCCACAGACTTACATAAATCATCTATAACAGATAATTTAATGGATACGGTGGATTATGTTCATTTAAATAAAATAATAAAAGAGGAGATGGCTATACGCTCCGAATTATTAGAACACGTAGGAAAACGAATATTAGATCGAATATTTAATGAAACACCGACAGTTACAAAAGCAAAAATTGCCGTTTCTAAACTGAATCCACCAATAGGAGGTGATGTACAAGCAGTAACTATTGTTATGAAAAAATCAAAATAGTTATGTTATATATTGGATTGTCAACTATAAAAAATTATATTTGCACTTCAATTAAGGCGTCGTGGCCGAGTGGCTAGGCTGGGCTCTGCAAAAGCTCCTACAGCAGTTCGAATCTGCTCGATGCCTCAACAAAAAGCTTCCATAAAATTTATGGAAGCTTTTTTATTTTCTGTACTCATTAAATTTTTCTTGTAATATTTTTTTCTCTTTTGGAAAAAAACCTTGAAATGAAATCATTATTCCAAAAATAATTAAAACAACACTACTTATTCTTTTGATATAAAAAATATTTATAGGCGTTAGTTTGTGTTTTAATTGTTTGGCTAAAAATATTTTTAATAAATCTATTGTAAAGTAAAAAAATATTACCGCCGAAAAAAAAGTAATTATACGGTCTGTTTTCATTTCTAAACGAGGGCCCATTGTAATAATTAAAGCTAACCAAAATCCCAATACACCTACGTTTATAAAATTGAGTAAAAACCCTTTGATAAATAAACCCAAATAGTTTTTTTTATTTAAAATTATTGTATCAGTTTCTGATTTAATTTTTTGTTTTTTGAGTTGTATCAAAGTAATTAAACCGTATAAAAACATGATTAAACCTCCAAAAATAAATAATGAAGGTTCATCTTTAATTTTTTGAATCAATTGATAACTACTTAAATAGGCAACCAAAATAAAAAATATATCCGCTATAATAACACCGGTATTAAATACCATAGCAGCTCTGAAACCTTTAGATATACTTGTTTCAATTAGTATAAAAAAAACAGGACCTATCATCATGCTTAAAAAAAAAGCAAAAGGATAAGCTGTAATAATATCATCTAATAAATAATTCAAAATCAAAAAATAAAGCTATTTATATGCTATTTTATAGACTTAAAAACAATAATACTAATCTGTTAAGATTTATTAATGAAAAGTTCTTAAATCAAATTAAAAAAGGTTTTTACGTACAAAATTAAAGTCCAATTGTTTTTTTAGTAAATCTGCATTTTTAACGGTTATGTAAATTTCATCACCTAATTGCAATAAATTTTTGGTTGCAGAACCTACTAATGCATATTGTTTTTCGTCAAAAGTATAATAATCATCTCCGATTTCTCGAATTCGTATCAAACCTTCGCATTTATTTTCTATAATTTCTACAAAAATGCCCCATTCGGTAACTCCTGAAATAACACCTAAAAATTCTTGATTTTTATGATCTTGCATATAACGCACCTGCATATACTTGATGGAATCTCTTTCAGCTTGTGTGGCTAAACCTTCCATAGCAGAGGTGTGCTTACATTTATCTTCAAAAATTGTAGCATCAACAGATTTACCACCATCTAAATAAAATTGCAATAAACGATGTACCATCACATCGGGATACCTACGAATAGGAGAGGTAAAATGAGAATAATAATCAAATGCCAATCCATAATGCCCAATATTATCAGTTGAATATTTGGCTTTACTCATGGTACGTATCGATAAGGTATCGATTAAATTTTGTTCTTTTTTACCCTGTACTGAACTTAATAAATTATTTAAAGAACTTGATATTTCTTTTTTAGATTTTAAATTAATACTATATCCAAATTTAGAAATTACAGTTTGTAGGGTCATTAATTTATTTACATCCGGTTCATCATGAATACGATACACAAATGTTTTTTGTTGTTTACCAATAAATTCAGCTACTTTACGATTGGCTAATAACATAAATTCTTCAATCAAATGATTGGAATCTTTAGCTTCTTTAAAATAAACACCTGTTGGATCGGCTGCTTCATTTAAAATAAATTTGACTTCTACTTTATCGAATGAAATAGCACCTTGAACCATTCTTTTTTGACGTAAAATTTTAGCCAACTTATCTAATTTTAAAGTCGCATCATAAATTGGATCACTAACGGTATAACTCGAATTGGTTAATGAAATAGCATCCGGTATAACTTTATCTTTATTTTCGATGATATATTGCGCTTCTTCATACGCAAAACGTTGATCTGAATGCGTAACAGTACGACCAAACCATTGGTTTATAATTTCGGCTTTAGCATTAATTTCAAAAACAGCTGAAAACGTATATTTATCCTCATTAGGTCGCAAAGAACACGCAAAATTTGACAATACCTCAGGTAACATCGGTACAACTCTATCTACCAAATACACCGAAGTACCTCGATCATACGCTTCTTTATCTAAAATAGAATCTTCTTTTAAATAATAGGAAACATCAGCAATATGAATTCCAATCTCGTAATTTCCGTTTTCTAAAATTTGAAAAGATAAGGCATCATCAAAATCTTTGGCATCTTTAGGATCAATGGTAAAAGTTAAAACATGACGCATATCACGTCTGTTTTTAACTTCACTTTCTTGAATAGAAGTATCTATATTTTCAGCATATCGTTGTACTTCATCAGGAAAATCATAAGGCAAACCATACTCTGCTAAAATGGCGTGAATTTCAGTATTATGTAAACCTGGTTTTCCTAATATTTTAACAACAGTACCAAAAGGAGAATCAGCACGTTTTGGCCAATCTTCCATCGTTACCAAAACCATATCACCGTCTCGAGATTCGCCTATTTTTTCAATAGGTATAAATATGTCCGTGTACATTTTAGGATTGGATACATTTACAAATGCAAAATTCTTTTTAATAGAAATAATACCTACAAAATCAGTTTTATGTCGTTTTATGACTTCAATAACTTCAGCCTCAGGGCGTTTGCCTTTTCTTTTATTATATACATAAACTTGTACTGTATCTTTATCTAAAGCTTTGTTTAAATTATTGGTAGGTATAAATATATCGTCTTTAAATTCCGGACAAATAAAATACGCTGTTTTACGCGTAGTCATATCAATAGTTCCTTCATAATATTCAGAACTAGAAGCTATAATTTTAAATTGACCTTTAGGCGCTTCAATTATTTTATTATCTGCGCATAAAACTCTTAAATCACGAATAATTGTATTTTTTCCAAAAGAATCTATAATTTTTAATTGCGAAGCAACTTGTTTATAAGTGAACGTTTGTTCGGGATAATTAGCTAATAATTTTAAAATATTTCCGCTAAAATCTTTTGTAGCTTTATTTTTTATTTTTTTTCTCATGAAGAATAGTAACTAAATAAAATTAGTTTTTAGATTAAAGTAATGATACACTTTTAAGAAATGAAATACAAATTTTTTTAAAATCATTAGAGTTATAAACAGTTATTATATAACAAAAAATAAATTTTAAAATTAATTAAAAAAATATGGTGTATATGATAGGATGTTAATTGTGGTTATAAAATTATGTTAAAGTATTTTTAATTTGATTTATGAATACTTTAAAACAAGTAATCAACAATAAAATTGAACATATATATTTGGTTTTAAATATAATAAGTGTTTTTATTAAAGGTTGTTAATAACCCTAATTTTAAAATAAGTAGGATAACATTTTATGAATTTTATGTTTATAAAATCAATTTTAAAACTAAAAACTTGGTGATATAAAAACATAAAATTTACTTGTATATTTCATTTACATCTGGCTTATAAAAATTCAAATAAACAACTGCATTTACTTGTAAAAATTTGCCATCAGTTATAAACAACTCGCTCTTAATTTTAAAACAGTAAGAAACAATTAGTTAGGTATTTTAATTAACAATAGATAAATTTACAGTCTAATAACACTATAATTATGAATATAGCAATAGGTAACGACCACGCAGGACCTGAATATAAAAAAGCTATTGTATCTTTTTTACAAGCCGAAGGACATCACGTAATCAACTACGGAACAGACACGACAGACAGTGTTGATTATCCCGATTTTGCGCATCCCGTAGCAGAAGATGTAACTTCTGGTAAAGCAGATTTAGGAATCGTTATATGCGGTAGCGGAAACGGTATTGCGATGACGGTTAATAAACACCAAGGCGTTAGAGCTGCATTATGTTGGAATAAAGAAATCGCTAGCTTGGCACGATTGCATAATGATGCTAATATCGTAAGTATTCCGGCGCGATTTACCTCGATACAACAAGCTATAGAAATTGTAGATACATTTTTATTCACGGCATTTGAAGGAGGAAGACACCTGAATAGGGTCAATAAAATTGCGTGTAAGTAAATGTTATGGATCGACATTCAATTGCTCAGTTAATAGTTGATAGGGTTAGGCAGGAAAAAGAGTCGATTAAACTTCAATATGAAAATTCAAAAGATAAAATAGGTTATTTTTATATTGATAATTTATTACCTGTTTCAATTACAAAACAGTTTAATGATGCTTTTCCTGTTTCAGGAAAAATGGTTTTGAAAAAATCGCTACGCGAAAATAAATTTGTTGCGGCTCAAATGGATCAATACGATCCCATTTTAGAAGAAGCTATTTATGCTTTTCAAAATCCAGAAATAGTGAATTTAATCAAAGAAATTTGTGGGGTTAAAGACCTTTATCCTGATGAAAATTTATATGCAGGTGGTATTTCTTTAATGAATAAAGGACAATTTTTAAACCCTCATTTAGATAATTCGCACGATAAAGAACGCGACAGATGGCGTGTTTTTAACCTTTTATTTTATGTAACGCCCGATTGGAATACTTCAACGGTGGACATTTAGAAATTTGGCCAGAAGGACTTGAAAATAACCAAATAACAATAGAATCGAGTTTTAATCGATTAATAGTTATGGCAACTCATCAATCATCATGGCACTCTGTAAGCCCAATATATTCAGATAAATCATCCAGAAAATGTGTGTCTAATTATTATTTTTCGGATTTACCATTACAAACTACCGATTCTTTTCACGTCACAACTTTTAGGGGAAGACCTGATCAATATGTGATTGATAAAGTTTTAAAATTAGACTCTTTTTTACGTATGAATATTCGAAAATTATTTAAAAAAGGAATTGTTGAAAATCCGCATGTGTATAAAAGAAAACCCAAAAGTAAATATCAATAAAATTGCGCTTCGGCTACGCCTTCGCTACACTCACTCCAATGTGAACATTCTGAAAAATAATAAGTATGAGAAAATGTTTATTTTTGAAGTGTACTAAAAAAGGGGGAGCTTACATAATTGCTCTCCAAATCTATATAAAACAAAAAGATTGCTGATTATTTTCAGCAATCTTTTTAATATTATCAATGCTTTTTTAAAACAACTAATTATTTAGTTTTTAATCAATTTACCTCTAAATTCTTTTGTTTTAGAAATTACATGATAAAAATAAATACCATTGGGTAATAATTCTAAGTTTACTGTATTTGATTGCGAATGCGTTAAAACAGTGGTGCCATTACTATTTGAAATTTGAATTTGTACAACTTCATTTTCTGGGTGTGTAAATTCAAATGATGTAATGCTCGAAGTTGGATTAGGAGAAACAATTAATTTATCTTCAACATCTGAAACAATATCATCTTGGCCATCACTTACTTCTCTGTATAATATTTTAGGTTGGATTACAAAAATTTCTGAATCGATTACATTGGATAATATTTGTGTATTCTCATAATAGTCGTGTAAAAATACATGTGGGTTATTGTTTCTTGCAGAATACACTTTGTCAAAAGGAATTACACCACTTTTGATAAGATCTTGCTCTAATATTGGACGATTGTCTAAGTACGAATTATAATTGATGTCTGTAGTTTTAATTGCTAACGCACTGGCAGAAGAAACAAAACTAAACTTACTTTGACAATTTTTAAAATCTCCGTCTAATTGACCGTCTAGATCAATGTATCCTCCAGGAGAATTAATTAAAGAAACTGCTCCGTAAGAATACTCTCCTCTTTTGGTAGATTTATCAATACACTTATCAATAACTATTTTAGACACTTGACTTTTTGTATTAGGTATTGATGTAAACACTTCAAATGTTGCATCTAAACAACCGCTACCTTTTCTGTTATAATAAATTCTTTCTCCAGGTTTGAGTACTAATGGAATAGGTTTTTTATTGGAGTCAACCCCGCAAGTCATATAATCATATTGTCTTCGACCGTTTAAATTTCCGCAAGAAATAGATACATTTCTACTTTTTACAGGAAATCCAATTGTTTTTAATGTGTTCTGAAAATTATTATATTGCTTATCCGAGTCGTTGTAGTGATAGATTAATAATTGTTTTGCAGCGTTAGAATTTATTTCATTTTTTAAATTTTTGATTGATCTATAACTTGATGAAGATTCTAGTTTGAACGGCTTATTAGTCACCTTATCCATAAAATCAAGTGTGCTAGATCCTGCAATATCATGAATCAATTTTTGATACCCTAAAGGTACATCTGCCCCGTTATGAGGTGCATCGTAAGATATATATAATCTAACATGGTGTTCTAAATTTGCATTTTCCATTTCTTTCAAAGCTATTCTAGAAATAACACCTCCCATACTCATACCTAAAAGTACAGATGGTTTTTTATTTGATTTTTTATTTACATCATTAATAACTGATTTTAAAGCCTGAGCATTGTTTTCTAAGTAATCATTTTTAGTTTCCCATCGAACAATTACAAGGTCATATCCTTTATCATACAATTTCTTATAAAGCCCTGAAGCGGTTAATTGATTGATTACCATATTAGGATTGTTAACCCTTAAAAAATCATAACCTTCTGCAACAATTATAGGCTTATCAAAAACACCATCATTACCATTGTAGATATCATAAGTTGCTTTATTTACTCCTAATCCTTTAACTTTATTAGCTGAAACAATGGTTGTTGAATTAATTACAGGACTTTTTAATTCGATTGTTTTAGTCATTATAAATTTATTTTTAGTATTTCCACCACAAGCTAGGTTTGGTTCTTCCCAATAGATTTTGATTGTTTTTTTTCCTAAACTATTATATTTTATACTGTATTTTCCGTTTGTAAAAACATAATCGCCTCTATCATCATCAAAATCAACCCTAAGATTTGTTGTGTTTCCTGCGAGATTTATGTTAAAATTAACGTAACCATTATTTACAACTAACACATCGATTGAAGAAGTGATTCCCCAGATTTTGTAATCAAATTTACCAGGTAGTGGTGGTCCATAAGGATTGGTCGTTTGAGTCGTCTTTACTAAATAATTACTTAATTCTTTTATCCCTGAATAGCCAGTTAAACTCCCTGAAAAATTAAAACCATAAATATTAACATTATTGCCTACTGTAGATGAATATTTAGATTTAAAATCAATTAATGACGGTAGTGTCTCACTACCTGAAATTTTAGAGTTTTTTAACGTATTATAATACGTATCAAACTGAGTGATTGTAATGGGTTTTGAATTTGTTGTAATTGACCCCATACATGGTGGTGTGTATCCCAATAAACGCCCAAAAGACATGGATAATAACACTAATAATACTAATTTCTGTTTCATTTTTTTAAATAAATTAAGTTTTACAATTAATGCGGTTTTTCGCAATTTTTCGGCAATGATAATCTCTTCTTTAACCACTATTATTTTGATTTTACAATCGGGGCATTTTACCAAATATGCGGGAGAAATTTATTTTTAATCGGGAATCAATAATTAAAAATAACTAGGATTGATTTCACAACAGTACCTTGTCATTTTCCTCAAACAAAATTGTATCTTTGTAATCTAAATTCAGTCTTAATAAACCTAATTCAAGACCTAAATAGCTTATCGTATGAAGATTGACAAAAAACAAATTTTAGAGGTTTTATCAACCATCACTATTGCAGGAGAAGGAAAAAACATGGTAGAAAGTGGTGCAATACAAAACGTAGTCACTTTCGGCAATGAAATCTTAATAGACCTCGTATTAACGAGTCCTGCAATGCATATTCGTAAGCGCGCAGAAAATGATATAGAAAAGATAATCGTTGAAAAAATTGCAGCGGATGCTCAAATTAAAATCAACGTAAAAGTACAAGCTCCCGAAAAAATCGAAATAAAAGGAAAACAAATTCCCGGTATTAAAAATATCGTTGCTGTTGCCTCAGGAAAAGGAGGCGTAGGTAAATCAACCGTTACTGCCAATTTAGCGGTAACTTTATCGAAAATGGGATTTAAAGTAGGGATTTTAGATGCAGATATTTACGGACCGTCGATGCCGATTATGTTTGACGTACAAACCGAAAAACCATTATCTGTAACTGTTGACGGAAAATCCAAAATGAAACCCGTTGAAAGTTATGGTGTTAAAATATTATCCATCGGATTTTTCACACAACCCAATCAAGCAGTAGTTTGGAGAGGACCTATGGCAGCAAAAGCATTAAATCAAATGATTTTTGATGCTCATTGGGGAGAAATAGATTTTTTACTACTTGATTTACCTCCAGGTACAGGAGATATTCACTTATCAATCATGCAATCTTTGCCGATTACAGGCGCCGTTATTGTAAGCACACCTCAAGATGTCGCCTTGGCAGATGCCCGCAAAGGTGTTTCTATGTTTATGCAAGGAAGTATTAATGTACCTGTATTAGGCGTTATTGAAAACATGGCATACTTTACACCTGCCGAACTCCCTAACAACAAATATTATATTTTTGGAAAAGGAGGCGCAAGAAATTTAGCCGAAGATATGGATATACCCTTTTTGGGAGAAATACCAATTGTACAAAGCATTCGTGAGGCTGGAGACGCAGGAAGACCAGCTGCTTTACAAACCGCAACACCAATTGAAGAAGCTTTTGAAAAAATCACACGTGAAGTAGTTTCAGAAGTAGTAGCACGTAACGAAAATTTACCTCCGACTCAAGCCATTAAAATAACCACAATGGCAGGATGTGCTGCTGTAAAAAAGAAATAAATAATGCCGATGACCACAGAACAAATCAAAGAAAAAATACAAGTCGCTTTAGACGAAATCCGACCTTTTTTAAAATCAGATGGCGGTGACATCTCTTTTGTATCTATTGAAGATGACAAACATGTTAAAGTACGTCTTGAAGGTGCTTGTGTCGGCTGTAGCGTCAATCAAATGACCTTAAAAGCAGGTGTAGAAACGACCATTAAAAAATACCTTCCGCAAATCGAAACGGTTGAGAATGTACTTTAAATATGCAACTGTGCAGGAGGTTTTTTGTAAATAATCTGCATGGTTGTTCCTTTTCCTATTTCGGACTGAAGTACACGAATAGTTCCGAAATGATACTCCTCTACAATACGTTTGGTTAAGGACAACCCCAATCCCCAACCTCTCTTTTTAGTCGTGAACCCAGGCTGAAATACCGAATTAAAATTATTTTTAGCAATCCCTGATCCCGTATCCGTAATACGGATTTTAATAAATTTTAAATCATCAATTATTGAAATGGAAAGTTTTCCCTTTCCTTTCATGGCATCAATAGCGTTTTTGACTAAGTTTTCGATCGTCCAACTGTGTAGCGAGGAATTAATGGAAACGTATATAGGATATTCAGGCAAATTACAATGAAAAACTACTTTCGCAGACGCTCTTTTGTTCAAGTAATCAATCGTTTCCTTTGTATCCGCAATGATATCTCGCAACTCTAAAACAGGTACAGAGCCAATTCTTGAAAAACGATCCGTAATAACCTGTAAACGATTGATATCATTCTCAATTTCATTGATATAAAGTCCATCTACATTTTCGGTTTTCATAATCTCTATCCAACCAATTAATGATGACAATGGCGTTCCGATTTGATGCGCAGTTTCTTTTGCCATACCAACCCATAAATTATTTTCGGAAGCTATTTTATTCGCCGCATAAAAGTTAAAAACCAACAAACCAAATAAAAACACAATCGTGAATAAGATTAAAGGATAGTATTTTAATTTATTTAATAATGGCGAATTGCCGTAATACATCAATTGATAATCATCTTTACCGATGTTTAATCGAATCGGTTTGTTTTCTTTTTTAATGTCGTCAAAAATTTGTTTGGAAGACGGGTGATTGTCAGGATATTTGGAGTCTATATTAATAAGATCAATAATTTTACCATTTTTATCGGTATGGATAATCGGGATAGTTGTATTATTTCGGATGATTAAAAAAAGTAACTCGACATCCGTATTTTCATCCGCCGTATTTAATTTTTCAAGTGCTTTTGCCCAAACTTCCATTTTAAAACGTTCATCATCTTTTGATATTTTAAAAAATTGAAAAATTTGATACACAATAAAAACAATCAATACAAAGGAAAATATAACGATAATCCAACGGGTAAAATCTTTTTTATCAGCAATTGACATGACTTATATTTAGAAAAAAACTAAGATAATTGTTTTTGATAACAAATGGTTAATAAGTTATATAACTTAAACAAAAGTAAAAGTATAGATTTCGGTATATTTGTTTCCTTAATTTTTTATACTTAATCAAGATTAAAAACACATTTTATGGAAGTTATTGGAACAATACGAGTGATCAACGATGTACAACAAATTAGTGCTTCATTCAAAAAAAGAGAGTTAGTCGTAACCACTGACGAGCAATATCCACAACATATAATGATTGAGTTTACACAAGACAAATGCGATATTTTAAATAGCTATACAATTGGCGAAGCTGTAAAAGTTTCTATTAATTTAAGAGGTAGAGAATGGGTTAATCCACAAGGCGAAACCAAATTTTTTAATTCTATCCAAGGTTGGAGAATCGAGCGCGTAGGCGCTGTTGCTCCTGCTGGTGCCGCACCTGTTGCAACACCACCACCTTTCGAACAAGTTTCGGATGTAAACAATGACGATCACGACGATTTACCTTTTTAACAAAAGGTATTGATTCAAACTTTAAAGCTCCTTTATGGAGCTTTTTTTATGACATAATCAGCACTGCCCACATCAAAAAACATCCTTATATTTGGCGGAAATATTTTTTGCTTGATGATACTTACCGAAAATAAAAAAGTGTATTTTTTGTCTGACCAACATTTTGGCGCTCCAACGCCAGAGTTGAGTTTTCCGCGCGAGCAAAAATTTGTGCAACTATTAGATCAAATTGAACACGATGCGGCTGTTATCTTTTTGGTAGGAGATTTATTTGATTTTTGGTTCGAGTACAAAACCGTTGTACCCAAAGGTTTTGTGCGGATTTTAGGCAAATTAGCCGAAATCCGAGATAGCGGCATCCCAATTCATTTTTTTGTAGGCAATCATGATTTATGGATGGATGATTATTTTGAGAAAGAATTACAAATCCCTGTATATCACACCAGTAAAGAATTTCAATTTAACGATAAAACCTTTTTTATCGGTCACGGCGATGGCTTAGGCCCTGGCGACAAAGGATATAAACGAATGAAAAAAGTTTTTGCACATCCTTTAAGCAAATGGTTATTCCGTTGGTTACATCCCGATTTAGGGGTTAAATTGGGGCAATATTTATCTGTTAAAAACAAATTAATTTCGGGTGACGAAGACGTTACCTTTTTAGGCGAAGACAAAGAATGGTTGGTACAATACGCCAAGCGTAAATTAGAAACCAAACATTACAACTATTTTATTTTCGGGCACAGACACCTCCCTATGGAAGTAAATGTAGGCAATCAATCCACCTATTTTAATTTGGGCGATTGGATTGTGTATTTTACCTATGGCGTTTTTGATGGTGAAAAATTTGAATTGAAAAAGTTTGAGTAAACCTGGGTGTTTACCAACTCGCGTAAGTTTCCCCACATCATGATTTTATTGTAATTTGCCTTTTAAATTTTTGATGCTCAAAATGGAATATTACAACTATATCAAATCACTGCACCTCATCTTTGTGATTACGTGGTTTGCAGGTTTATTTTATATCGTACGATTATTTGTTTATCATGCCGAGGCGAAAGATAAGCCCGAACCCGAACAGCGTATTTTAATCCCACAATACCAAATTATGCAATACCGTTTGTGGTATATCATCGCGTGGCCCAGCGCCATTTTGGCTACAATATTTGCTATTTGGTTATTATACTTGATGCCCGAATTTTTAGATCAAGACTGGATGCAAGTCAAATTGGGTTTTGTGGTCTTGTTGTTTGCTTATCATTACAAATGCCATTTGATTTTTAAAAATTTACAAAACAACACCTCTAACCTATCGGGTAATTTTTTTAGAATTTGGAACGAGGGTGCAACCATCATCCTATTCGCTGTAGTGTTTTTAGTAGTAGTAAAAAATGCCATTAACTGGATTTATGGCGTATTGGGGATTGTTTTATTTTCAGTAATTATTATGTTAGGCTTCCGATTTTATAAAAAAATACGTGAACGCAAAACCAACTAACCTATGAAACTTCGCAATCCGTTTAGAGAAATTTCATTACGCCTCAGGATATTTTTATCTATGGTCTTGTTGATTGTCATTGCGTCGGGATTAATTGTAGCAGCATCCGTATATCAGTTTAATAAAAAGTCCAAAACCTACCATCAAGAACGTCTTGCTCGTAAAGAAGCCGCTGTTCAGGGGCATATCAAAAACATACTTTATACCACTACCTATCCCCTTTCTAAAGAAAATATTCCGTTGATATTTAAAGACCGAATTTATGAGTTGGCAACTATTCATAATATTGAAATCGCCATATTTGGTTTAGACGGAAAATTATTAAAATCATCCCTTTCCTCTTTTGCAGTAGATCATCAAAGAACAGAGATACCCGCTTCCATTTTAAGCAAATTAGAAATTTCACCCCTCAAACGATATGTTGAGTTATATTCGATCAAATCGCAAAATTACCGTTCGTTATACACCTACATCAACGACAGTAAATTCAAGCCTTTGGGGATTATTTACATCCCTTATCTAGAAGACGATAGTTTTTATAAAGAAGAGTTGCGCAGTTACCTAATTCGGTTATCACAGGTTAATTTATCGATGATACTCATCGCGATTGTACTTGCCTATTTTTTATCGCGGTATATTACTTCTTCTTTAAATAAAATCAGTAACCGCATCATTCACACCCAATTTAACCACCAAAACGAAAAAATAACCACTAAAGGCACCGGTAAAGAAATTCGACTTTTGATAATCGCATACAATAAAATGATTGATCAAATTGAAGAAAGTGCCGCCAAACTCGCCCAAAACGAACGCGAACAAGCTTGGCGCGAAATGGCAAAACAAGTCGCTCACGAAATTAAAAATCCGCTTACGCCCATGCGCTTAACCGTTCAAAATTTTGAACGAAAATTTGATCCCTCCGACACCAAAGTGATTCCAAAAATGAAAGATTTTTGTTTGTCTCTAATTCAACAAATTGATACGATGAGTGCGGTAGCTTCCGCTTTTTCAAACTTTGCATCGATGCCCGCACAACAAAATGAAACTGTTAATTTGGTAGAAGTTATTCCGCTGGCTTTGGATATTTTTAATGAAGAATATATTACGTTTAATTGTTCCGAAAATGAAATTATTACCACAATTGACCGTACGCAACTGATTCGGGTTATTACCAATTTGGTTAAAAATGCGATCCAATCGCTTCCTGAAAACAAAGCTGATAATCAATTAATTGTTTCCTTATCAACCACTGAAAGCGAAATATTTATCACCGTTTCAGACAACGGAAATGGTATTGATGAAACACATAAAGAACGTATTTTCGAACCCAAATTTACCACCAAAACCAGTGGTATGGGATTGGGATTAAGTATTATCAAAAATATTATAGAATCCTATAACGGAACCATCTCTTTTGTAAGCGAATTAAAAAAAGGTACTA
This sequence comes from uncultured Flavobacterium sp., assembly GCA_964420215.1. GTDB lineage: Bacteria > Bacteroidota > Bacteroidia > Flavobacteriales > Flavobacteriaceae > Flavobacterium. The sequence goes on along the minus strand of CAYQSQ010000009.1, from coordinate 22,908 downwards.
CCTTTATCATTCAACTTCCTAAAAAATAATCCTTATGGAAACAGCTGTACTTGTTGCAATTAAAGATCAAATCGCATTGGTTACCATCAACCGCCCCGACAAACTTAATGCACTTAATCGAGCACTAATCGACGAATTACACGCTGTATTTGTTTCATTAGATCAAAATAATACCGTACGTGCTATTATTTTAACGGGTGCAGGAGAAAAAGCTTTTGTGGCTGGAGCCGATATTTCGGAATTTTCTAGTTTCACCTCTAAAGAAGGACAACAACTCGCCCAAAAAGGACAACACTTACTATTCGATACCATCGAAAACCTATCCAAACCTGTTATCGCTGCCATCAACGGTTATGCATTAGGCGGCGGATTAGAACTGGCATTGGCTTGTCACCTGCGCGTGGCATCCTTTAACGCCAAAATGGGACTACCCGAAGTTACTTTGGGCTTAATACCAGGCTACGGAGGTACGCAACGATTAGCGCAAATCATCGGCAAAGGAAAAGCAACCGAGATGATCTTGACTGCCAAAATCATCAGCGCCGAAGCCGCTTACCGATACGAATTAATCAATTATTTACACTCCGAGAGCGAATTAATTCCGTTTTGTGAGGCATTAGCCCAATCCATTATCAAAAACGCTCCTAACGCGATTAAAAACGCCATAAAATCCATCAATGCTGGTTATAACGAACCCAACGGTTTCGAAAAAGAAATAGAATATTTTGGACACTGTTTTGGCACCCCAGATTTTATAGAAGGGACTACTGCTTTTTTAGAAAAAAGAAAACCGAGGTTTTAAAAATTTATTTGTAAAAATGGCATACTCCTACCCCAAAACCGAAAAATTAAAAAGCCGAAAAGCGATTGATATTCTTTTCAGCCAAGGGAAAAGTGTGTCTAAATACCCCTTACGATTGGTTTATTTTTTGGAAGAAAATACCAACGCTAAAAAAAATGTAGGTGTTTCAGTCTCTAAACGATATTTCAAAAGAGCTGTCGATCGCAACCGAATCAAACGACTGTTGCGCGAAGCGTACCGATTAAATAAAACTCAAATGTTGCCCAATACCAACGCATCGATTACCGTGATGTTACTTTATCAAAATAAAGAAATGCCTACTTTTGAGTTGATTAACGAAAAAGTAGTCGGGCTTTTTGAAAAATTAAATACACAAATAAACACCCCTGAATCGTAATTTTTATGTTAAAAAATATCCTTTCTAAACTAAAAAAAAGATACCTACTGCCTTTTATTTTGGTACCATTGGTGGTGGTTACTTCCGCTTTCAAAAATGATTTTTTTGAAATCGCCAAACAGATTGAAATCTTTACTACGTTATACAAAACCCTAAATGCCAATTATGTAGATGATATCAACCCGGGCGAAATAATGACTACGGCAATAAAAAACACGTTAACCGAATTGGATCCATACACTGTATTTTTTAACGAGCAAGATGTAATCCGTTACAAAATAAACGGCACTGGCGAATATACAGGTATCGGTGCTTCGATAAAGCGAATTGACGGCCGATTGATTATTCGTGAACCCTATAAAGGATATGCTGCAGACAAAGCTGGTTTTAAGGCGGGTGATGAAATTATTTCTATTGATGGGGTACAACTAATTGATTTTAAAGAAGATGCTTCCGAATTATTAAGAGGAAATATCAATACCGAAAAATCAATCGTATACAAACGACAAAATAAAAAAGCAACAACTAACCTCAAATTAAACGAAGTAGAAATTAAAGCGGTTCCATTTTACAAAAAAATAAACAACGATGTGGGGTATATCGTTTTATCTCAATTTGATAAAAAAGCGGGTCGCGAAGTTCGTGATGCTTTATTGAGTTTAAAAAACGAAGGCGCAACCAAAATCGTTTTAGACTTACGCGATAATCCAGGTGGATTTTTGGTTGAAGCTATTAAAATTGTGAATTTTTTTGTGCCAAAAGGCGAACTAATTGTGAGTACCAAAGCCAAAGCGGCAGAACATAATCAAACGTATCTGACCACCGACGAACCCATTGATACCGAAATTCCGTTAACGGTTTTAATTAACGAAAAAAGTGCCTCTGCATCTGAAATTGTTTCGGGTGCCTTACAAGATTTAGATCGTGCCGTGATTATCGGTAATCGTAGTTTTGGTAAAGGATTGGTACAACGCCCAATTGATTTGGTGTACAATACCCAATTAAAAGTAACGATATCACGTTATTTTACGCCTTCTGGCAGGTGTATTCAAGCATTGGATTACACCAATAAAGATGCCGAAGGAAAAGCCATTAAAAAAGACAAAACAGCGTTTAAAGCTTTTTTAACCAAAAAAGGACGTACCGTATATGATGGCGGCGGCATACAACCTGATATCGAAATCAAAAATAGCCAACTGCACGCCATTACAAAATCAGTAATAGACAATGATTTTATATTCAATTATGCTACGGATTACTATTTTAAATATCCTGATTTGGGCGATAAAATTCCTGTAATTTCTGAGGCTGATTTTACAGCTTTTAAAAATAGCTTAACTTCTAAAATAAACTCCGAGTCCGAAAGCGAAAAATTATTACAAAAAACCATCGATCAAGCTAAAAAAGAAGAAGCGAATCCTACTGTTTTAAAACAATATGAAGCCCTTTTGGAATTTATTCAAAAAGAAAAATTAGCCGCTATAGATCTTTATAAAGAACAAATCAAAAACGAAATCGTTAACGAGTTAATCAAACGATACCAATACCGCGAAGGGTTTTATAATTACCAAACAACCGCTAGCCCCGAGATCAAAAAAGCAATTGAAATCTTAAACTCGCCTTTACAATACCAACAAATATTAAAAAAATAATGCGGGAAATTTTTTGTTTCTTTTTACTTTCTTGTAGTTTATATGCACAACAGACCGTTTTAAATTCGGTGTATTTTGACTTTGATCAAGATGTTATCAAACCCGACGAATTAAAAAACCTGATTCTTTTTACCAAAGATATCGACACCACCCGAATTATGGCGGTCAATATTTATGGCTACTGCGATGATCGCGGCAATATGGATTACAATTATAAATTATCGATTAAAAGGGCCGAAGTCGTTCGAAAAGCATTGCTAGAAAACGGCATTCGCAAAAAAATTATTGTTAAAATTGAAGGCAAAGGTAAAGTTCCGCTACATGTAAACAGCACCAATATAAGGGAAGAAAGAACCCGTAACCGTCGGGTTGATATTGATGTACAAATTGATCGCGAACCTCAACTGTTTTATTGGATTCAAAAACACCACGTGGTTAACGATCGTGTATTATTGCTTAACGTGTATTTTGATCGCGGAAGCGACGTACTGGATAACAAATCACAGGTAGAATTACGCAAACTATCTTACGAAATTAAAGCCTACAAAAAATTAGAATTTGAAGTACAAGGTCATGTTTGCTGTACTCCTACTTATCACGATGATGCTGTCAATCGATTTACAAAACAACGCCAACTATCTGTTGACCGAGCACAAAAAGTGTACGAATTTTTGATTAAAAAAGGCGTGCACCAAAACCGAATGACCTTTAAAGGTTACGGAAACAAACAGCCTATACAAGGCGCCAAAGACGAACTCAACCGCAGGGTTGAGTTGTTAATCACTAAAACGGAGTAAAATTACTTACACGAAGCGGAACGAACTCCAATGTGAACATTCTGAAAAATATTAAGTATGAGAAAAATGTCTATTTTTGAAGTGTACTAAAAATGGGGAGCTTACAACAATAGGACTAGTCAATAAAGTATTATTTTTTTATCACTTTATTAGTAAAGACACCGCTTTTTGTATTTATTTTAATAAAATACAAGCCACTTTGTAATTCGGAAATATCTATGTCTTTTGATCCCGATTGCGATTTTATTAATCTACCGTTTATATCATAAATACGAAGAGTTTCTACTATTAATTCGGTTTCGACAGATATGCTACCATAAGTAGGATTAGGAGAAATAACTATATTATCTTTTAATGGAGTAGTTGCATTAATAGTCGCGTTTACAGCTAAAATGTTATCAGAACAACAAGAACTTCCAAGATTAAATAATTGATTTATTTCAGTACTATTTAGAGTTTTATTATAAATAAAAATATTATCTAAGGAACCTGTAAAGTCTTTTCCTATAAAAACATCTTTAACTAAGGTGTTAATGTTTGAGCTGCAATAATCAGCATAAACTACAGAAGAAAGTATTTCATTTCTATAAATACGCATAGTACTACCATCAAATGTGGCTACTAAATGATGCCAAATATCGTTTATTCCTGTAAAGTTAGCGTCACAAGCCGTTGTTATAGAGCTATCCCAATTCTCGTTATGATTTTTAATGAAAAACGTATTTTTACAATCGTACAATTGTAATCCCCAATTACCTGTTGTGGCATTACATATTGGCATCTGTTCGTTTCCTATTAATATCTCTCTATCTGCAATCCCTCTACTTCCAGTTGGCTTATACCATAACGATACAGAAAAAGGACCGTTAGAGGCTGTATTAAATGTATTAGGAGAAGGAAGATTTAAAAACTCGTTGTTAGTTCTATCAAATTCAAAAGCACAATTCGCATTTCCGTTTCGATCTACTGTTGGATGAGCTGTAGTGGTATTGGTCAAGTGATGTCCATTTCCTGAAATATCATTTATACTGCCTTCTCCAAAAGGGTAATAGGCAAGTAATCCAGACATGAGATTTATGGTATTATCTCCATAACAAGGTAGCGGTTTAGGGCATGCCGAAGAGCAATGTACTACTTCTGAATAAGAAATATTTTGAACACTACTTCCTGTTAAAGGATTGTAATTATCACCAATTACTGGTGTGTTAGGCGTTACATTTAATTCTACATTTGGAATAGTGACTGAAGATGCTGTTAATGGTGTAATATAAGAACAACTCAAATCAGTAAAACCCAACGTATTTAATTTCATAAAAACCACCTTATCCCCAGACCCAAAACTGCCTGAAATCGCCGTTATATATAAATATCCGTTATTTTCAATCGCATTTGATGCCGAATTTGTACCCCCATTTCCATATCTATTTGCCCACTCTACAACACCGTTCTTATCTGTTTTTACTACTATAAAATAATCTTTAAATGTTCCGTTATAGGAATCTATAATTAAATAATATCCGTTAGCTGTATTTACTATTTTTCTTACATCTAATCGATTATAACCCGTTATTGTAATTTGTTTAGTCCAATTTAAAACACCATTTAAATCAGTTTTTAACAACCAAACTTTGTTAGTGCTATTTACATAAGTATTAAAGTTAGTGTCGTTTCCGGCACTTAATTGAACCATAGATCCTGAATCAACAATTGGGGCTACAGTATAAATTCTACAGTTAGCTGTAGCTTTTATGTATGTTTTTGTCCAGATATTCGTTCCGGTGCTCGCATCATATTTATATAAAGCGGGAGCAAAAAAAGAACTTGAATTGTAGTAATATCTGCTTCCCCCGTATACATTCCCTCCTGAAAAATTAGAATAAAATTCTCCCCCAAAACCAATGTTTTGATAGGAAGCAATTCTTCCATCAGATTGATTAATTTGCATGATATACGTATTTCCTCCTGCTGCAACTCCAGTAACTACATAGTGTAAGTTATCGGTCTCGTGAATATTTAATAAAGAATAATTAAGAGAATATCCCGCAACCCAATCAATAGTTAGCGTTGATTCATCAAACTTAAAAGAATTATTTTGACCACCAGATCCAGAAACTATACCAACAATTTTTTGATCACTTGAATCAATAATCAAATCAACTACTTCACCAACACCATACGTTAAAGTTATGGCTTTAGTCCACAATATCAAACCATTAGGATCAACTCGGCTTAAAACAATTTTGTTACTAACCGTACTAGCAATATAAAAATCTCCACTAGGATGTTTAAATAACCTAGGAGGGGTTGTCCCTAAACCATTAAACTCTTTAATAAAAGTATTGCCACAATTTACACTCTCAACAGGAGGAATGCTACAATTACTACTGCCAACTTTTATTGGAGTGTTTGAATTGGTGGTAGTACCATCACCTAAAGCACTCTCTAAATTATACCCCCAGCTCCAAATTGTGTTATTAGTTTTTAAAGCTACGGTATGGTATTGCCCCAAAGAAATTGATTCCCAATCGGCACTTGTACCGATTTGAGTGGGTAAATTTTTATCAACTGTAGTGCCATCTCCCAACTGTCCATATACATTATACCCCCATGCCCACAAAGTTCCGTTTGTTTTTATAGCTACAGTATGAAACCAGCCAGATTCTACAATATCCCAATCGGTGTCCGTTCCAATTTGTATTGGACTAGTTGTATCTGTATTTGTTCCGTTCCCTAATTGACCATACGTGTTTTTTCCCCAAGCCCATAATGTACCATCAGTTTTTAATCCTATAGTATAATCATATCCTGTTTTTATAGATTTCCAATTATTATCTGAACCAATTTGAATTGGAACCAACTTGTCAATATTTGTTCCGTCTCCTAATTCCCCGTTTGTGTTTTCTCCCCACGCCCATAAAGTACCATTTGTTTTTATAGCAAATGAATTAAGCAAACCTGTATTGATACTTTGCCAGTCCATATCACCATTTACCTGGGTAGGTGTATTTACATTTGCAACACCTCCATTTCCGAGACAACCTGATGTTCCCTCGCCCCAAGACCACAAAGTTCCATTTATTTTTAATGCTAAATTATGTACGTTTTTAGTACTTATTAGCATCCAATTAGTATCTGTTCCTATTTGAATAGGCGTCAGCTTATCAGTAGTAGTACTATCTCCTAGTTGTCCGCTTGCGTTCCATCCCCATGCCCAAAGAGTACCACTACTTTTTAAAGAAATAGTATGTCCGTATGCAACACTAACAGATTCCCAAGTAGTATCTGTGCCTATTTGTAAAGGTGCATTTTGGGTAGTCCACGCAGCACTACCGTTACCTAATTGACCATAATTATTTCCTCCCCACCCCCATAGCGTTCCGTCATTTTGTATAGCAAATGAACCATTAAAACCCGAAGATATATATTTGTAACATTGTGCTTGTATTGATCCACATAGAAGAGTAATACAAATGGTAATTAATTTTTTCATGAAATGTTTTAGTATAGATTTGCTTTTGTCTAAAAAAGTAATTATTTTTTGAATTAAATTCATTTAACAAATGCGAAATTCAGGAATCGCATAGATGATGATTTTTTTAAAATAACTTTTTAACTTATTCCGTTTATAAGATGGCGCCTACCCAAATGATCGAAGTCGAGTTCTTAAACCCAATCCACGGGATTCATTAATATTTCAATTAACTTTTCTTCTTCGCTTCCTTTTTCAGGATGATAGTCGTACACCCATTGTACATGTGGAGGTAAACTCATCAAGATACTTTCAATTCGTCCATTGGTTTTTAAACCAAATAATGTGCCTTTATCATGAACTAGATTGAATTCTACATAACGACCACGACGGATTTCTTGCCAAGTGCGTTGTGCGGGTGTGTAGGGTAAGTCTTTTCTTTTTTCTACTATGGGAATATAGGCTTCTAAAAAGCTGTTGCCTACTTCGGTAACAAAGTTGTACCAATCTTGCATAGACTGATTTTCATCGGCTTTTAAATAATCGAAAAACAAGCCACCAATACCTCGGGCTTCATTCCGATGGGCGTTCCAAAAATAGGCATCGCATTGTTTTTTATATTTTGGATAAAATGCTGGGTTATGTTTGTCGCAAGCGGTTTTACAGGTTTGATGAAAATGTTGCGCATCTTCTTCAAACAAATAATACGGGGTTAAATCTTGCCCGCCACCAAACCAACTGTTGATTACATTTCCATGGTCATCATACATTTCGAAATAACGCCAATTAGCATGTACTGTGGGCACCATGGGATTTTTAGGATGAATCACCAAACTCAATCCGCAGGCAAAAAAATCAGCTTCGCCAACATTAAAAAGCTTTTGCATACTATCTGGTAATTTGCCGTGTACCGCCGATATGTTTACGCCACCTTTTTCAAATACCTTTCCGTTTTCAATAACTCTAGTTCTTCCACCACCACCTTCAGGACGATTCCATAAATCTTCTTGAAATTTCGCTTTTGCGTCTATTTCTTCCAAACCTTTACAGATTTGGTCTTGTAAGTTTTGTATGTAAGTGTAAAATTTATCTTTCATGTTTTCAGTTTTCAGTCGCAGTTTTCAGTCACAGTATCTGATTACTGAGACTGCTTACTGTTTATATTCTTTAACCGCATCCACAAATGCTTTTGCATGATCTACGGGAATATTGGGTAAAATTCCGTGACCTAGATTTACGATGTAATTGTCTTTTCCGAATTCATCGATCATATCATGTACCATTTTCTTTATAACAGGAATTGGAGATAACAATCTTGAAGGATCAAAATTACCTTGTAAGGTTTTCTTCCCACCTGTTAAATATCTTGCATTTCTAGGAGAACAAGTCCAATCTACTCCAATTGCTGAAGCCTTTGATTTTGCCATATCATTTAAAGCAAACCAACAGCCTTTTCCAAAAACAATTACTTTAGTAGAATCTGCTAAAGCTTCTACAATTTGGTTAATGTATTGCCATGAAAATTCAGTGTAGTCTGTTGGAGATAACATTCCTCCCCAAGAATCAAATATTTGAACAGCGTTTACACCATGTTTTACTTTTTCTTTCAAATATAAAATGGTGGTATCTGTGATTTTTTGTAATAATAAATGTGCTGCAACCGGATTGGAAAAACAAAACCCTTTGGCTTTATCAAAACTTTTTGATCCTTTTCCTTCCACAGCATAACAGAAAATTGTCCATGGAGAACCCGCAAAACCAATTAAAGGCACTTCGTCATTTAATTTTTCACGCGTCATGTCAATCGCATCCATTACATAACCTAAGGTTTCAGTAATATTAGGAACAAACACTTTATCAACGTCAGATGCTTTACGAATTGGATTTGGTAAAACTGGACCGATGCCATCTTCTAACTCTACATCAATTCCCATAGCTTGTGGAATGACTAAAATATCTGAAAATAAAATAGCAGCATCTGGTTTTATAATACGAATAGGTTGCACTGTAATTTCAGAAGCTAATTCTGGAGTTTTACAACGTGTAAAGAAATCATATTTCTCTTTAATTGCCATAAATTCTGGTAAATATCTTCCAGCTTGACGCATCATCCAAACGGGTGGACGTTCTACAGTTTCATTATTTAAGGCTTTTAAGAATAAATCGTTTTTAATCATTTTTAAATAGGTTTAAAAGTTTAAGGTTTAAAGTTGTTTTGAACTGAAACCCTAAAACTATTTAGTGTAATATTTTAATACATCATCAATTACATTTTCAACACTAGGTTGTGATGCAATTATAATTTTATTTGTTTTGTTTTCCAATGCTTTTGCTGTTGTGTTTCCAATGCAAAAACAAGCTTGGTTGACTATTTTATTTTTTAACAAGTAACTTTCTACTCCAGAAGGACTAAAAAACATTAACGCATCAGGATTTTCAGTTATTTTATGAGGTGTTAAAGCGGTGGTATACACTTGGTATTCGTTCCAACAAAAGTTATTTTTAGTAAAATAATCGGGTAAGGTGTTTAACCGACTTTCTCCACAAAATAAAGTAAAACTAGAGGTGGCGTATTTATGAGCTATGATCGTAATTAATTCGTTGGCATTATTTGCATTTTCAATGATTTCAAGTGAATATGCTTGTAATATTTCTTTGGTTTTTAGCCCTACACACAAGATTGGTTTTTGTTTAATTTTAGAAAAGCTCTCGTGCGTAACAATTTGTTTAACGGTATTTCGGCTGGTAAAAATAAGGTAGTCATTTAGTACATCAACCGAAAAAGCTTTTGATTGTATCGAAATAAAATCGCTATCAATTATCGTAAACTGATTTTCGGATAATAGTTGTTGCTGCTCTGGCGGAAGCTTTTTTGTCGAATAGATGATTTTATTAATGGTCATTACAGTAATACAGGATATCTTTTGTTTTACCGAACACAACTAATATGTCGTTGTCCTGTAATACTGTCGATTCTAGAGGTTCACCTATAGATTCTTTGACGGTTATTTTAGTGCTGAATAAGTTTGTTTTTTGTCGAGATCGGATAATGGTCACGACCTTAAGATGAAATTTGTCAATTTCATTTAATTCTCCCAATGTTTTGCCGGTAAAGGCTTCCTTTGACATTACTTCAGAAATTGTATACGTATCGTCAAGTTGATAGTGTGATAATGAGGTGTTAAAATTTATTTTTTTGGTCAATCGATCCGCCGAGTCTTGTTCAGGATGTACCATATCTGTAACACCCATCGCCTTTAAAACAGTATCGTGAATAGATGATAAAGACCTACTGATGATGGTGGCTTCGGATAATTTTTTGATAATTGCCGTGGTAATAATTGCGGCACCTTCATTTTCTCCGATTGCAACTACGATGGTATTAGCGTCTTTCATGGGTAAAGCTTCGTAAGCCAACTCATTGGTCGAATCCAAACAAATTGCATGTGATACTTTGTCTTTTATCAAATTGACACGTTCAATTTGTTTATCTACAGCTATTACTTCGTTACCTGTTTCGGATAAACTTAACGCCAATGAAATACCAAAATTTCCTAATCCAAAAACAATTATTTTCATACTTTAATAATTAGTTAATTATTATATTTTCTTTAGGGTATTCGTAAAAGCGTTGGTGTTGCATTTGTCTAAAAATACCCATTAATAAAGTTAATAATCCGATTCTGCCCACAAACATAATTAGCATTAATACATATTTGCTATTTTCTGTAAAATTTTGTGTGTAATTTAAACTTAAACCAACGGTACTATAGGCTGAAAAACATTCAAAAACAATGGTTAATAGGTCTGTATTTGCTGGTTCAAATACTAAAATCGCCAAAATCGCTAAACCTATAACAATTAACGACATTCCTATAATTGCAAAAGCCCGACTGATAGAGTCACTGGATATACGGCGCCCTCCGATTTCGATGCGGCTTTTTCCTTGTGCGATTGAAAATATATTGAGTGTTGCTAACGCAAATGTACTGGTTTTGATCCCCCCTGCAGTGGATGCAGGAGACCCCCCGATCCACATTAAAAACATAATTAGCAATAATGTCGGTACGGTCATTTGAGTCATATCAACCGTATTAAAACCTGCAGTACGAGGTGTAATTGAGTTAAATGCAGAAGTTGTAATCTTACCTACAAATGTGTTGTGCATTTGTAATGTGGCGTTATATTCAGTAATAAATAAAACAACCCAACCCGATATAATTAAAATAAGGGTAGTGTAAATGACAATTCGTGTATTTAGAGTAATGATCCGAATGTTTCGTTGCTCTAACTTTCCGCCTGTGAGTTTGATAAATTTTCGTTTCATATACAAGGCAAAGTTAAATGCGATGTTGTGCCCTAATCCTCCGAAAACAATCAAAAACATAATCACCCATTGTAAAGAATAATTGAATTGGATGGATTGTTCCGCCAAGTTATTGGGCAAGGTCGAAAATCCAGCATTACAAAATGCTGAAATTGAATGAAAAATCGAAAAGAATACTTTGTTTGAGATGGTTGTATTGTCTGCGATCGAAAAATAAATAAATACAGCGCCAATAGCCTCTATTATTAGTGTAAAGTTAACAATATTCATTGCTGTTCTTAAAACATCTTTAAGACTTTCTTGAGCAATAAAATCTTTTACGTTTAATCCTTCTTTAAAAGAAGAGCTTCCTCTAAAAAAGAAAGCGAAAAAAGAGGTAAAGGTCAAAATTCCGATTCCTCCAACTTGGATTAGTCCTAAAATAATAATATGTCCGATTGGCGTAAAATCAGTAGCGGTATTCATCACTGTTAATCCCGTCACACAAACTGCACTTGTTGCCGTAAATAAGGCGTTAGTAAAAGTAATGTCGCCTGTTGTCGCACTGGGTAGCATTAGTAAAAATGCTCCTGTCATGATAATGGTTAAAAAGCTGACACCAAACATCATTGCAGGATTGTAATACACGTTGTAGATGTATCGAACTAGCATCATTAAACGCATTAAAAAGTATAGGATTAATCCTCCTTCTAATATTGGTCGGATAAAAAATAAGACGTCAAAAACGCCCTCTTTACCGTTTAATAAACCAATAAGAATCGAAACAAATAAAATCCCAGCTAATAATGTGGATGATGCTAAGGCGACCTTCTTTTTACTAGAATCTTTGTAAAAAAAGTATTTATAGATATTAAATATATAGATCACCAGAGGTACAACGGCTAAACCGATTAGTTTATGTCTTTCGTATTCAACATTAGTTACAAATCCGAAGTCAAAAACAAGGATACTTAGTAGTAAAATATCAAAAAATCGTACAACGAAATTTACTACAGATTCAACTCTCATGATGGTTTTTTCGTGTTATTTTTATCCATAACTATTCGTATTGAATGCATCAATTTTTCGCCTCCATTACGTAATAATTCTGTGGCAAATAAAGAGCCAATTTCGGAAATTTCACGCACATGAACTTCTTTTTCTATCACAATTTTTTCGGCTCCATCTAACGCGAATAATCCGCCTTTAAAAAACACCGTTTCATTACGTATTTCTGCCAAAGCTCCGATTGGTGCAGTGCAGCCTCCTTCTAATTTTTTTAAAAATTGACGCTCGATTAAGGCGCACATTTCGGTTGGTTTGTGGTTTAGTTTATCGAGAGCTTCTAAGCAGTAGTGATCCTTTTCAAGAGCTACACACATCACAATGCCTTGTGCAGGTGCTGGGATCATCCAATCCAACTCCATACTTTCTTCGGGTTTGATGTTAATTCGCTCTAAACCTGCTGCTGCAAAAATGGCCCCGCTCCAAGGATTTGTATCGAGTTTTTGCAAACGACTGTTTACATTACCTCTTAAATCAACGATTTGATGTTGGGGATATTTATGCAACCATTGTGCTTTACGACGTAAACTACCCGTTGCAATCACGGCTGTTTCTGTTTTTAAAAAATCAATATTACCTTTATGTACCAACAAATCTTTAGGATTTGCGCGTTCTAAAACAGCGCCTTGTACAATTCCTTGTGGTAAAATAGTAGGTACGTCTTTAAGCGAATGTACGGCAATATCTATTTCTCCTTTAAGCATCGCGACATCTAATGTTTTAGTAAAAACACCAGTGATGCCTAATTCGTAAAGTGGTTTGTCTAAAATAAGATCACCTGTAGATTTAACTGGAATCAGACGCGTTTCATATCCCAATTGTTCTAATTTAGAAGCAACAGTATTGGCTTGCCAAAGGGCTAACGCGCTATCTCGTGTTCCGATTCGGATGATTTTGGTCATTTATGCTGTAGTTGAAATACTTTTTCAATCCATTCAATACTTTCGTCTACCGAAGTTTCGGTATCCTTAAGGTGATTGGCAAAATGTGTGGTTATTTTTTGAATGATTCGATCGCTAATGATTGCAGCTTGATGTTCGTCAAAATTGGATATTTTTTTACGCTGAAAATCCAGTTCAGACACCTTTATTTCGTTTAATTTATGTTTTAAAGCATGTATCGTTGGAGCAAAACGGCGTGCTTGCATCCAGGTTAAAAACTCATCTTCTATTTGTTGGATGATGATTTTGGCTTCGGGTATGTGTGTTTTTCGGTTTTCTAACGTTTCATCAGTGATTTGACTCAAATGATCTAAATGCACCAAGGTAACACCTTTAACACTGTTTACGTTTTCGTTTACATTTTTAGGAATCGACAAATCCAAAATCAACAAATCTTTTTTGAGTGATAGGATGTTTTTATCCACCGTTGGGTTTTGAGCGCCTGTGGCAACAACCAAAATATCGGCTTTTTGAATTTCCAATTCCAATTCGCCGTAGTCTTTCACCGAAAGGTTAAATTTACCAGCAATTTTTTCTGCTTTACCTTTTGTACGATTAATCAGGATTATTTTATCATTTTTGGTGTGTTTGATGAGGTTTTCGCAGGTGTTTCGACCGATTTTACCCGTTCCGAATAACAAAATACGTTTGTTACTCACGTCTTCAAATTGATTTAAAATGTACTGAACCGACGCAAAAGAGACTGAAGTCGCACCAGAACTTATTTCTGTTTCTGTTTTTATGCGCTTACTCGCCTGAATTACGGCATTTACCAACCGCTCTAAAAAAGCATTTACTAACCCATGTGATTTGGATTCGGTAAAGCCCATCTTGATTTGGCTGATAATTTCAAAATCACCTAATATTTGGCTATCTAAACCTGTACCTACTTGAAATAAATGTGAAATGGCGTCTTTATTTTTGTGGATGTAAGCGATTTCTTGAAAATCTTCAACCGTACCCAAACTGTGTTCGCAAAGTAATTTAATTAATTGGAAAGGATGCTCGGCAAAGCCATACAATTCAGTCCGATTACACGTACAAATGACCAATAAACTGTCGATCCCTTCTTTGCGAGCTTGGGTTAATAAATTATGTTTTGCCTGAGTGCTCAAATTAAATCGTCCTCTTACAGTTGCATCTGCCGTTTTATAGCTGAGTCCAACAGAGTAAAAATTACGATGCTTTGATAATTTCAGTTTATCCATAAATTTACCTCAATAGCGAAGTGCCGACAAAAATAAAAGGGATATTGGTATAAAAACAACGCTATAAGTTCTATTTATAACGGTGTACGTTATTTTTTATGATAAAATCTCATTTTAGCGGTATTTCTATTATTTTTGTTATTGAATTATGCATTATTATACCGTTGTTTTAATTTAGATTACTTCTAAATTAAAACAATTAATTTGAAAAAAATATCGCTGTGGGTACACCTGAACAGATTACTATAGAAAAAGATTTTGATCTCATTCGGTTTCAAAACGACACGGATCAAGTTGCACATTTTGAAAAACAAGTCAATAGTGGGATTATACAATTCCATTTTGGTTTAAAAGGAAAAGGAAAGTTTATTTTTAATCAAGGAAATTACGCTTTAGATCTAAAAGAAGAAAAATCACTCTTACTTTATAACCCCCAAAAAGAATTACCCGTTCATCTCGAAGTTGCACCACAATCTTGGATTATCACGGTGTTAATTTCCATTAAAAAATTTCATGCTTTATTTTCATCTGAAGCTGAATATATACCCTTTTTGAGTGAAGATAACAACGACAAAAAATATTATGGCGAAGAAAACATTACGCCTTCCATGGCAATTGTACTCAATCAATTGTTTCATTACAACCTTAGCCCGTCGATAAAACAATTGTATTATAAAGGAAAAGGATATGAGCTACTGAGTCTGTTTTTTAATCAAAACGAAGACCCAAATGCAGAACATTGTCCTTTTTTAATGGATGAAGACAACATTGTTAAAATAAAAAAAGCAAAAGATATTGTAATTGCTCAAATGGCTGAACCGCCTGGTTTGCAAGAATTAGCCGATCAAGTAGGATTAAGTCTCAAAAAATTAAAACTAGGATTTAAACAAGTGTACGGAGATTCGGTTTATAGTTTTTTATTCGATTATAAAATGGATTATGCTCTTAAATTATTAGATAGTGGATCTTACAATGTAAATGAAGTAAGTATAAAAGTAGGGTATAGTACCTCGAGTCATTTTATCGCTGCGTTTAAGAAAAAGTTCGGGACAACTCCAAAAAAATATTTGACTAATATTTCATAAAAACAACAATGAATCAATACACAAAATCAAACAAAAAAGGCGTTTTATTAGTTAACTTAGGTTCGCCAGAAAGCCCAACAGCTAAAGACGTTAAACCATATTTAGACGAGTTTTTAATGGATGAATACGTGATTGATTATCCGTTTTTATTTAGAGCATTATTAGTAAGAGGTATTATTTTAAAAACGCGGCCTAAAAAATCTGCTGCAGCGTATGCCAAAATTTGGTGGAAAGAAGGTTCACCTTTAGTTGTTATTTCAAAACGAATGCACCAAAAAGTACAACAACAAGTAGAAATCCCTGTTGCATTGGCGATGCGATACGGACAACCATCTATCCATAAGGGATTGCAAGAATTACACGATCAAGGCATTACCGATGTGATGCTTTTGCCACTGTATCCACAACATGCAATGGCATCTACAACGACTATCGTTGAGTTGGCCGAAAAATTACGCGCAACACATTTCCCAGAAATGAAGATCACTAACGTTCCGTCATTTTACAACAAAAAAGATTATATACAAGTTTTAGCTAATTCCATTCAAAAACACCTCAATACGTTTGAATACGATCATTTATTATTTTCGTATCACGGTATCCCCGAAAGACATATCCACAAAACAGATATTACCAAATCCCATTGCACCATAGATGGATCTTGTTGTAAAACACCATCACCTGCGCATGAGTTTTGTTACCGTCACCAATGTTTTGAAACCACACGACAAGTCGTTGAATTGTTAAAAATCCCAAAAGACAAATACAGCCAAACCTTTCAATCCCGCCTATTTGGCAAATGGTTAGATCCTTATACCGATGTCGAAATTAATAAAATGCCCGAAAAAGGCATTAAAAAACTCGCTGTTGTAACCCCTGCTTTTGTATCAGATTGTTTAGAAACTTTAGAGGAAATCGCCATGGAAGCCAACCACCAATTTAAAGAACACGGCGGCGAAGAATTTTTAGCCATCCCGTGTTTAAACGATGACCCTGAATGGTGTACTGTTGTAGCGGATTGGATTAAGGATTGGGAGTTAAATAATTAATGCGGAGAATATGTTGTGTATTCTCCGCATTTTTGCGGTAAATAAAAATCACACAATTAGCCAAATGCTCCCCCGATAAAGCATTACGTGATATCAAAGATTTTATAGAAAAAGGTATTTTACAACAAGAACAACAAGGCGGTCGGAGTACAAATTATGAATTAGCGAAGTTCCATGCTTTTAAACCACCACCAACCCAATCATTTGTAATTTTTGTACGGTGTTAGAAAATCCAGTTGATAGGATTTAATTTTTTCTAAAAAAAGACAGCGTTTTATTACTTACCTTAAAATATACCTTTACGGGTATATAATCAGTGGTATTTTGATAATTGCACCCGAAAAGGTATAATAAGTATGTTTTTAACTATTTTACACCCTAACGGGTATAATTTAAATAAAATAAACTATATTTACACCTTAAAGGGTATAAAATGGAGCTATCAAGTTTTGTAAAAGAAAAGCGAAAATCAGTAAACCTCACGCAGCCTGAGTTGGCGGAAAAGGCAGGCGTGGGCTTACGTTTTGTTCGTGAATTAGAACAAGGAAAGGAAAGTTTACGCATAGATAAGGTCAACCAAGTTCTGCAATTATTTGGATATGAAGTGGGTGCTGTTTCTGCTAAAAAAGAAAATGAATAATGAGGAAGGCAATTATAAAAATAGATAGGCAAGTTGCTGGTTTGCTAACGCAAGACGATAAAGGGTATCATTTTGAATATGACAAAATCTATTTAAACCAAACAGATTCAAAACCGGTAAGTTTAACCCTGCCCTTGAAAGAGGCAATATATACATCCAATATATTATTTCCATTTTTTGATGGATTAATTCCGGAAGGTTGGTTGTTGGATATAGCTGAAAAAAATTGGAAGTTAAATCCAAGAGACCGCATGGGTTTGCTACTAGAATGTTGTAAAGATTGTATTGGAGCAGTTAGTGTGGAAGAAGTAAAAGAGGAGGTTAAGCCATGACCAGGTGTTTATTTTGCTACCAACTATTGGCCGAAAATGAATTGGATTTTCACGGCACTTGCTCCAAAAAAATATTTGGACAGCCCACACCACCTGCATTACCCTATTCAGAAGCAGATTTAGAACCATTGGCTAAAGAAATAATACAAAGCCAAACAGCAGTAACAGGAGTGCAAGCCAAGCTATCGCTACACATTACCGCCAATAATCAGGACGAAGCAGGCAAAAGATTTACCATCGTTGGGCTATGGGGGGGCTACATATTAAAACCACCTACTGCATTAGATCAACAGTTGCCCGAAGTTGAAGATGTAACAATGCATTTAGCAAGCATAGCAAAAATAAAAACAGTACCGCACAGTCTTGTTCGTTTAACATCGGGTAATCTGGCTTATGTAACAAAACGTGTAGACAGAGTTAAAAAAGGCAAACTAGCCATGGAAGATATGTGTCAATTAACCGAACGACTCACAGAAGATAAGTACCATGGCAGCTATGAACAAATTGCAAAAGCTATTCAAAAATACTCCGCAACACCAGGTTTAGATGTAGTTAATTTTTTTGAATTGGTTTTGTTTTCATTTTTAACAGGCAATGCCGATATGCATTTAAAGAATTTTTCATTATTAGAGCAACCCGGTTTGGGAATGGTATTGTCGCCAGCCTACGATTTAGTCAATACAGCAATGGTAAATCCGGCAGATGATGAAGAAATGGCGCTAAATTTAAATGGGAAAAAGAAAAAATTAAAAAAACAAGATTTTGTGGCCGCTATGAATACTTTAAAACTGGACGAAAAACAGCAAGAAAATATTTTCATTAAAATGGAAAAAGCAAAATCGAAATGGATGGAACAGATAAATATTAGCTTCATGACAGATGATTTTAAAAATCAATACAAACAAATAATAACAGAAAGATTTGAAAGAATATACAAGTAGTATACTTTACCAAGGAAAAGAAATACAGCCCAGTCTGTAAATATTATAAAGAAGACGTTAAAATTGTGTTTTAAGAAAAAGAATTCCATAAATGATAACTAAACTATACAATTTCTCTCACAAATCTTTTGTTGGCTACACGAACCCCAATGATTTACTTTTTCGTTCCAAAAACATTCTATTTGGCTACAATGGTAAAGGTAAAAGTTCTATTGCTATTGGCATCAAAGATGAATTTCTAAAAGACCCAATTAAAAAGCAAGAAAATCTCAGAATTTTCGATAGAGATTACATTTCGCATTCATTATTACTCTGTATTGATTAAGGTTTGTAATATTCTCTCTCATTCAATAAATGGCTCAATGAATCCACAGGAAATTCATAAATCAGCAAGATACTTAATGAGACTTATTCAAGACAAAGACAAACTACATTTTGACAATATGAAGCAATAGTTAATTTACTTTGTAAAGTAATTATTGACTGCAAAACAACCACTTCAAACGCAACAATATAGAATTACGAGGGAATTGAGAAAATTGTGTTTTAACGCTAACACAATTTGTATGTTTAATATATAACTTTATATACGCATTGCGTATACAATTTTGGGTTTAATAACTCTTTATCCAAAAACTTTTGAAACCTGTAAAAGTTGATTTTTTCGGTTCTTTTTGGTCGGTTAAAACTATTGTTTTAGACCCTACGGAATGGTTGTATTTTAACTAAATAGCCGCTAAAATTAAAACACCTTTGGAGGAGGCAATTACAGACCCATTTTTTTACTACCATTTGATGTTGCAAAAATATCAGTCGTTTTTAGATTTAAAAGGAGACGTTTTTTAAGGGGATAAAAAACTAAAAAACAGAAAGTCCAATACTTTGTTGAATCGGGCGTTTGGGAGGATTGTTTCCTAGAGTTAGTCTTTAAAAAAGTTGATATATTCGCACTAAATACTAACCCAAAAAGATTATGTGATATTTAGTGAGTATTATAAAACCATTGAAATTTCATCTAATTAACTAAATTCCACCACAAAATTATCTGAATAGATAAATAGTACATTAAGTAATGGAACAAAATATTATTATATACAACACGCAAGACGGCAAAGTAAATGTGTCTCTATATGCCAAAGACGGCACGGTTTGGATGAACCAAAACCAATTGGCTGAACTTTTTGACACCTCTAAGCAAAATATAGGGCAACATATTTCTAGTATACTAGAAGACAAAGAGTTAGATGCTATTTCAGTTGTAAAGAATTACTTTACAACTGCCTCTGACGGCAAACAATATGAAGTAATGTTTTATAGCCTAGAAATGATTATAGCCATTGGTTTTAGGGTTAGAAGCAAAAGAGGTACTCAGTTTAGAATTTGGGCGAACCAAAATTTAAAGGAGTATTTGAATAAAGGTTATTTGATGGATGATGAGCGACTGAAAAAACCTGATGGAAGACCTGATTATTTTGATGAATTACTCAAAAGAATTCGAGAAATACGAACTTCTGAAAAACGATTCTACCAAAAAGTAAAGGATTTACTTTCACTAAGTAGCGATTATGATACAACTGATAAAGCTACACAAATGTTTTTTGCAGAAACCCAAAACAAATTACTTTTTGCCGTTACCAAACAAACTGCAGCTGAATTAATTCTGTCAAGAGCCGATGCTGACGCTCCTAATATGGCTCTGACATCTTGGGTTGGAACTAAAGTTAGAAAACAAGATATTATAATTGCCAAAAACTACCTAAATAAAGATGAGATTGATACCCTAAACCGATTGACAGTTATTTTTCTTGAAACCGCAGAGCTAAGAGTAAAAGAACGAAAAGACGTTACCTTAAACTTTTGGCGAGAAAATGTAGATAGAATTTTACAGTTTAATGATAAAGAAGTGTTGAAGTCAGCAGGTTCTATTTCACATCAACAAATGGAAGAGCAGGTAAAGCTTGTTTACGAGCAATTTGATAAAAACAGAAAAGAGTTTGAAGCTAAACAGGCTGATTTAGACGATTTAAAATTTTTGGAAGAAAAAATTAAGAAGAAATAAAACTTTCCGCGTTAGTGATAGAGCCATTGTTGGAGTTCTTTTTTATGAAATGCAATGGAATAAAAAAAACGACTGGCGATAGCACGCCAGAAGGGAACGCCCAAAAAACGTTTAACCGTTAATCGTTTAATGGAATAAATCATAGTCTTGGGTATAAAATAACTAATCAAAAATCGATTAAACGGTTACACAATCAACGATTAAACAGTAATTAGCCCCTTCTCCCTCAAACTCATTACAGCCTTACTAAACCAAAACAATTCAAAATTTTCTAATTGGTTTTCAAAGTCTATTTTTAGGTTTGAAAGTGTTTTGGTGTTCGAATTTAGAAGGTTGATTTCAGCTAAGGTTTTACACAACCATTCGGCTTCTGGTTTTTCGAGGCTGATGTTAAAACTTTCTTTTTTGGAATGAAAAGTGAGTTGAGCCATTTCCCAACTGTTTCCTTTTTTGGTTTTGGTATAGTAACTGACTTCGGGCATGTTTCCTAACCAAATTACTTTTGCGTTGGGTTTTAAGGTAAAATCAGCTGGTTGATTGAGTATATTTTGGATGTAATTTTTGGGAATGGTAATTTTAGGAATTTTAAATTCAAACCATTCTTGCAACGGAAAGTCAAAACCGATACCGTGCAGGTAATTAAATAATGATTTTTTAAGTCCGAAACTGAATTTTTCGTGATTAACGCCTGTTTTGTCGGTAAATTCTAAATCGTTCAATGCAAAAGGCGCGTTTACTTCCTTAGCTTTTACACCAAATTTTTCAGGCGCTAAACCTATTGGGCTGTGTGCGGTTAAGGCAAACTGATGCCAAAATCCAGATTGTAAAATTCCTGCTTCAAAAAGTTGGCGGACCATTTCTAAGGAATCTACGGTTTCTTGTATGGTTTGTGTAGGATAACCGTACATTAAATAGGCGTGAACCAATATGCCTGATTCGGTAAAATTACGCGTTACCTGCGCGACTTGCGCCACAGTGACGCCTTTGTCTATTAAATCCAATAAACGGTCGGAGGCGACTTCTAAACCGCCCGAAACGGCTATACAACCCGATGCTTTCAAAAGCAAACATAAATCTTGCGTAAAACTCTTCTCAAATCGAATGTTTGTCCACCACGTTACGGTAAGGTTGCGACGCAAAATTTCTAAAGCGACTTCGCGCATTAAGGCGGGTGGTGCAGCTTCGTCCACAAAATGAAATCCTGATTCGTTGGTTTGCGCTACCAATTCTTCCATTCTATCGACCAAAATTTTAGCGGCTATGGGTTCGTAAATTTTAATATAGTCTAACGAAATATCGCAAAAAGTACATTTCCCCCAATAACAACCGTGCGCCATGGTGAGTTTATTCCAACGGCCATCGCTCCACAAACTGTGCATCGGATTGGCAATTTCAATCACCGAAATGTATTTATTTAGTTGTAAATCCGAATAATCAGGCGTACCCACTTCAGATTGTTTGTAATCGTGCCGAGTGGTGCTGTTTTTATAAACGATTTCTCCTTTTTCTAAAATATAGGTGCGTTTAAACTCCCTCTCAATTCTATTATCTAAAGTCTCACATCTCAAATCTTCTACCAACAATTCAATCGGCAACTCCCCATCATCTAACGTAATAAAATCAAAAAAATCCATCACCCGAACATCGGATAAACTGCGCAATTCGGTATTGGGAAATCCGCCACCCATAGCGGTTTTTGTGTTCGGAAAATGCTGTTTGATGTATTGCGCACATTTAAAAGCACTATATAAATTCCCTGGAAAAGGCACGGAAAAACACACCAATTCAGGCTGAATTTCTTCTAGTTTTTGTGCTAGAATTTTTAAGGTAATTTGGTCAATATAAGACGGCGTTTCTTGTAATTTTTGGTGTAATTCATCAAAGGAATTGGCACTTCGTCCTAAACGTTCGGCATATCGACTGAAACCAAAATTCTCGTCAATACATTCTACAATAAAATCAGAAAGATCTTCTAAATACAAGGTTGCCAAATGTTTGGCTTTGTCTTGCAATCCCATCGTGCCAAACGCCCAATCTAAATCTTCTAACTGCGCAAATCGGGAAGCTTCTGGTAAAAATTCTCCACTACAAATTTGATGCGCCAATGTAGGATTATTGCCTTGCAGAAATAAAATCACCGCATCAATGGTGTGGATGTAATCGTT
>CAYQSQ010000008.1:0-113389 GCA_964420215.1 uncultured Flavobacterium sp. | reverse complement strand
CGAAGAAAAAAAGACGGAAAATTAGCGGCTAAACGCAAACAAGAAAAACGCGATAGAACTGCTCGCAAAGAAACAGGAATTCGTCATGCTCGTGAAGCAAGTATATTTGTAGCGCCTAAATTATTGGCCATGCAAGATTTGGCACATAAAGAAGCAAGATTACTTGAAACACCCCAAAATTGCTACATCTGTAAAACAGAATACACCAAAATGCATCATTTTTATGATACGATGTGTACTGATTGTGGCGATTATAATTATGCCAAACGCTTTCAAACCGCCGATGTAAAAGGGCAAATTGCGGTGATTACAGGGTCTCGTTTAAAAATTGGCTATCACATTACGTTAATGCTTTTGCGAGGTGGCGCAACCGTTGTGGCCACCACACGTTTTCCTGTAGATTCGGCTTTGCGTTTTGCAAAAGAACACGATTTTTTGGAGTGGGAGCATAGGCTTAAAATTCACGGGTTGGATTTGAGACACATTCCAAGCGTGGAAATTTTCTGCAATTTTATCGAACAAAAATACGGTCGTTTAGACATTCTAATTAACAATGCCGCCCAAACCGTTCGTCGCCCCGCAGGTTTTTATACCCATTTAATGGAGAACGAAGAGCGCCCAATAGCTTCTTTACCGAAACCAATTCAACAGCTTTTACAAGATCATACCAATTGCCTGAACGAATTAAAAGTACTGACCACTGGCGCTTCGTCCAACCAAAACATGCCCGTTACTTGGCACGGTCCCGAACCAGGAATAGGTTTACGAGCTTCGGCTAAACTATCTCAAATCCCGTATAGTTTTGACACTACTTTGGTGGCGAAAGAAGTTTTTCCAGAAGGTGAACTCGATGCCGATTTACAACAAGTAGATTTGCGTAAAACCAACAGTTGGCGTTTAAAATTAGGGCAAATTGAAACCACCGAAATGATTGAAGTGCAACTCGTAAATTCAGTTGCGCCATTTGTATTATGCAATCGACTTTCGGAAGTGATGAAGAAAGACCACACTGGGCAAAAACATATTATAAATGTGTCTGCTATGGAAGGTAAATTTTATCGTGATTTTAAAGAAGATCGTCACCCGCACACCAACATGGCAAAAGCAGCACTTAATATGCTAACACACACCGCCGCAGGCACTTTAGCTAAAGACGGTATTTTTATGAATGCGGTAGACACAGGCTGGGTTACCGACGAAGACCCTGCTGAGTTAGCCAAAATGAAACAAGAAAAACACGATTTTTATCCACCATTAGATATTGTAGATGGTGCGGCACGTGTTATGGATCCTTTATTTGACGGAATTAATACAGGCAAGCATTGGTGTGGCAAGTTTTTAAAAGACTATAACCCGATTGCTTGGTAGTTTTTTTGTAAAGTGCAAAAGTATTATAAAACGATTATTAAATCTATATGTTTATTTTTGCAATCTATTTTTAATTGATTGAATCATGAATATCAACCGCCGTTTCCCTGCTGAATGGGAAAAACAACAAGGAATTTTATTGTGTTTTCCGCATAACGGAAACGATTGGCCGGGTAAATACCAAGCCATACAATGGGCGTTTGTAGAATTTATTAAAAAAGTAAGCCTATACGAAACGGTTTTTTTAGTGGTAGCAGACGCTTCATTACAAGAAAAAGTAACCGAAATGCTTACTCAGTCCGAAGTTGATTTATCTAAAATTTCGTTCATCATACAAAAAACCAACCGCAGTTGGATGCGTGATTCGGGGCCGATAGTGGTTAAAAAACCAGACGGTTCTTTAGAAGCCTTAAACTTCAATTTTAACGGATGGGCAAAATACTCCAACTGGAAGTTAGACAAACATGTGCCTAATGCTGTTGCGAATCATTTGCAAATCCCCATTACCCAAGTTACCTATAAAGGAAAACTTTTTATTGTAGAAGGTGGCGCGATTGACGTAAACGGAAAAGGCACGTTGATTACTACCGAAGAATGTATGTTGCACCCTGCTACTCAAGTACGAAATGCAGGAGCTACCAAATCCGATTACGAAGCGGTGTTTAAGGAATATTTAGGCGTTACCAACGTTATTTGGTTAGGAGACGGCATCACAGGCGATGACACCCACGGTCATGTAGATGATTTGGCGAGATTCGTGAATGAAAATACCATTGTTACCGTAGTAGAATCAAATCCAGAAGATAAAAATTACGCACCGTTACAAGAAAATATAAAACGTTTACAAAATGCAGTATTAGAAAATGGCGAAAAACCAACCATTGTTTATTTACCCATGCCTAAACCAATCATTTTTGAAGGGCTACAAATTCCTGCGAGTTACGCTAACTTTCTAATTTTAAATAATTGTGTGTTAGTCCCTACGTTTAACGATGCTAACGACCGCAAAGCCTTAAATATTTTAGCCGAATGTTTCCCTGACCGAGAAATCATCGGCATCAGTGCCATTGATTTAATTTGGGGATTTGGAACCTTGCATTGTTTGAGTCAGCAAATACCGGAATAGTTTATTGGTTATATTTTGGGCGTTTCCCTATCGGGTCATGCCATTCGTTACAATCTTTTAAGCCAGCCAAAATCAGGGCTGGCTTAAAAGGATTTTCAATGCTGTCATTAACGCTAGATTATTTGATGTTAAAATGTAATTATCTTCAATTTTGCCTCGTCGTGTTCTTTAAAAGCATTGGTTTGGGTTAGTTGATTTTCTAATACTTGCATATCGTTTGCTGTTATTGTTGCGCTGAACTCTTGTGCTCTTTGTAACATTCTTATATAAACTGCTGGATCATCGTTTCTCGTTAATCTTCTCAATGCTCCCAAATAATCATCGCGATACACTGTTGGAATTATGATTCGTGTTTGATTTACTTTCACTAGTTCGGCATTCATCATAACTCTTGCTATTCTTCCGTTTCCGTCTAAGAATGGATGAATTTCACTTATCATAAACATAATGTACGCTGCCTTAGCAAATGGATCTTGTAAAGCTTGATAATAATCAAATCCCTTTATTATAGTCCCTCTTACTAAAGAATGGTCAACAAAATGAGTTTCTCCTGCACGATTGTTTTTATCTTTGAATTGACCAGGTTTTTTTGAGGTTCTAGCCGCCATCAGAATTTGATGTCTGTATTGCAATATGTTTAGTAGTTCGTCAGGATTTGATGGCGTTGTACTCATTTCCTTTTGATTACTTACCAATTTATAGGTTCCTAAAATATCGTGTGAATCTTCATCACGATTTGGAATGGGTATTTCGGTTTGAATGATACTTTTGGCTTCTTCTATTTCAAAAATAGTTCCTTCGATATAATTTGAAAAATAAGCTTCAAAGAAGGCAAAGTTTTTAAATGCATTAACTTCTATATTTATGTCTTGCCTAACCTTATAGGGTTGTAGTTGTAATTCAATAAATAATTTCTCGAATAATTCCAAGCGATGTTTATCGTAAGGATTTCCCAAAGCTCTGGCTAATGCTATTGGTGATGTCAATATTTTAGAGGGGTTTGTTGACAACAAAGCACTAATTAGTTTGTTTAGTTTTTCAAACTCCGTTTGCATTTCTAATTTTTCTGCTAGACATCTTGCTTTGTCCCTGAATTGATTTAATCCTTCTTCGCCTTTTACATGAACAATTTGGTCTAGTTTATTTTCGATTTCGGGTAATGTAAGTGTTTTGGAGATTGGTCCTACTTGTCGAGAAGTTTGCATGTTTTCAAGAAAAGCCCTTTCCTGTTGAGCTACAAATAATTCTCCAGAGAATGGATTATCTCCTTCGATAGCAGGCATTCCTTCCATAAAACGGATTGTTATTCCTGGAAGTTCAATTTTTTTAGTATAGGTATACGTAACAAAAATTTGATTAGCCGATGTTGGTTTAAATTCTAAAGCGGAGCGATGACTTAATACAGCTCCTGGATATAACCTTCCTAAAATAGAAAAGATATTTCGTTTAATAATTACTTCTACTGATTCATTGAAATTAGAAGTATAAATTCTTGGTGCAATTTTTTTTATTTGCCCAGTTTTTTCCAGCTTCCCTAATTGTCTGCTTATGACTATATCGCTTGAAGCAAAAATTACTTCTTGCAAGTGAATTGGTATGTTATTTTCCATCAGAATTACTCTTATCACTCAAAAATAGGTTTTAGTTTCCAGTAAAGAATCAATTTTGATAAATATTTTCCATTATAAGTGCTTTATAGGCGATTTGTTTTCCAGTAAAACAAAAACCCAATGCCAACAGCTCATCTACCAAAGCCCAAAAAAACTTTCCAATTTTCCATAAAAAACAAAGCCAAAAACGTGCGTTTTTCATAAAAAATTAATTTTCATTCACGTATAATTATACCGCTAAAGTCCTGATAAATCAGGGCTTTTTTTATGTTTGGCAGTCTTATTCAAAAGTCTATACAGATACAAATAATTTTAATGGATGTTGTGGCTAAATTCACGCCTAAAATGGTTCGTATGGCGGATGATGGAAGTCGTGAGGATTAATTTTATAAATTTGAAAGAATAAGATTATGAAAAATAAAATTCTAAATAAACTCAAAGAAATCGAACTCGAAAAAGGAGTAGAAATCCTTTATGCGGTTGAATCAGGCAGCAGAGCATGGGGATTTGCCTCGCCCGATAGTGATTACGATATACGGTTTATATACAAACACGACTTAGATTATTATTTATCGTTATGGGAACAACCCGATGTAATTGAATTCATGACCAAAGATGATTTAGATGGTTCAGGTTGGGACGTAGCCAAAGCATTAAAATTATTAGCCAAATCAAATGCACCGTTATTAGAATGGATTTATTCGCCAGTGGTGTATTATGAAAACGAAGCATTTATAACAACATTACGCAAAGTAGCCCAAGACAGTTTTTCGCCCATAGCGTGTTTACATCATTATTTAGGCACCACAAAAAACTTTTTGGACGTTTGTGAGCAAGATAATGTAAAATTAAAGAGTTACTTTTATGCTTTACGTACCGCTTTAGCGGGTAAATGGATAATAGAAAACAAAAGCTTTCCGCCAGTTGATTTTATGGAATTATTACCCATAGCGCCACAAAACATACAAGAAAAAGTAACAGAATTAATGACCATAAAAGCCAAACAAAATGAAAAATACTTGCACCCAAAAGAGGTTTTAATAACTGATTTTTTGCTGGAAACGGTAAAGTTTAATCAAGAACATGCGAGTGGTTTGGGTAGTGGGAAGAAAATGGCGGTGGAGTTGAATGGGGTTTTTAGGAATTTATTAAATAAAAAATATTATTATGAGTGAAATTAACAGAGGTTCAGAATGGAGAAAATGGGATTTGCACGTACATACTAAAGGAACAAATAAGAGTGACCAATTTATATCAAAAAATTTAGATGAATTTTTCAATATTTTTTTCAAAAAAGCGTACGAAAATAAAATTGAAGCTATTGGTATTACTGATTATTTTTCAATAGATAGATACAAAGATGCTGTAAAATATGTTTCTGAAATTGAATCAAAAATAGATTCTTTGACACAAGCTAAATTATTCAGTAATGATGAGATAGCCTTCATTAAATCAATATTTTTATTCCCTAATGTGGAGTTAAGGATTTCTCCGACAACTAAAAAAGGGAAATTTATTAACTTACATTTTATCTTCAACCCTAATATTATTGATCAACTTGCAAATGAATTTTTCAATAAAATATCAAATGCAGAAAATTATCTAATGAATTATGATTCAATATGTAATTATGCTAAATCTATAAATACCAATTTAAATTCTGATCAATTGTATAAATATGGAATTGATAATTATAATATAGAGTTTGGAAAGATTAAAACTTTTTTAGAAGTAAATAAATTAATAAGAGAAAACGCAATAATTGCAATAAGTAGTAAGTCTAATGATGGTGTATCAGGCTTAAAAGATTATTATGAAGAGTTTGAAAATGAAGGAGGTAGTTTATTAGGCACGATAAAATCTATTTATAAAATATCTAAAATAATATTTTCAAATGCTCCGTCTGATAAAGAATATTTTTTAGGTAAAAAAACTTCAATTGAAGAAGTTGTTAGTCATACTGGCTCACTAAAACCTTGTATAGTTGGTTGTGATGCTCATAAAGAAGAAGATTTGTTTAGTCGTTTCACATGGATAAAAGCTCAACCAACTTTTGAAGGTTTAAAACAAATTATTTACGAACCAGAAGAGAGAGTCAAAATTCAAAATGAAATGCCCGAAGCTGAAAAATTAGATAATTTGATTATTGAAAAAGTTACGTTCACTTCTTCAGAAAACCGTTTTACAAATGAACCAATTTATTTCAATAAAAATCTAAATGTAATTATCGGTGGAAAATCTTCAGGCAAGTCTATTTTGTTATATGAAATTGCAAAAACACTTTATGCTAACAGTTCAGATGAAGTCCTTCAATATAGAGATGTTACCGATGGGAACATTAAAGATTTATACAACTTAAACGAAATTTCAAAAGACAAAAAGGATGAAAAGTATAATTTTAAGGTAGATTTGTTTTCAGGGAGTTCACAAAATTTAAAGGACAGAAGTAGTAATTCAAGTATTTTACCCAGCATCAAATACATTCCTCAAAATCATTTATCCAATTTGGTTGATAGAAGCCGAAAAAATGGTGGAACTTTGAAAAAATTAATACGAAATTTGATTTTAGAAGAAGATGAATATCAGTTGAAATATGATGAATTTGTAAAACAGGCAAAACGGAATGATGTTCAACGAGAAAAAGATATTGATTATTATTTTGCATTAAAGAATGAACTAACAAAAAAAGAAGCTGAGCTTCAAACAAAAGGTGACACCAAAGCTTTAAAAGAAGGAATTGAACATAACAAACATAAAATAACACAACTAAATAAAGATTTTTCAGAAAATGAGCAAACAGAATACACAGCATTTGTTGAAAAATTAAACGCTATAAAAATTCAAGAAAATAATATTAATTCGGATTATGAAAAACTAGACGGATTTCAGTCTGAATTAAAACGTACCTTAATAGAGCTTGCAAACAAAAAGAAAATAGTTTTAGATACTTTACAAAACGAAAGTATAAAAAATGGATTTACTTCTAAATTACAATTTTTAGATGATGCGGTTTCGTCAATTAATGAAATTTCAACAGAGTTTGGTAAAACAGAAGAAAATAAATACATTCAGACTTCTATATTTACATCTACTTTAAAAACCATTTTGGAGGATAAAGAAAAGATTGAACAGGATTTAAAACCTTATAATGATAAATTAGAAAATCAAAAACAGGTATCTGCAATTCAGAAAAGCATAAGTGAGAATGAAGCAAAAGTTGCTGCAATTCAACAGTTTATAAAGGAAACTGAAACATCAAAAACTGCAATTTTTAGTCAAAAAGAAAAGTTATTTGCCGATTTTGAAACAAATTATCAATTGTACGATAAAATCATCGAAGATTTAAAACCAAGAATTTCTAATTTGCAAAGTGGAACTGATAAAATTGAAATAAAACCAAGTGTAAAATATAATTTTCCAAAGTTTAGAAGACTAGCAGATAATATATTCGACAACAGAGGGTTTAATAATAACGGATTCAAATATCTTTATCAATACCAAACGGAAAATCCAAAATCAGCTTTGTCAGACGTTGAGATTTCATTAGTCATTCAAGATTTAAAAGAAATTTTCAATAAAATAGTGAATAATCAACTAACACCTAAAGGCGGGAATGATAAAAAAAGTGCCATAAAAAAAATATTTACTGATTTCTTTTTCGACCATTGGGACGTAAATTCTCAAGACGATGATATTCATAAAATGTCCACTGGAAAAGCTAGTTTTATTTTATTAAAACTGATAATAAAATTAAGCAAAGACAATGGTCCAATTTTAATAGACCAACCAGAAGATAATTTAGATAATCGTTCAGTTTCAAAAGAATTAGTTGAATTTTTAAAAGAAAAGAAAAAAGAACGCCAAATAATTTTAGTAACACACAATCCAAATATTGTTGTAAATGCTGATGCTGAAAACATTATTGTTGCAAACCAAAAAGGTCAAAATGATATAGAAAGTACAAGTGATTTCCATTTCGATTATATAAATGGTGCTTTAGAAGATACTTCCCAAAAAAACAACTCAACTGATTTATTAAAATCAATGGGTATAAGAGAGCACATAGCTGAAATAGTAGAAGGAGGAAAAGAAGCCTTTAAAAAGCGTGAAGAAAAATATGGATTTTAAAATGACCATCCAAAATCTAAAATCCCAAAACCTAATCCTATTCGAAGTTATTTCGGGCAGTAAGTCGTTTGGGTTAAACACGCCAACATCCGATACTGATATTAAAGGCGTGTATTATTTGCCCAAAGCGCAATTTTATGGGTTGGATTATATACCTCAAATTAGTAACGAAACCAACGATGAGGTATATTATGAAATTGGTCGTTTTGTGGAATTATTACTTAAAAACAACCCGAATATATTAGAGATTTTAGCTTCGCCCGAAGATTGTATTTTATACAAACATCCGATAATGGAGCATTTGCAACTAGAAGATTTTCTTTCCAAATTGTGTAAAGACAGTTTTGCAGGTTACGCCATGACACAAATTAAAAAAGCACGAGGTTTGAAAAAGAAAATCGTAAACCCAATGGAAAAGCAAAAGAAAAGCCTGTTGGATTTTTGTTATGTTTTGCGAGGATATGATTCTGTTTCGGCCTCTGATTGGTTAATAAAAAAAGGATTTGTACAAGAACATTGTGGCTTAATCAATATGCCAAACTCCAAAGGAATGTTTGCTGTATTTTATGATGAATCTGCAACTTTAGGCTATCGTGGTATTGTAAAAAACGGAAATTCTAATGAGGTTTCGTTGTCGTCAATCCCGAAAGGTGAAAAGGAAGTAGCGTATTTGTTTTGTAACCAAGATGGGTATTCAAAATATTGTAAAGAATACGCTGAATACTGGGAATGGATTGAAAAACGTAATGATGAACGTTACAACACAAACCAAAAACACGGCAAAAATTACGACAGTAAAAACATGATGCACACCATTAGATTGTTACAAACTGCCGAGCAAATTTTATCAAAAGGCACTTTAAATATCAGAGTTTCTAACCGTGAAGAATTACTATCTATCAAAGCTGGCGAAATGGAATATGATGATTTATTGCAAAAGGCAGAGGATTTGATAATTTCAATTGAACAATTGCACCAAACCTCTGTACTCCCCGACATCCCCGATTACGAAAAATCCATCAAAAAATTAATTTTCATTCGAGAACAATTATACCGCTAAAGCCCAAAGTGATTTAAAAAAGATTGTTAC
The DNA here is from genome assembly GCA_964420215.1 of uncultured Flavobacterium sp. Taxonomy (GTDB): domain Bacteria; phylum Bacteroidota; class Bacteroidia; order Flavobacteriales; family Flavobacteriaceae; genus Flavobacterium. The sequence goes on along the minus strand of CAYQSQ010000008.1, from coordinate 104,067 downwards.
TTTTGCAAAAGATATTTTTGGTTACAAATTAAAGTAACAAAAAGTAAGAATCATATACCTCTCATACAAAGGAATAGACTGAAGTAAACCTTTTAAGTAGTGAATATAATTATGTTACATCAGCGTTAAATAGTATGAAAAAAATTGCGATTATAGGTTCTGGATTTTCTAGTTTATCAGCCGCGTGTTATTTAGCGCAAGCTGGTAATGACGTTACTATATTCGAAAAAAATGAAACCATTGGAGGAAGGGCTAGTCAATTTAAAAAAGACGGATTCAGTTTTGATACTGGCCCAACATTTTATTGGATGCCTGATGTGTTTGATCGCTTTTTTTCGGATTTTAATCGCAAACGTTCCGACTATTATCAACTTACTAGATTAGATCCGGGTTATAAGGTTTATTTTGAAAAGGCCGATGCTATAGATGTATCTGTAAGTCTTGATAAATTGTATGCCGCTTTTGAGAAAGAAGAAGCGGGGAGTAGTACGTTTTTGAAAAAGTTTCTTTCTATGGCAGAGTTTAATTATAATGCTGCTATGGATGAGGTTATTTATCGACCGGGTAAATCGCCGATTGAGTTGGTTACTTTTGCAACGGCGAGTCGTTTGGGACAATTCGCAAAATCCATTAGTAAAACGATACGTAAAAATGTTAAAAGCCCACGTTTAATTAAGATACTGGAATTTCCTGTTATCTTTTTGGGAGCTAAACCACAAAATATACCTACGTTTTACTGTTTTATGAATTATGCCGATATGATTTTAGGGACTTGGCATCCCAAAGGCGGTTTCTACAAAGTAATTGAGGGTTTTAGTAAATTAGCAAATGAATTAGGGGTAAAAACACAAACCAATTCACCTGTAGATAAAATAGAGGTTGATAAAAACAGCGCTACAGGATTAATTATAAATAAAGAATTCGTAGCCTTTGATTTTATTATTTCGGGGGCGGATTACCACCATACGGAAACATTATTGGATCCACAATACAAAAATTATAACGAAGCCTATTGGGAGAAAAAAACCTTTGCCCCTTCGGCCTTATTATTTTTTGTTGGGTTTAATAAAAAATTAAAAAACATTAATCACCATACGTTGTTTTTTGATACGAATTTCGATAATCATATTAATACCATTTACGATTCACCTTCTTGGCCTAAAGAACCTTTGTTTTACACGAGTTTTCCGAGTATAACAGATGATACAGCGGCTCCGGAAGGAAAAGAAGCAGGTATAATTTTAGTGCCCTTAGCACCTGGTTTGGAGGATACAGAAAGTATTCGTGAGGCTTATTTCGATCAGATAATTAAACGTATTGAAAAAATTACCGATCAGCGTTTAAGCAATGATATACTTTTTAAAAAATCGTATTGTGTAAGTGACTTTGTTAAGGACTATAACGCTTATAAAGGGAATGCTTATGGATTAGCAAATACCCTAATGCAAACGGCTTTTTTAAAGCCAAAGATGGAAAACAAAAAGATAAAAAATTTAGTATATACGGGACAATTGACCGTGCCTGGTCCTGGTGTCCCTACAACTATTATATCGGGTAAGATTGCATCGGATCTTATTCTTAAAAAAATAAAAAGCAGTAAATGAAGCAATTATTTGATGATGTAGCCTTTAAATGTAGTAAAATTGTTACTCAAGAGTATAGTACTTCATTTTCTATGGGTATTAAATTGTTTGATAAATCCATACGAGATAGCATCTTTAGTATTTATGGTTTTGTACGTTTTGCGGATGAGATTGTGGATACCTTTCACGATTATGATAAGGCTGTTTTATTTTCAAATTTTGAAGAAGATTATTACCGTGCCTATAAGCAAGGGATTAGTCTTAATCCGATTCTCAATTCGTTTCAGTTAACGGTTCGAAAATATAATATTGATGATGCGTTAATACAGGCTTTTTTAAAAAGTATGCACAGTGATTTATCTAAGAAAGAATTTGATGACGAAGAGATTAAAGCGTATATCTACGGATCTGCTGATGTCGTAGGATTGATGTGCCTTAAAGTATTTGTTAATGGGGATGAAGCACGTTATCAGGAATTAAAACCAGCTGCGATGCGTTTGGGTTCGGCTTTTCAGAAAGTAAATTTTTTGCGTGATATCAGTAATGATGTCAATCAGTTACACCGTATTTATTTCCCTATTTTAAGAGATATCCAATTAACTGAAGACGTCAAAAAAAATATCATTCAAGATATTAATGAAGATTTTAGAGTAGCGTTAGAAGGGATCAAACAACTGCCAGACAATTCAAGAAATGGGGTATATGCAGCCTATTTATATTACACAAAATTGACAAATAAGATCAAACGCACGCCTGTTGAAAAATTATTAAATGAGCGCATCCGAATACCCAATCGAATAAAGATGTGGTCATTGGTTTCTATTTATATCACCAATAAAATTAAGCTGACATAGCATACCTTAAAATTAGTAACCATGTCACTCTATTTACTTATTTTAATAATTTGTCTTGCAGGGCCTTTCGCTTTAAGTTTCGAGAAAAACTTGAGGCTCTATAAACGTTGGAAATATTTACTTCCAGCAATTGCAGTAACGATGGCTGTTTTTGTGACTTGGGACATCATCTTTACCCACATGGGATGTTGGTTTTTTAATCCCATACATAATTCGGGTGTTTATATCAATAAACTTCCTTTAGAGGAGTATTTATTTTTTATTGTCATTCCTTACGCTTGTGCATTTTCGTATTATGCCGTACAATTTCACTTCCCAAAATTTAAATTAAATGAACAGTGGACAAGAATACTCACCTTTTTTATTGCAGGTGCGTCGCTTGTAACATCATTGGTATTTCACGATTTGACCTATACATTTGTTAATTTTTTAGTATTAGCAGTACTACTTGTGTTAAGTTATTATTTTGCCAAAGAAGTAGTGCAATATTATTTGGCGATATATCCGATTTTATTAATTCCATTCATCATAATAAACGGAATATTAACAGGTACAGGGCTTGAACAAGCTGTTTTTGATTACAACCCTGAAGTTTTTATAGGAATTCGGGTATTTTCATTTCCACTGGAAGATATGTTTTATAATTTTTCGTTGTTGTTGACTCCTTTAGTTTTGACTTCCATTTTTGAGAAGAAATTTGGTAAAAATCAAAGCCTATGAAAATAGCAGTAATCGGTTCCGGGATTGGAGGTTTGGCTACGGCTTGCAGATTAGTAGCCAAAGGACATCAAGTAACTGTGTTTGAAAAAAATGCAACTCCTGGTGGGAAAATCAGTGAAATTAATGAGAAAGGTTATCGATTCGATACAGGTCCATCTTTATTTACCCTGCCTGAATTAGTAGAAGAATTATATGCAGCAACAGGAGAACCTATTCCATCCACTTTTGAATACAAAAAATTGGAAGTACTTTGTAAATATTTTTACAATAGTGGTGAAAATATTGTTGCTTGGTCAGATCAACAAAAATTCATTAACGAATGTGTTCAAAAAACAGGGGAAGATCCTGCCAATATCACTAAGTATTTCAAAAATGCAGCTTTAATATATAAAATCACAGCCGATATTTTTCTTTTTAATTCTTTACACAAAATCAAGAATTTATTAAAAGTTTCTGTTTTGAAATCATTATTGCAAGTGCACAAAATTCGTTTTAATAAAACGATGCACGGTGATAATAGCAGTAATTTTGAAAGCCCATTATTAGTTCAAATGTTTGATCGGTATGCAACTTATAACGGGTCAAATCCGTATAAAGCACCCGCTACACTAAACGTAATTGCACATCTTGAAAACAATTTAGGCGCCTATTTTCCTGAAAAGGGAATGTATTCCATTGTGCAACACATTTATGAGCTGGCCTTAAAAAAAGGCGTTTGTTTTAATTTTAATGCGTTGGTTACTTCCATTGACATAAAAGACAAAAAAGCGATTGGTGTAACAGTTGGGGATGAGGTATTTAGTTTTGATAAAATAGTATCCGACTCCGATATCAATTATGTGGTGAATAATTTGATGGATCACCCACAAAAAAAGAGAATTCAAAAATTAGAATCCTCATCTTCGGCATTGGTGTTTTATTGGGGAATCAACAAAGAGTTTCCAGAATTAGATTTGCATAATATTCTGTTTAGCGGAGATTACAAAAATGAGTTCTATAGTTTATTTCAAGAAAAAACAATTGATACCGATCCTACAGTTTATATTTTTGTAAGTTCAAAAATGGTAAAAAGCGATGCACCCAAAAATTGTGAAAATTGGTTTGTAATGGTAAATGCGCCTTCTAATAGTAAAGAAAATTGGGACGAGCTCGTTCAAACGGCTCGCCGATATATTATCTCTAAAATCAACCAATCTCTTAAAACAAACATTGAAGATTATATTGAATTCGAAACAATAGCTTCACCGATTACGATTGAAAAAAATACAATGAGTAAAGGCGGAGCATTGTATGGTAACTCTTCTAACTCGATGTTTGCTGCTTTTTTAAGACATCCCAACTTTCTTAAAAGTGTAAAGAATTTGTATTTCGTTGGCGGAAGTGTTCACCCTGGTGGCGGTATACCACTTTGTTTAGCGAGTGCTAAAATTGTGGCTAATGAAATAGTTGTATAACCCATGATTCAGAAACTTAAATATATAGTTAACGAAGGTTTGCCTATAACTTTCATCGTTTTATATAGCTTTGGTTTGGTGCTTTATTTTGTACCATTTACTCGTGATTTATTTATATTAGTAACGCCTTATACTTTAGTTTTTGTTGCGGTAGCTATTTTTTCGCATCACAAAAAATGGAATTCAAAAACAATTCTCGTTTTTACAAGTATATTTATCTTGAGTGTAATAACTGAAATGATTGGTGTAGCTACAGGTAATTTGTTTGGAGTATATACGTACGGTAATGGATTGGGGATTAAAATTGCAGATGTACCCATTGTAATTGGTTTAAATTGGGTTTTTCTAACCTATGCCTCCAATAGTATTATTTCCAAATTCACATCTAACAATATCTTAATAACAATAGGTGCAGCAATTGTTATGGTATTATATGATACCGTATTGGAAAAAGCGGCACCATTAATGGATATGTGGGTTTTTTTAAAAAACGAACCACCAATAGACAATTATGTGGTTTGGTTTTTAATGGCATTATTTTTTAATGGATGTTTGCAGTTTTTTAAGATAAATACAGATAATACATCGGCGCGCTGGTTGTTTATGAGTCAATTTGTATTTTTTATAATTATTGTAGGTTTAAAATATTTTTTGATATGATTCGCGCCAATCACAATAAATTTTGGGTAAAATACTCTAAATATCATACAAAAATACTGATAGCTATTTTTTTTAGAAAAGTAAAGTATTTGGGTCATTACGAAGAAAAAGGACTCCCAATTCTGATGATTAGTAATCATTTTTCATTTTATGATGGTTTTATACAAATCCTATTAAACATTAAAATTTTTAAACGGAGGTATAATTTTATGATGCAGGAAAAGGAGTTAAAACGAAACATGATTTTAACAAAAATAGGAGCTTGTTCAATCGACAAAGGCAAGCGATCAAGTATAGAGAGTGTTGATTATGCTCTTGAATTGTTACGAGATAAGGGTAATTTATTTTTGTTTTTTCCGGAAGGAAAAATTAAGAGTTTATATACCCAAGATTTTGTTTTTGAAAAAGGCTTACTATCACATATTTTAGAAAATATTAAAAATGATTTTCAGTTGGTGTATAATGTTAATCTTTTAAATTATGGCATCAATCTTAAACCGGATATTCACGTGTATTATGAGACGCAAACAATTCGTGCAAAAAAAAATGCCGAAGAGGTAGAGCAAGAGTTTAATCGTTTTGCCAAAGCATGTTTTGCTAAACAAGGATTAGAATGATTTATGTATGTTATTTTTTAATTGGATTTTTATTTATTAGGATATTAATAGCCTTAGTGAACTATCTTTCGTTTGCTTATTTACCAAAAATAACGTCATTATCTGTAGCTCCATCCGTTTCTATTTTGATACCTGCACGTAATGAGGAAAAAAATATAGGAACTTTATTAGCACAATTAACAACGTTTGATTATCCCGATCTGGAAATTATAGTTTACAACGACCATTCAACAGATAAAACAGAAAGTATCGTTAATCATTGGGTAACAAATAATCCAAATATAAAGCTCATAAACGGTAAAGAATTACCACAAGGTTGGTTAGGTAAAAATCACGCCTGTCATCAATTGGCAAAAACAGCTACAGGCGAATTAATACTTTTTTTAGACGCTGATGTAAATGTTAAAAAAGATGTAATACAACGCAGTATTAGTTATCTTCAGCAACACCAATTGGATTTTTTGTCTGTATTTCCAAAGCAAATAGTTATTTCTTTAGGGGAAAAAATTTCGGTACCGTTAATGAATTGGATTTTGTTGAGTCTATTGCCACTTTTTTTAATTCGAAAGTCAAATAACGAAGCTTTTTCGGCAGCCAATGGGCAATTTATGTTGTTTAAAGCAATAATTTACAAATCGTTATTTCCTCATGAGGTATGTAAATATGAAAAAGTAGAAGATATTGCCATTATGAAATTATATAAGCAAAAAGGGTTGCCTAGCGATACACTTTTAGGTGATGAAGATATTACGTGCCGTATGTATCAAGGAATAAACGATGCAATTGAAGGATTTACTAAAAATATATTTCAATTTTTTGGCAATAGTATTTTAATAACTCTTGTATTTGGATTTATAACAACCGTTGCGCCATTTGTTTTGTATTTTAATATGGGGTACGTTTGGTTAACCGTTTATGTTTTGGGCGTCGTATCCCTTCGATTTTTTGTAAGTTTGGCGAGCCAACAATCAATTATCCAAAATTTAATATTAGCAATCCCACAGCATTTGGTATTTCTTATGATAATAAGTAAAGGACTTATAAATAAAAGAAAGAAAAGAATAATATGGAAAGGACGAAATATATTACAAGAATACTATTAGTAATCAGTGTTTTATTGTTTTCCCTGCAATTGAGTTTTTCTCAAAGTTCGTATCGTGATCTCATGTACAAAGCCTATTCACGAGGTAAAATGGATAAGTGGTACCAGTTAATGCATGTTTGCGAAAAAAATGCGAATCAACACAATTTAGAAGAACAATTGGAGTTAATCAGTTATTATTACGGGTATACAGCATGGTTAATTAATGCAAAAAAGTACGATACTGCAGAAAAATACATCGAAAAAACAGAAATAATCATAGACAAGTTATTGATTAAATCACCTAAAAACGCCACTTTACATGCTTATAAAGGAGCTTTTATTGCTTTTGAAATAGGTGTTTCTAGTTATAAGGCAGTATATTTAGGAAGAAAAAGTGTAGCATTTATAGATAAATCATTGGCGTTAGATCCCGAAAATATTCAAGGCAATATTGAAAAAGGAAATTCGTTGTATTACTGTCCGCCCGTTTTTGGGGGGAATAAAAAGGATGCTATTAAATATTATATTAGGGCAGTTAATAGCTTCGAAAAACAAGGACTTGTTGTCAATAACTGGATGTATATCAACACCATGACCGCTTTAGGACAAGCTTACGAAGCAACCAATCAAATCCAAAAAGCGAAAACCTGTTATGAAAAAATAATTCGCATATTCCCCAATTTTATGTGGGTTGAAGAAGAATTATATCCTGATTTGCTAAAGCGTCATAATTTATAAATGTGTCGTATAAGCTCATGAAATTTTTTATAACTAAACCCTATTTTATTAGTGCACTGTCTTTAGTTGTACTTTTAGTGGTATATACAAACTCAGTTAAAGCTCAAAGTAAGGAAATAATAGATGTTGATCTTGACAAAATCCCCCGACGTATTATCAGACCCTGTTGTGCTTTTGGCTATGATCTAAAATTATGGGGAGTTCCGTTTGTTACTATAGATCAGGTGATTAGTATTGATGATTTAGGTGAACATTATTATATGGGACATAAGACAGAAGGTGTAGGAACCATTTATACCCATAGAGGAGGATTTATAGATTTTGGACATTTGCGCGATCAATTGGATTGGACACGCTATTTATATACTTTGATTTCAAAAAGCAGAGGAAAAGGAAAAGTGATTTTGCCTCTACGCAATGAGGCAGGACGTAAGACTTTATATTTGTATGTACCATCCGATTTTGAGGATGATGACTGTATTCTTTTAGCAGCAAAAATAACTTACGATCTTTCTTTATGGCATGAAATATCGACTTGGTTTGGAGCGTCAACCCTTCCAATATTACCCGAAAAATTCTCAAGTTTTTCACTTGAGGATGTCTATTCAAACTTACTAGGGATACATATAGGAATGAAAACCCTAAAATCAAAACTCCCCTTTAACCAAGCAGCAACAAAGATTATAGCCTCAACCTTAGATAGTTTAGCTGTTGTAAAGACATCACAAGAAACTTACACCGCTTACGATTCGGTATATGATCTTTGGTATACGAGTAAAAAACGAATACCAAAACTTGGTGTAACACTCAAGCGAGATACCGATGTACTTACTTCAAGTCGCCCGTGGATCGTTTCTAATTTTACAAAAAGTATTGCATCCCCCGTTATTTTAGAAGTACCACTTGTAAACACAAAAAAAGAAATGTTGACCAATTTTTATCAATTTGTGATCGATTTAAATTATCGTATTCCTGTAAAAGAAATTTTTCCAGACCGTAAAAACAAACGCATTAATCAAGATGACTTTGGAGTATTATTGAATAGGATTGCGAATGATTTGAAGGTTAAGCTGTAATTTTTATTAATTTAAAAAAGGCACATCATTATACGTTGCAAGTCTCTATGATAAAGCCTATTTTTGGCAAACTCAAATCAAGAAATGTATTTTAAGCATCCTGAAATACTTTATTTTCTTTCGCTACTGATCCTTCCGATCATAGTTCATTTGTTTCAGTTTAGACGGTATCAAAAAGAATATTTTACAAATGTTCGTTTTTTAAAAGAAATCATAACACAAACGCGTAAAAGTTCGGTAATCAAAAAATGGTTGTTGTTGTTTACACGAATGTTAGTGATAGCGTGTCTTGTTTTGGCGTTTGCACAACCTTGTTTTGAAGCACAACAACATCAAGCTATAGGTAATGAGTTGGTTTTGGTCTTGGATAATTCCTACAGTATGCAGGCAGAAGGAGAACAAGGACCTTTATTACAAAGAGCTATCCAAGAAATAATTCAGGAAATTCCGAAAGAAAAAACAGTATCCATCATCACCAACGATCAGGCATATTGGCACACTACGGTTGGTGCTATTCGCAACGATTTATTGCAAATTGAATGTTCGGCAACGCCTTTTTCTTTAAAAAATACGTGGGATAAAATCCATCACGGTTTGCCAAATAGCACCAAAGATGTGGTCTTTTTGACCGACGGAAAAGGAATACAAACGAAAGATGTAACAGCAATTCCTAAAGGAGTTTTGCCTCATTGGATCTTTTCAGAAAGTACACTAAAATCAAACGTATCTGTTGATAGCGTTGCTGTTACGGCGGCAGATGCTGGTTTTTATGATTTAAAAATCAAATTATCGAGTTTTGGTGAGGTTACTGAATCGGTTTCGTTAAGTGTATATTCGGATCAAGTGCCGATTGCAAAATCAATTGTTGCGGCGTCAGATATAAATAAAGTAATCCAGATTAAAATCCCGAACACATTCCGACAAGGGTTTGTTAAATTGGCAGACAAAGGTTTGGCATATGATAATACCTATTTTTTTTCCATACCAAAAACTCAAAAAACAAAAGTATATGCCATTGGCGAAACTCATAAAAACGAGTTTTTAACACGTATTTACACGTCTGATGAGTTTGAAATAACTACGGCAGATGTATCGCAAATAGCGTATTCGGCTTTAGAAAATCAAGATGTAATTGTTTTAAATGAGATAAAAGATATTTCCGTATCCTTACAGTCAACCGTGTTGGGGTTTTATGAAAAAGGCGGTGTTGTATTGTTGATTCCTTCGGAAGAAAGTGATATTACTTCCTTAAATAAATTATTATCGTTAGCAGGAAATATTCGTTTTGAGTCGTATCAAAAACAGCAACGGTTGATTACACAAATCAATTTTCAACACGATTTATTCCGTACTGTTTTTGAACAAAAGGTGACTAATTTTCAATATCCTAAAACAGCAGGTAATTTTATTTATAAAGGAAGTGCATCAACGGCTTTGTCTTTTGATAACAAGCAACCTTTTTTGATTTCAATCCCAAAAGGATTGGGGCAGTTGTATGTTTTTACAGCACCGATCAATCAAGAACTGAGCAATTTTAAACAATCTCCTTTGGTGGTGCCTACTTTTTATAAAATGGCAAATTCAAAGGTGTCAAACGTACAATCTTTTGTCGTAGGACAACCTCAAAAGATGCTGGTGGATATCGCTTTAGCTAAAGATGAAGTATTACGAATTAAGGACGCTAAAAATGTATTTATCCCAACACAAGAGGTCGGCGCTAAAAAAGCACAAATCACTTTTGGGGCGTATCCAACCTATGCAGGTAATTTTGAGATACAACACAAAAACAAAACCATTGATGGCGTGAGTTTTAATACGTCAAGAGAAGAAAGTGATATTACCCAAACGGCAATTTCGCCCGATGGTATCGCAACAGATTTGAGCGAAGTCTTGATCGAATTTTCTCAAAACAGAACAGATAACGAGTTTTGGCGTTGGTTACTCGTTTTAACTTTAGTATTTTTAATGTTTGAAATACTGATTCAAAAATTTCTTAAATGAATATAATTATACGAAAAGCAAAAATAGTGGATACGAGTAGTTCGTTTCACAATCAAGTTGTTGATATTCAGATAAAAGATGGAAGTATACAAAAAATAGGCACCGCATTACCCGCCGACGCTACTTTTAAAGAAGTCGAATTAACCGATGTAAACGTATCTGTAGGTTGGTTTGATACCAGTGTTTGTTTGGGAGAACCCGGTTTTGAAGAACGCGAAACCATCGCAAATGGTTTACAAACAGCTGCTCAAAGTGGGTTTACAGGCATTGCATTACAACCCAATACGTATCCTGTTTTGGATAACCAATCGGCAATTCAGTTTGTTAAAAATCAGGGATCGACTACAGCTACACAACTTTTTCCGATCGGTGCTTTAACCAAAAAGAGCGAAGGAAAAGATATGGCGGAGTTTTTTGATATGAAAAAAGCAGGCGCCGTCGCTTTTGGAGATTACAACCACGCCATCGCAAATCCGATGGTTTTAAAAATAGCATTACAATACGCACAAGATTTAGATGCTTTGGTGATTGCATATTCGCAAGATGCTTCCATAACAGGTCATGGTGTCGTGCGAGAAGGAGAAGTGAGTACCTATTTAGGGATTAAAGGTATTCCAGCTATGGCGGAAGAATTACACATTTCCAGAAATTTATTTTTGTTAGCATATACAGGTGGAAAATTACATATCCCAACCATCAGTACGCAAAAGTCTGTCGCTTTAATTAAAGAAGCAAAAGCAAAAGGATTACAAGTAACCTGTAGCGTAGCAGTACATCATTTGGTATTAACCGATGAAGTACTCAAGGGATTTGATACCCGATATAAAGTAACCCCTCCTTTAGGCAATGAATCCGATCGTCAGGCTCTACTTGCTGGCGTAAAAGACGGTACAATTGATAGTATTACATCCGATCACAATCCGATTGATATCGAATTGAAAAAGATGGAGTTTGATGGCGCTGCATACGGAACAATTGGTTTAGAAAGTGCTTACATCGCATTACAAAATATATTGAGTACAGATCTCATTGTAGATAAATTTACGAATGGGCGTAACATTTTAAACCTACCAAAAGTTACCATAAAAGAAGGAGAGCCTGCCAACTTGACGTTGTTTACCACGCAAGGGCAAGGTGTTTTTGATAAAACCCAAATTAAATCGAAATCTAAAAATAGTGCTTTTTTAGGTGTTGCGACTAAAGGAAAAGTATATGGAATATATAATAACAAGCAATTGATTTTAAATTCATAGTATGGAAGTCTCTCCACAAGGCAAAAAAATAGCGGTTGTGTCCTATTTGACTTTTGTAGGCATTTTAATAGCAGCGAGTATGAATAGCGATGAAAAAAGCGAATTTGCTTCTTTTCATATACGACAATCGATAGGGTTGTCGGTATTATTCTTTTCGTTGGCATATTTTATAGGGTATTTTGATAGTAACATGATTTCAGCTTCCTTTTTTTTATCGTTTAGTGTGTTGTGGGTATTTGGTTTTTTGGGAGCATTAAGTGGTGAAAAAAGAACTGTGCCTTTGGTTGGCGCATTTTTTCAAAAATGGTTTATAAATTTATAAGTATGACCGAATTATCATTATTTCATTTGGTTCGAGAACCGAAAAACAAAACTACAAAAGCACCACTTTTACTTTTATTACATGGATACGGATCTAACGAAGAGGATTTGTTTTCTTTCGCTCGCGAATTACCCGAAGAATACCTGATTATATCTGCACGAGCACCGTACGAATTACCTCCTTACGGAAATGCATGGTACGCAATCAATTTTGATGCGGATGAAAATAAATTTTCAGACATTCCGCAAGCCATAGCTTCACGAGATTTGATTGTTCAATTTATTGACGAGGTCATCGCAACGTATGATGTAGATGCATCATCAGTTACTTTAATCGGTTTTAGCCAAGGAGCTATTTTAAGTTATGCCGTTGCATTATCGTTTCCTGAAAAAATCAATAGAGTAGTGGCGCTAAGCGGTTATCTAAATACCGATATTTTGAAAGAAAATTTTGCGGATAACGATTTTTCTAAACTCAAAATATACACCTCACACGGAACGGTCGATCAAGTAATCCCGATAGAATGGGCGCAAAAAGCACCAGCAATTTTAAAAACAGTAGGTATTCAATCCATTTATAAAGAATATCCCGCTGGTCATGGCGTAACGCCTCAAAACTTTTACGATTTCAAACAATTTTTAATAGAAACAAAAAATTAAATCATGTCAAATAAAACATTAATGATGATTAAGCCTGATGCTGTTCAGGATGGTCATGTCGGAAATATAATCAAACACGTAACCGATGCTGGGTTTAAAATTTTAGGGATGAAATTGACGCAACTAACATTAGCCGATGCCCAACAGTTTTATGAAGTTCACGATGGTAAACCATTTTTTGAAACCTTAACCACTTTTATGTCAAGTGGTCCGATTGTGGCGATTGCTTTAGAAAAAGAAAACGCTATCGCAGATTACAGAACCTTAATCGGAGCAACCAATCCAGAACAAGCCGCTGAAGGAACCATACGTAAACTATACGCCCGATCGATGCAACAAAATGCAGTACACGGATCAGATAGTGACGAAAACGCAGCAATTGAAATTGCTTTTCATTTTTCGGGAAGAGAATTATTTTAGGAGTTTAAAGTGAAAAATGGTCGATAATCAATCTAAATCAGAAAGTTATCAACCATTTTTAATTTTATTATCTATTTATAATTCAATATCAACAGCAACTTGATTTCTTAAAATATCGTCAAAAGTTTCTCTTTGACGAATCAATTTAGCCTCTCCGTTGTGCCATAAAACTTCGGCTGGTTTGTAACGCGAGTTGTAATTGCTCGACATCGAAAAACAATAAGCACCTGCATTGCGGAAACATAAAATATCACCTTCTTTAATTTCGGCAATTTTTTTGTTGCTTGCAAAAGTGTCGGTTTCGCAAATGTAACCTACTACTGAATAAAAACGCTCTTTTCCCTCGGGGTTAGAAACGTTTTCAATATGATGTGTTGCCCCGTAAAACATCGGACGAATCAAATGATTAAATCCCGAATCAATACTTGCAAATACCGTTGAGGTAGTTTGTTTTACCACGTTTACTTTGGCTAAAAAGTGTCCTGATTCACTCACTAAAAATTTTCCTGGCTCAAAAGCTAAGGTTAAATCTTTACCGTATTCTTTACAAAATTTATTAAAGCGCTCGCCTAATTCTGCTCCTAGTTCTTCGATATTCGTTTCAATATCATCGGCTTTGTAAGGTACTTTAAAACCACTTCCGAAATCTAAAAAGCTTAATTCTTTAAAGTTTTTAGCCGAATCAAATAATATTTCTGCTGCTTGCAAAAATACACCAATATCTAAAATATCAGACCCCGTATGCATGTGTAAACCATTAATATGCATTTTGGTGTTTTCAACAATTCGCAAAATATGCGGCAATTGATGAATCGAAATACCAAATTTAGAATCAATGTGACCTACTGATATTTTAGAGTTTCCGCCTGCCATAATGTGCGGATTCAATCGAATACAAACAGGAGTGTTGGGGTGTTTTGCTCCAAATTGTTCTAAAATGGATAAATTATCAATATTGATTTGAGCACCTAATTTTGTAACCTCTTCAATTTCTTCTAAAGAAACACCATTAGGCGTGTAAATAATATCTTTAGGAGCAAATCCAGCATGGATACCTAATTGTACCTCTTGTATCGATACTGTGTCCAAATTACCTCCTAATTGTTTTATTAATTTTAGAATAGATATATTGGTCAACGATTTGGCTGCAAAGTTGATTCGTAAGTTTTTAACATTAGAAAATGCATTGCTCAATCGGTTGTATTGCGATTGAATTTTTCCTGCATCATAAACGTAAAGTGGGTTTCCAAATTCTTCCGCTAAACGTAATAGTTCATTCGACTCCATAATAAATAATTTTTGGCAAACTTAGAGGTCAATTTGTCGTAAAGCAAATAATCTACTTGAATTAACAAAATGCAACAAATTGTTATAAATATAACAAGTTTAGTTTCTCAAGAAGTAGTCATTTTAGTTTGATTTTAACTATTTTTGTTTTTTAATAAAAAAATATCAAAATGAACATACACGAATATCAAGGCAAAGAAATTTTAGCAAAACATGGTGTACGCGTACAACGAGGCTATGTGGCAAATAATCCGCAAGAAGCTGTAGCGGTTGCAAAACAATTAACCGCAGAAACAGGAACAGGATGGCATGTAATTAAAGCTCAAGTTCACGCAGGTGGAAGAGGAAAAGGAGGAGGGGTTAAGTTGGCTAAAAATTTAAAAGAAGTAGAATCGATTGCGGAACAAATTATAGGAATGCAATTGGTTACACCACAAACTTCTGCCGAAGGTAAAAAAGTTCATAAAGTATTGGTTGCTGAGGATGTATATTATCCAGGCGAAAGTGAAGTTTCCGAGTTTTATATTTCTGTTTTATTAAATAGAGGTGAGGCATGTAATATGATTATGTACTCAACTGAAGGAGGAATGGATATTGAAGAGGTTGCAGAACATACACCTCATTTAATTTTCACAGAATCAATAGATCCATTTTTAGGATTACAAGGTTACCAAGCTCGTAAGATTGCTTTCAATTTAGGGTTGTCAGGTAATGCGTTTAAAGAAATGGTTAAATTTATTACTTCTTTATATCAAGCGTATGTTAGCAGTGATGCGTCGATGTTTGAGATTAATCCTGTTTTAAAAACATCAGATAATAAAATTTTGGCAGTTGATGCAAAAGTTGTTTTGGATGATAATGCCTTGTTCAGACAAAAACAATATGCGGATATGCGTGATGTTCGCGAAGAAAATCCAATTGAAGTAGAGGCTAAAGAAGTTGGTCTTAACTATGTGGATCTTGACGGTACGGTAGGTTGTATGGTAAATGGAGCTGGATTAGCAATGGCAACCATGGATTTGATTAAGTATGCAGGTTTTGAGCCAGCTAACTTTTTAGATGTTGGTGGTACAGCCGATGCAAAACGTGTAGAGACAGCTTTCCGTATTATTCTAAAAGATCCAAATGTAAAAGCGATTTTAATCAATATTTTTGGAGGTATCGTTCGTTGTGATCGTGTTGCTCAAGGTGTAGTTGATGCGTATAAAAATATGGGGGATTCTATTAAAGTACCAATTATTGTACGTTTACAAGGTACCAATGCCGAAATCGCTAAAGAATTAATTGATAATTCAGGAATGCCAATATTGTCAGCAGTACAATTTCAAGAAGCAGCAGATCAAGTTAAAGCCGCTTTATCAAAACAAACGGTATAGTTTATACAATATTTTACAAAAAAAACGACCAGCTATTTTTTAGCTGGTTTTTTTATGTTTAAAAATAAGATTTTATACTAAAAATAATTCTACATTTGTTGCCGATTAAGGTTGTGTTTTACTCTTCGAGAGAGAATACATTAAAAGGGAAACAGATGTGAAATCTGTGCTGTACCCGCAACTGTAAGCTATAAAGCTTGTTGTTAACTACAAACCACTGTTCTTTTATGAATGGGAAGGTAAACAACAAGACGCAAGCCAGGAGACCTGCCTTTTTTGAGATAATTAATTAAATCTTCGGGAAAAAAGATTTATAAAATTAAGATTTTGAATAATTCCGCAGTACTCTATTTGTTGGTGTTCCTTTTTTGGGGACTTTCTTTGTATGCTCAAAAAGATTCCATTCGCGAATTGAAGGAAGTTATCGTGTCCGATTCGTATATAAATAAATCAGGCACATTATACCAGTCAGTAACCACACTTAATGATTCTGTAATTCGTAAAAATGAAAATTCATTAACTAACTTATTAAATTACAACAGCGTAATTTATTTTAAAGATTACAGTCGAGGACAATTATCAACCGTAGCTTTCAGAGGAACAACTGCTCAGCAAACGGCTGTAATATGGAACGGGATAAACATCAATTCTCAAATGAATGGAATGACCGATTTTAGCACGATTAATACGACTAATTTTAATTCTATTCAAATAAAAGGCGGCGGTGGTAGTGTGGCGTATGGCAGCGGTGCTTTAGGCGGTAGTGTTCATCTCAATAATGATTTGCTTTTTGAAGAAAATTTCAATACAGAAATACAAGTTAATTATGGCAGTTATGCCACTATTGGGGCAAATTATAAAATAAACGCGTCAACTAAAAAATGGAGTACTAATGTTGGATTTTCGTATAATATATCCGAAAATGAGTACGATTATATCGGTTTGTTTACGTGGAAGGGCGAGCAACGAAAAAATATAAATGGGCAGTTCAACAACTCCAGTTTAAATGCCAATGTCGGTTATAAAATCAACAACCATAGTATTTTGAAATGGTACAGTCAAACATCAGAAGTAAACAGAAACATATCGGTGAATTCGTTAGCAGAGACCAAAACAAAATACAGCTATGATTTTAACCGAAATTTACTCAGTTATGAAAATTGGTGGGGCAATTTTAAGAGCGAAATCAAAGCAGCCTATTTGTTTGAAAATTATGCGTATTATCCGGATATAAATTCTCCAAACACGTCTTTCGGAACTACAAAATCAATTATCACAAAGTTAGATTTAGGCTATCAATTTGATTTTAATTTAAGAATAAATGCCTTAGCCGATTACAATCATACTAAAGGAGAAGGAAGTGGCTTTGGTAATCATACCCGACAAATAGGATCGGGAGCTTTGCACGCCATCTACGAGTACGATAAAAAATGGAATTCGGAAATAGGTATTCGACAAGAAATTACAGACACATATAAAAGTCCGTTTTTGTTTTCTTTGGGAAGCAGCTACAAATTCACACCTGTTTATACTTTAAAAATTAATGCCTCTCGAAATTACCGAATACCAACTTTTAATGATTTGTATTGGAAACCCGGTGGTAATTTAAATGTAAAACCTGAAAGTTCGTATCAATTCGAACTCGGAAATGTGATTACGTTAGGCAGTTTTAGCTATACCCATACCGTTTATTATAATGACATCAAAGATTTCTTACAATGGTTACCTAATTCAGAACAAATTTGGTCGCCTCAAAACACAGATAAAGTAGCGGCATACGGTACGGAGTCAAAAATGGATTGGATAAAAAAAATACACCGCCACCGTTGGCATATCAACGGAACCTATGCATTTACCCGTTCCGAAAATAAAGAAACGCAGAAACAATTATTTTTTGTGCCGTATCATAAAGTGACAGGTTCCGTAGCGTATTCGTGCCGTCAATTCACGATAAATTACCAGTTTTTGTATACGGGTTTTGTTTTTACACAATCCGATAATACCCCAGATAAAATCATTGATCCGTATGCCATTTCCAATATAGGGGTGAGTTATACGGCTAAAAAGTGGCATAATTCAGTGATCGGATTTCAAGTTTTAAATGCATTTAATATCGCTTATCAAAGCATCGAGAATAAGCCTTTACCAGGAAGAAATTTTAATATCTATATAAACCTTAAATTTTAAAAAATGAAGTTCAGTAAATTAGTAGTAGTAGCGCTTTTTAGCGGATTGTTTTTTGTGTCGTGTACCAAAGATGATGAAAATCTTATTTCATCTCAAAATATGGGAGCCTATGAAGGAGGTGTTTTAATATTAAATGAAGGAAGTGCCGATCAGGGATCTGTTTCTTTTATCAGTAACGATTTAAGTAAGTTTACAAAAGACGTTTACGGAACCGAAAATGGAAAAGATTTGTTTGGTAAGCTTGTGCAATCTATTTTTTTTAATGGCGATTACGCTTATATTATTGCAGGTGGATCCAACACCATTACTATAGTCAACAGAAAAACATTCAAATTAGTTTCCAAAATTGAAACAGGTTTATACAACCCCAGATATGGAGTCGTTAAAAACGGAAAAGCTTATGTAACCAATGCAAATACATATTCTTATGCTAATCCAACAACAGGTGATACGGATGATTATATTGCAGTTATAGATCTTGCAACAAACACTATTGAGTCTACAATTGACTTAAACGCAACCGCTAATCGAATTGTATCCGTTGGGGATAAATTATATATAACAGAGCCGTATAGTAATGCTAAAGTAATAATAGTGGATATAAATACTAAAAAAGTAGAAACAGCTATAGAAATAGGATCAAGTGCTGATACAATGGAAGAAAAAGACGGTGTTTTATACATATTAAGAAGTCCTTACGGAGAATCTGGTAAATTGGTGAAATTTAAATTAGCCGATAATACATTTGATACGATAGAATTACCCGCTTCTCAATTAGGGACTAATAATTTAGATATCGAAGCCAATAAACTGTATTACACTAATGATACAACAGTTTATTTTTTAGATGTTGCTAATTTGACAGCAACACCAAATATGTTGTTCAGCTATACATCAGCATCAGCATATAAAATGTATGGTTTTACGGTAAAAAAAGACAAAGTGTATTTTACAGATGTACCTGATTTTAAATCTGATAGCAAAGCATATATTTATTCAACTTCTGGTTCATTGTTAAAAGAACTAACAGTAGGAGTAGGGGCTAATGGTTTTTATTTTAACGAGTAAAATTTTCTATTTAAAGGAAAAAGTCTGCTATTGCGAAATGTAATATCAGACTTTTTCTTTTTTGATATTAGAAATTTAAATAATTACATTTGGATAAATCTTACGAATGTTATGATTAAATCAGCCAAATTGTTTCAAGAATGGGTTTCAGATTACGGTGACGAGATGTACTCTTGGGCATATTACAAAACGTCTTCTAAGGAAACTGCAGAAGATTTAGTACAAGATACATTTATGGCAGCATACCATAAAATGAATTCTTTTCAAGAAAAAAGCAAACCTAAAACGTGGTTATTTTCAATACTCAATAATAAAATCATAGATTATTACCGCAAAAATTCAAAAGTATCTTTATCCGCATTAGATCACGAAAAATTAGCTGATTCATCAATAGATGAAATGTTTAAAGATACAGAACATTGGAATCCTACAGCCGACGTAACCGAAGAGCATTGGTTAGACAACCCCGATTTTAATATTATATTATCCCAATGCATCGATAGTTTGCCCAGTAATTGGCAATATGCAATACAATCCAAATATCTAACGGATAAAAAAAGTGACGAAATCTGCGAAACATTGGGTATTAATCCCACTAATTATTGGCAAATCGTACACCGTTCCAAATTGATGTTGCGGCAGTGTATCGAGAAAAAGTGGAATTGAAATTTCAATTCCATTGTCGTAAGTTATAGTTATACAGCAGTATCATATTGCGTGTTGTTGTTGGTGTCTTTTTATTTTTTGAAAATGGAAATCAATCATATTCGGGCTAAAGATAGGCGAAAAATATGGTCAAATGATTAGCAAATAAAGAACCTAAGGATTTAATAAATACATCAAAATTATTTCGTTTTAAATATAAAATGGGGAGATATATTATTAAGTGCGAGTTTTTTAAATCCATTTAATTAGAAAATTATTTGTGAAAAAAATTAAAATAAATCGTTTTTTTTTTGACTTTAGTTAAAAAAAAGTTAATTTTAAAAAAATGATAAATTTAACAGTATGTAACTTACTTGAAATTTGTTTTTTATTAATCCTAAAAAAAAATAGAAATCATGGAAAAACAGTACTTTTTACATTCAAAAACAATACGATGGATTTTACCTATAGTATTTTTCTGTTTGCCACTGACAGTGATGGGGCAAACAACAATAGCCTGTCAGACCTTTGAGTCGGATATTAACACATGGGATAATGATGATGGTTCTCGAGATACTAATAGTAAGATTACATCGACAGGCAGTTTAAAATTAGACGATGATGAAAATGCAGAGTCTGATGACTATGATTTTAGTCCGTATGATTATGTAACCTTAACTTTTACATTTAAGACAGAGAATTTTGATAGCGGTAGAGATGTAGTAGTTGAATTCCGAAATAATGGAGGATGGGAAGAAATCGCAAAATATGACGAGGGTGATGAATTTTTTAACGGTGTAAATAAAACAGTAACGCTAACAGTACGTGCATCCGATTATGATTTTACAGACGGTACTAATGATAAATTTAGAATTCGAAATAGAGAGAATAGTAATGATGAAGATTTATATATAGATGATGTATGTATAACGGGATATGTTTATTCAGTTACCGATACAACAATAGCCTGTCAGACCTTTGAGTCGGATATTAACACATGGGATAATGATGATGGTTCTCGAGATACTAATAGTAAGATTACATCGACAGGCAGTTTAAAATTAGACGATGATGAAAATGCAGAGTCTGATGACTATGATTTTAGTCCGTATGATTATGTAACCTTAACTTTTACATTTAAGACAGAGAATTTTGATAGCGGTAGAGATGTAGTAGTTGAATTCCGAAATAATGGAGGATGGGAAGAAATCGCAAAATATGACGAGGGTGATGAATTTTTTAACGGTGTAAATAAAACAGTAACGCTAACAGTACGTGCATCCGATTATGATTTTACAGACGGTACTAATGATAAATTTAGAATTCGAAATAGAGAGAATAGTAATGATGAAGATTTATATATAGATGATGTATGTATAACGGGATATGTTTATTCAGTTACCGATACAACAATAGCCTGTCAGACCTTTGAGTCGGATATTAACACATGGGATAATGATGATGGTTCTCGAGATACTAATAGTAAGATTACATCGACAGGCAGTTTAAAATTAGACGATGATGAAAATGCAGAGTCTGATGACTATGATTTTAGTCCGTATGATTATGTAACCTTAACTTTTACATTTAAGACAGAGAATTTTGATAGCGGTAGAGATGTAGTAGTTGAATTCCGAAATAATGGAGGATGGGAAGAAATCGCAAAATATGACGAGGGTGATGAATTTTTTAACGGTGTAAATAAAACAGTAACGCTAACAGTACGTGCATCCGATTATGATTTTACAGACGGTACTAATGATAAATTTAGAATTCGAAATAGAGAGAATAGTAATGATGAAGATTTATATATAGATGATGTATGTATAACAGGTTACAATTATTCTACCGGTCCAACACCTAATGCTACAGTGATTGGTAATTCAGTCACTATTGTAGATGGTGATTCAACTCCTACCACAACAGATCATACTGATTTTGGTAGTTTAGATATAGGTACAGGTACTGTAGTGCGGACTTTTTCTATAAGAAATGATGGTACAGCAGATTTAACAATAGGTGCAATCACATTAGGAGGGACAGGTTCAGGTGATTTTTCAGCAAGTGCATTGTCGCCTGTAAGTCCGATTGCAGCAGGTAATACATCAACTTTTACAGTGACGTACACACCATCTACGGTAGGAACAAGCGATGCAACAATTTCAATTGTAACGGACTCGCCAGGCGAAAACCCCTATAATTTTAGTATTACAGCAGAAGCTACTGATCCAAATGTAGTATCAATTGCCTGTCAAGATTTTCAAACAGATGACACAGGTTGGGATGAATCGGGTAGTGATGGAGGTAGAGATGCTACAAATATTTCAGGATCTAGCCACTCTTATATGATGGATAGTGGTGAGGAAGCAGAGTCTATTCAGTATGATTTTAGTGCATATGGTTCTGTTAAATTGGATTTAACTTTCGAAACAACCACATGGGAAACATCAGATGGCGATAATATATTAATTCAATTTAACGATGGATCAGGATGGACTACATTAAGTGATTTATCACGTGATGCGGGCAGTTTTACTAACGGAGTAGATCAAGCACACAGCGTAACAGTTAAATCATCTGACTATAATTTTAGAGATGGTACCAATGACAGGTTTAGGGTTGTCAATTCTGCGGATTCGACAAATGATGATTTGTTTATTGATGATGTTTGTATTACAGGATACGCTTACTGTTATGAAGATATTGTATGTACAGGATCAACCAAAACATGGAACGGAAGCGCATGGTCACCAAGTGCACCAACAGCAAATGACCCAGTAATATTAACTGGTGCTTACAATACGTCACCAAATGGTAATTTCTCATGTTGTACATTAACAGTTTCGACAGGATCATTAATCATATCAAGTGGTGATTTGGTAGAAGTACAGTCTAATATTGTTAATACTGGAGGAATAACTATATCGGATAACGGTAGCTTAGTTCAATATTACGATTCTGCAACTAATTCAGGGACTGGTAGTTTAACAGTAGTCAGACAATCAGAGGATATGTTGCAATACGATTATACCTATTGGGGAGCACCCGTATCAGGATTTGATATGAGTAATATTAATCACACAGCAGCTTATTCCTATACAAACGGAGCATGGTCAGTAGCATCAGGTAATATGATACCAGGCGTAGGTTACATTTTGAGAACAGACAATACAAGTAATACCGTGCCAACAAAAACAACCGCAACATTTGTAGGGACATTAAATAATGGTAGCATTACATACGCCACGGATTCCTCAAATAGTGGTTACGACTTATTAAGTAATCCGTATCCGAGTGCGATGGATGCCGCAGATTTTATAATAAATTCGACTAACCAAGGGTTGTTTAATGGGACATTATATTTCTGGACACACAATACACGAATTAGTGACTATGCAAATGGATCAGGACAATTCACCGCAAATGATTATGCAAGTTATAATCTAACTGGAGGAACAGCCGCCTCAAGTGGAGGCACAGTTCCAAATGGCAATATAGGCACAGGTCAAGCATTTTTTGTACAATCAATCGGCACAGGAAACATCACGTTTAATAATTGTATGCGATCAGTAACAGCAGGAGACAATTCACAATTTTTCAAATCAGGAGAAAAGAAAAAAAGTCATTATAACCGATTTTGGTTGGATTTAATAAACGAAACAGGATCATCAAAACAAATGTTAATCGGCTTTGATAACAATGCAACATTAGGCTTTGATAGATTATATGATGGAAAAGTAAGAAATGGAGAAAATTTAGTTTCGATATATAGTTTTACAGACGGAGGTTTAGAAGAAGAAACAAAATTAAGCATACAAGGTCGATCAATACCACTAAATGAAGAAGAAACAATCAAGATAGGTGTTGATATCATGGAAGGAGCTTCAGAAAACAATACAATCAGTTTAGCTAATTTTGAAGGATTGTTTGAAGAACAAGAAATATACCTAGTGGACAAACAAGAAGGTATAGTTCATGATTTAAAAAATGGAGCTTATAGTTTTAGATCGAAAGTAGGCACAATTGACGATAGATTTGAGATTAAATTCAAAAATAATTTTAAAATCTATGAAGAACCTAAAGAAGAAATAGAACCTAATGTGGATAATCAATTGGCAATCGCATCAAGAGGAAATGAAATTGGAATAAGTTCAAATCAAAAAAACATCATAAGTATCACTGTTTATGACTTATTAGGTAAAACGTTGTTTAATGCAAATAATATAACAGCAGAAGAATTTAACATCAAAAGAATTCGAGCAAAAAGAGCGATGCTAATTATTAGTGTAACTTATGAAGATGGAACTACAGATGTTAAAAAAATAATTCATTAAAATCAATTTACAACAAAAAGAAAATCGTCTAAAAATTTCTTTTTAGACGATTTCTTTTTTAAGGGTGGAAGACCGGGTTCGAACCGGCGACCCTTGGTACCACAAACCAATACTCTAACCAGCTGAGCTACATCCACCATCATTTTTCGTGTGCAAATATATTATATTGTTTTAAAAAAACAATAACTTTTTATAAAAAAAATTATTTCAAATCAAATAAACTTGACACGGCGGCGTACCTTTCGGTTGTGAAGCCTTCTGCGTAATCGACTTGTATTAA
Source organism: uncultured Flavobacterium sp. (assembly GCA_964420215.1). Lineage (GTDB taxonomy): Bacteria > Bacteroidota > Bacteroidia > Flavobacteriales > Flavobacteriaceae > Flavobacterium. The sequence continues at coordinate 79,449 of CAYQSQ010000008.1, read as the reverse complement.
TCGGCCTAAATCTTTGGCTCGATATCGTATACTTTCTAAAAAATTTAAACTTGTTATAGGTGTTTGAGGCTCGGTACTTGTTTTGTCATAAAATTGAGATCGATAGGCTAAAACAGATTTTTCTTTACGATCCATAAAACCAGAGACATCCACCACAAAATCAGGTTTTATAGTATTCCATTGAATGTAATGATACACATGTTTGGGACGCCAAGCTTGTTGTTGTTCGTCTCCTATTTTTGTTTCAATTTTGGTTAACCCTGCTAAAAAACAAGCATCGGATACCAATTGACTTCCTTTTCCGTGATCGATATGGCGATCTTGTATGGCGTTACACAAAACTATTTCGGGTTTGTATTTTCGTATTTGTTGGATGATAATCCGTTGATGTGATTCGTCATTGCTGAAAAATCCATCTCTAAAGTTTAAATTTTCTCGGAATGAAACACCCAATATTTGAGCGGCTGCTGTGGCTTCTTGTTCTCGAATTTTAGCAGAACCGCGTGTGCCTAATTCACCACGTGTTAAATCGATTAGACCCACTTTTTTTCCTAACGAAATTTCTTTTGCGATAGTAGCGCCACAACCTAATTCGATATCGTCTGGATGAGCTCCAAAAGCTAAAATATCAACTTTCATTTCTTATTTTTTTATTTGAGTTCGGATGATTTTTTTCATCGTTTCGGATTTTGATACCGTCTCGTTATATTCATTTTCGGGGCTGCTTGTTCGTGTAATTCCGCATCCCATATAAAGATGAGCTTGTTGTTTTTTGATTTGCATACATCTTAAATTAACGTATAAATCACTGCAATTTTCTGAAAATCCATTCTCTTTATTTAATTCTCCCAAAAATCCAGTGTAATATTCTCTATCGTGTACTTCGTTTTCCAGAATAAATTCTTTAGCTAAATTTTTAGGCAAACCACAAACAGCAGGTGTAGGATGTAAAATATTAATTACTTCCTTTAAACTGGATCGTTCGATTAATTCTCCTTTGATGTCGGTTTTGATGTGTAATAAACAACCCGCCTTTATCGTGTAAGGACTTGATACGGCGATCTCTGTTGTTACTTTTTTTAAATTTTCTAAAATATAATCGGTTACAATTTTTTGTTCTTCTTGCTCTTTTTTTGCCCAAGTTTCGGATTCGGCGCCGTCCATCTCTCTTGTTCCAGCTAACGACATTGAGTAAAACTTATTTCCTACTGTTTCTAATAATTTTTCAGGTGTAGCCCCCAACCACAATCCTACTTTTGGATGAAACCAACAATAGGTAAATGCGGTTGGGTATAATGTAATTAATTTTTGAAAGTATGCTACCAAATCAAATGAGGGTAGGTTTACTTTTTCTTTACGCGAGACCACTACTTTGGTTAAACCTTCGGATTGTATCGCTTTTAAGCTTTTTTCGACCAATAATTGAAAATCTATTTTAGCGGATAAGTCTGATGTTTCAGTTAATGTAATATCGTCGTCTAATTCAACTGTTATATTTGATTCGGAGCTTATAATCGTGGTTTCTTTTTCTGGAAATAAAACTACCGACGCTACTCCATCAAACGGAGCCATCACAAATCCTTTTTCTGTAAAATTTTCTGTAAAATACAAATGATCATTTTCTTGAAAATAACCCACAACGGATAATTGATTCGGCTTTTTGTATAAAACAAAAGGCAAATTTTGCTCTTGATGCACCACCAATTTATCCAGAATCTCTTGCATATTAGTTTATTTTTTAGGTAAAACGATGTTGGTTAGCTTACAAATTGAAATGAGATCACCATTGTCGTTGGTTATTCTAATTTCCCATAAATGTGTAGTTCTGCCTTGGTGTACCACTTTTGCTTTTGCAGTTACGTAGCCTTCGGTAACACTTTTAAGGTGGTTGGCTGCAATTTCAATCCCTTTAACTATTGCTCCATCCCGAACTATCATACGTGAAGCGGCGCTACCAACTGTTTCGGCTAATGCCACCGTTGCGCCGCCGTGTAAAATCCCCATCGGTTGGTATACTTTTGTAGTAACGGGCATTTTGGCAGTTAAAAAATCTTCTCCAGCATCAATAAATGTGATATCCAATGTTTCCATCAACGTATTGGGTACAACACTATTCATCATACGTAAAGCTTGTTCTTTATCAAACATGATCTAAAATTTATTTATTGTAAATATAGGTAAATCCATATGAAACGGAAAAATCCTATTTCCTAAATCATAACTACACATATTTGAGTATTTTTGTAAAAACACACACATCTAATGTTTCGATATATACTTTTTATTTTATTACTTTTTATTACTTTTTTTAGTTCATGTAGAGCTGATTTTGAAACGGTTCCGAGTGCTGGTCAATTGCTTTTCTCAAAAGACACTGTATACTTGGATACTACTTTTACACGAATCAGCACCAATACCTACACACTAAAAGTATATAATCCAACAGCTAAAGATGTTACAATACCTATAATTTCTTTAGAAAAACCAGATTCTTATTACCGTATATTAGTTGACGGAAAGTCAGGGAAATCAATATCGAACACGACTTTACTAGCTAAAGACAGTTTATTTATTTTTATAGAAACTACTATTGATTTTAAACAATTAGTAGCGACTCAAAACGAATTTTTATATACCGATCGGTTGTTGTTTGATGTTGGAGCCCAACAACAAGATGTTGATTTGGTGACTTTAGTGAAAGATGCGGTTTTTCTTTATCCCGAAAAAAACAACGACGGATCAATCAAAACAATAGTACTAGATACGGATGAAAAGGGCACCGAAAATAGAACCGAAGGTTTTGAATTATCCGACGACCAGTTGTTGTGGACCAACGAAAAACCTTACGTTATTTATGGTTATGCTGTAGTGCCCCAAAATAAGTCGTTGGTTATTAATCCTGGAGCACGTATTCATTTTCATGATAAATCAGGTTTATTAGTTTCTGATGGTGCTAGTATCCAAGCAAACGGAAAGATTTCTAAGACTGAAAAATTAGAAAACGAAATTATTTTTGAAGGAGACAAACTACAAGAATTATATCGTTACGTATCGGGGCAATGGGGTGCGATTTGGTTGAAAAAGAATAGTATCAATAATATTTTTACCAATACAACAATCAAAAATGGAACAATTGGTATCAAGTCCGAATCTATTGGTTTATTGAGTTTAATACTTACGAGTTGTCAAATTTTAAATCATTCTAATTACGGATTACAGGCTATAAACAGTAGTGTTGAAGCTACTAATTCTGTTTTTCATAATGCAGGCGTTTCAACAGTACATTTATTAGGCGGTCAGTATCGTTTTAAACACAATACCATTACCAATTATTGGGAAGCAGGTTACAGACAAGGAAAGGCATTATATGTTTCTAATATTTTCAAAAATAAAATTATCAATCTAAGCTCTCAATTTGATAATTGTATCATTTATGGTTCGAGATCTATTGAGTTAGAACTTCAAAAAGAAGGTGATGGTGCCTTTAGTTATCAATTTAATCATTGTTTGATTCGATTTAACGATGTATCTAAAGAATTTACCGATAATCCACTTTATGATTTTAACAACGTTACAATCATGAAAAACATAATTCGAAATGAAGATCCTGAGTTTAAAAATACAGTTAAAAATATCCTACAAATTGGTTTAAAATCAAAAGCAATTAATGCTGCTGATCAAAATGTAGCCAATATTGTTCCGCAAGATATTTTAGGAAAAAGTAGGACAACATCGGCAGCTATTGGAGCTTATCAACCTACTGATTTTAGCGAGTAGTGTTTTTAGTTTTGAATATGCAATGATAAAAGTTTAATGTCATAAGATTAAATTAATAGTTTGGGTAAAAAAGATTAAAAAGAATAAATTTGTGCTCAAATTTTTAAGTTTATGGATACTTTTGATGTCGTTATTATTGGAGGAGGAACTGCTGGGTTACTTTTAGCTAGAGAGTTAGGTAAATTAAAACGCAAAACATTAATCTTAGATAAGAAAGATAATTTGCTCGAATTTTCATTTAACACCCTTGGTAGTTTTATAAATTTAAAAGATTTTGATTTATCAGATAATGTAGTAGCTCAAAAAATCGATACCGCAATTTTATATTCCAAAAACTTTAAAAGAGTTGTTAAAGGAAACGCTTATATTTTAGACAAGAAAAAAGTACACGAAGAACTTTTAAATGCCATAGATGGCCAATATGTTACCATCAAACTTGGAATAACTATCCAAGAAATTCAAAAAGACGAAGCCGAAAATTTTAACGCTGTAATTGATAAACAAGGGAATGTTTATAACGGTAAAATATTTATTGATGCTTCTGGTACCAATGGGGTTATTAGTAAAAAAGTAGGTTTGCGTGAAAAACAAATTAAACTTGCTACTGGGGTAGAATACAATGTAAATTACCTAGGTAATCCCAACGAAAGTCATTTATTTGTCGGTAAACAATACCAAGGAGGTTATGCGTGGATATTTCCACTGCAAAACAAAAGAGCAATTATAGGGTTTGGATCGTTTGATAATTCGGTTGTTAAAGATTTAAAACCTCGATTAAATGCAATTTTAGAATTGCCTATAATGAAACAATTAGTCCTTAAAGACAATGAAAAGGTCGAAGGAGGTAGTATCCCTTTAACGCCTGTATTGGACAAGTTTGTTTTAAATAATTTAGTTTGCGTAGGTGATAGTGTTTCACAGGTAAATCCAATTGCAGGAGAAGGATATAAATTCATTTTCGAATCAGCAATAATGGCTTGCAAAGCGATAAACACAGCTCTTGAAAAAGAAGATTTAAGTCATTTATTCACTTATGAAGCCGATTGGAAAAAGAGATTTTTAGTGAGTTATAAACGTGCCAAATTTTCACAACAAAAATTATTTAAATATTCTAAAAATGATTATTTAATGGATTTTGCTATGCTTTTAATCAAGTTAAGATCAAACAAAAGTGTAATAAACTCGTTGTCTGGTGAATTTACGAGATAACAAAATTTAAAATGTTAATTAAATCTTAAATTTTCTATTTTTTATAGATGATAATTCATATTTATTTTAGAAATTTAGCACTTCAATTATAAATGATGAATCATGAGTAACAGTTTGCCAAAACAATTTCAGCATCCATTTGCAATAAATAAAAAATATAAAAAATCGGTAGCCTACTTTTCAATGGAATTTGCCATTGATCAAAGTTTAAAAATTTATTCAGGAGGTTTAGGCTTTTTAGCCGGTTCTCATATGAGAAGCGCGTACGATTTAAAACAAAATTTAATCGGTATCGGTGTTCTTTGGAAGTACGGTTACTATGATCAATACAAAAAAGAAGATCGTAGTATGGGCGCTTTATTTCAAGAAAAAATCTATCACTTTTTAGAAGACACTGGAATAAAATTTAGCATTGACATCAATCACCACGAAGTTTGGGTAAAAGCATTGTATTTAAATCCAGAAACATTTGGATGTGCTCCAATGTTTTTCTTATCAACGGATTTGCCCGAAAATGATTATTTAGCCCGTTCAACTACTTTCCGTTTATACGACAACGATCCAAGTGCAAAAATTGCACAATGTATGGTTTTAGGAATTGGTGGAGCTAAATTATTGGACGAATTAAATTATGAACCGGATGTGTATCATTTAAATGAAGCGCATGCGTTATCTGCAGCTTTTCATTATTATAAAAAAACAGGTTCATTAGAAGCTGTGAAACAAAAATTTGTTTTCACAACACACACACCTGAAGAAGCTGGAAACGAAAAACACGATATCAACGTGTTAAATAATTTAAGCTTTTTTGCGGGTTTATCTCTCGATGAAGTTCGAAAAATAACAGGTATAGAAGACAACGTATTCAATCATTCATTAGCAGCATTACGTTTGAGTCGTAAATCAAATGGAGTTTCTAAACTACATGGCGAGGTTTCTCGCGAAATGTGGGCTGGATATAAAAATATCTGTGAGATAGGTCATGTTACCAACGCCCAAAACAAAAAATATTGGGCAGATGCAATTTTGGAAAAAGCACGTGTTAGCGGATCAGAAGAAGAATTAGTAACTCGTAAAAGACGTTTAAAGCAAAAATTCTTTGATGTTGTTGCTGACCAAACAGGTAAATTATTCGATCCAGGCGTATTAACTGTTGTTTGGGCAAGACGTTTTGCTGAATACAAAAGACCCGACTTAATAACACGAGATTTAGAGCGTTTTCGTAAAATAGCGGAAGACAAAAAATTTCCTGTTCAATTCGTTTTTGCAGGAAAACCATACCCAATGGATTATGGGGCAATTAACGTTTTTAATCATTTAACAGAAATAAGTAAAAGCATTAAGAATGTAGCTGTTTTATCAGGTTATGAATTAAAATTATCCAGACAATGTAAAGAAGGAGCTGATGTTTGGTTAAACAATCCACGAGTAACGCGTGAAGCATCTGGAACCAGCGGTATGACCGCTTCAATGAATGGAGCTATCAATTTATCCACAAACGATGGATGGATCAGAGAATATGAGGATCATGGTAAAACATGTTTTGTGTTACCTATAATAGATCACCATTTACCTACCTATGAACAAGATGCATTAGATTTAAGTAATCTATTGGAGATCTTAGAAAATCAGGTAATTCCGTTGTACTACAAAAAACCTAAAAGTTGGAATAAAATGGTATTCAATAGTATGAATAAAGTAGTGCCATTTTTCGATGCTGATCGTATGGCTGACGAATATTACACGAAGATATACCTTTAAGTTTAGTTTAAATATTTTAAAAAGACCTTCTAAGAAATTTTCTTGGAGGGTCTTTTTTGTTTATAATTATGTCATCTTGGCATAAATCAAAAAATGGCAAGTAAATTGAAAGATGAATCGTGTTGATCATTATAATTAATAAATAATACATACAGGAATATGAGTACTAATTCTGAAGAAATAGAAAAAGAAAACCCAGAAGTATCAATAGAAGACAGTTTGACAGAAGAAAAAATAGCGTTGTCAGTTGAGGAGCAATTAACTATTGATTTAGAAAAAGAAAAAGAAAAATATTTGCGTTTGTTTGCTGAATTTGAAAACTATAAAAAACGAACAGCGAAAGAGCGAATGGATTTATATAAAACCGCTAATCAAGAAGTGATACAATCTTTGTTACCAGTTGTGGATGATTTTGATAGAGCAATCATTGAAATTAATAAATCGGGGAATGAAGATTTATTAACAGGGGTAACGTTAATACACAATAAATTAAAAGATACGTTATTTTCAAAAGGATTGGAGGAAGTAGCAGTAAGAGCAGGAGATGTATTTAATGCGGATATACATGAAGCAATTACTCAAATACCTGCACCTTCAGAAGAAATGAAAGGCAAAATTGTCGATTTAATTGAAAAAGGATATAAGTTAGGAACAAAAACAATACGTTTTCCTAAAGTTGTAATAGGAAGCTAAAACCTTCAAAAAAATAAAAAGGATGAAAAAAGATTTTTACGAAATTTTAGGGATTTCTAAATCGGCTTCTGAGCAAGAAATTAAAAAAGCATACAGAAAAAAAGCGGTTCAATACCATCCTGATAAAAATCCAGGGGACAAGCAAGCTGAGGAGAAATTTAAAGAAGCTGCAGAAGCTTATGAAATATTAAGCGATCCTAATAAAAAGGCAAAATACGATCAATATGGTCATCAAGCTTTTGAAGGCGGAGGTTTTGGTGGAGGCGGAATGAATATGGATGATATATTCAGTCAGTTTGGAGATATCTTTGGCGGAGGTGGTTTCGGAGGTGGTTTCGGAAGAGGAGGTGGGCAACCTCGTTTTAAAGGAAGTAATTTACGAATTAAAATAAAGTTGACCTTAGAAGATGTTGTTAATGGCGTTGATAAAAAAGTAAAAGTTAAACGTAAAAAAGTAGCAGAAGGTGTAACCTATAAATCGTGTGGCACTTGTGGAGGTTCTGGTCAAGTAACTCGAGTAACTAACACAATTTTAGGTCGTATGCAAACGGCAAGTACTTGTCCTTCTTGTAGTGGTATTGGTCAATCTATTGATAAAAAGCCAAATCATGCCGATGCAGAAGGAATGATAACGGAAGAAGAAACAGTAACAGTACAAATACCTGCAGGAGTTCAAGAAGGGATGCAGTTAAAAGTATCTGGAAAAGGAAATGCAGCACCAGGAAATGGAGTCCCAGGAGATTTAATAGTTGTTATTGAAGAAACAGAACATGAAACCTTAAAACGAGAAGGAGAAAATTTACATTTAGATTTGTATATAAGTTTTCCAGAAGCAATTTTAGGTGTTTCTAAAGATATTCAAGTTGTTAGTAGCAAGGTTAGAATTAAATTAGAAGCAGGGATTCAATCTGGTAAAATTTTACGATTAAAAGGAAAAGGAGTGCCAAATATAAACGGTTATGGAAAAGGAGATTTATTAATTCATGTGAATGTTTGGACACCACAAGAATTAACGAAAGATCAACTATCCTTTTTTGAAAAATCATTAGATAACGAACACTTTAAACCTAATCCTGATTTAAAAGACAAATCGTTTTTTGAAAAAGTGAAAGATATGTTTTCTTAATTTTAACACACAGTTTCTGGCAAAAAAAACTCCAAATATTCTTCAAATCGGTTAACTGTTTTTTTAATCAGAATGAGATATACTTCATATTTGTATTATAAAATGAATTAAATAAAAAGGATAGCTAAAAACTATCCTTTTTTATATTATTTTTTGAAGGAAATACAATCAACTATTTTAGACCAAATTGTTATTACTAATAAATTAAAAAAACAAAAATTTATTTTTGCTGTTTAAATTAAATCACCAATTAATAGATTTTGCTTTAGATTTGAAAAAATTAGCATCATTTCTGCGTCTACCACCACCTAGATCATCTCCTGACAAAAGGCGATAATTAGAGATGTTTGACCAACTTGCGGGCTTATCTTCTATAAAAACATCTTCGTTTGTAACGTTGGGTACTGACATTCGGATTAAGTCTTGCCATTTTTGAATACGTATTTTGCTGTTATCAGCATAAAAATAGTCTTTAGTAGGATCTATCAATTCTTTTAAATAAGATTTGTACTCGGCGTTGTACTTTGCTATACTTAATATTTTATTTAAAAGAGGTTTTCCTGATGCCCCCCCCCAATTTAAAGGATCTTGGGTTCCTGAGTTACCTATAATTAGAGATGTGCCTAAGGTGTTATCATAATCGTAAGGTATAAAATAAACCTTACCATTACCACCCATATATAGGTAAAAATTGTTACCATTTACCCAATAATCATCCCACATCCCTACAATAACATTAACAGCATATGTTTTTAAAAACAATGACACATCCATTTTAGAGGCTATCCATTGCTCAAAATCTGATCCTGTTTTGTTGTTCAATTGAAAAATAAAATCAGATAATTCGGCTTTTGCAACAGCGACATCTTTTCTGTTTGTTTTTAAATCATAAGCAAAGGATTCGTTGTTAACGCCGTCTAAGGTTACTACTTCAACCCCCATGAGTTTTGAGGTTTCACTACCAGATTCTAATGTCGCATTTCCTCCACCTCCATATCCACATTTCCAAAGATTACCAACAGCTCCTCCCCAATTGTGAATTCTTTTATTAATATAGTCTTCATTAACAGCCTCTTCCATGGCATAAACACCATAGTATGCAGGGCTTGAATCTCCTTCGACATAAATGGTGATTTTACAATAGGAGGCTTGTGGAGCTGTCCAAACACCAAATCGTTCGAACAAATCATAGCAATAGGTACTACGAACATAACTGGCATCGTCTTTAAACCACTTTAAATTTATTTCTTTTAAAGCGTTAAATCTTTGCCCTTTTTTAAATTTATTAAAATCCAATCCAAAATGACAGTGATTCCAATCTGGAGCGATTGCATCGTGAGGCGATCCAGTTTTGCCTTCTGGTCTTCTTCTACTTGTGTTACCTCGCAAACGAACACCGATACTGTCTAATTTTACTTTTCTTCCGTTTAAATTAAATTCAAAATGAGAAACTACTTTTTCCTTATTATTTGGATTCGTATCGAAATTATCTAATAATATATTCCAATCTTTTAAAGGTACTGTTAGTGTTATTTCTGGTAGATCATCCATTTTATAGAGATCGAAAACTTCTTCAGTAGTAGTAGAATTAGATTTTGAAGGGACTATAACCGTTTCGTATTTACTACAAGCAAAACAAAAAGATACTATGATTATGCTTGTAATGAATTTTTTTGAAAAAGCGGAATATATCATGAGACTAAAAATTTCACTAATATATTGATTTACAGTTTATTTTTACAAATAAAATAGGCAAAAGTTTCTCAACTATTTTAACTCCTCAAGAGTGAATTTTAAATTGATCGCTTCTTATTTAGTTTCTTCAAATTCAATGTTAAAAATTGGTTAAGCTAAGGGCAAATTTAAGAATGTGGTTTACCAGTTCAGTATTTAACTGTAATGTAACTACAGCTAGAAGTTAAATTAATAATGGTAGTTGAGTTCATTGATTTAAATGAATTGTCTTCTACTTATTTACTACAACAGCAGCCGGTACTAAAACGGAATAATCACCACCATTACGGATTACATCACGTACAATACTCGAACTGATAAACGAGGTATTGGCAGCGGTTAATAAAAAAACAGTTTCAATTTTAGAAAGCGTTCTGTTGGTGTGTGCGATTGCTTTTTCAAATTCAAAATCAGCAGGATTACGCAATCCTCTTAATATAAAATTAGCATTTTCTTTCTTACATAAATCAATCGTCAATCCTTCGTAGGTTATAACACTTATTTTGGGCTCGTTTTCAAAGCTATTTTCGAGAAATTTTTTGCGTTCTTCTAACGAGAACATGTATTTTTTTTCGGCATTGATACCGATTGCTATAATAATTTCATCAAACAAAGGCAAAGCTCTTTGTATAATATCATAATGCCCTAAAGTAATTGGATCAAATGAACCTGGAAATATAGCACGTTTTATCATTATTTAGATTTTAAAGCCAAATCTATAGCATTTCCGAATAAATCAGACAAACTAATACCCGCAACTTTAGCTTGTTGTGGTAATAAACTGGCTTCTGTTAAACCGGGTATGGTGTTCATTTCCAGTAAATAAGGCTCGTTATTAACGAGGATATATTCACTGCGTGAAAAACCTTTCATTTTTAAAATATCGTATACCTTTTTTGCCAATATATTTACTTTTTCTGTCATTTCATCGCCGATACGTGCAGGTGTAATTTCTTGTGATTTACCTTGATATTTTGCTTCATAATCAAAAAAATCATTTTCAGAAATAATCTCTGTAATAGGTAATGCGGTGGTAACTCCTTTATAATTGATTACGCCAACGGATACTTCGGGACCGTCTAAAAAAGATTCGATGATAATCTCATTGTCTTCTTTATACGCGTTTTCGATAGCAGGGATTAATTCGTTTTCGGTTTTTACTTTCGAAATGCCAAAACTTGATCCTGATTTATTGGGTTTAACAAAACACGGTAAGCCTACTTTTTGAACAATATCTTTGGTCGAAATTTCGTCTCCTAAATTTAAATAATAGGACGTTGCTGTTTTGATTCCGTAAGGTTTTAATACCGATAACAAATCTCTTTTGTTAAACGTGATGGCAGCTTGGTAATAATCACACGCTGTTTGGGGAATACCTAATAATTGCAGATAAGCTTGCATCAAACCGTCTTCACCAGGTGTGCCGTGTATGGCATTAAAAACAACATCAAATGTTATTTTTTGGTTGTTAACCGTTACTGAAAAATCATTTCTATCGATAGGATATTCATAGTCGTTGCTGTCAACATAAACCCATTTATCTTTTAATATATAAATACGATACGCGTTATAACGGTTTTTATCTAAATTTTGAAATACAACATTTCCACTGATTAGCGATATTTTGTATTCACTTGAATAACCGCCCATGATAATACCAACGTTAATCATAATTATATAAATAAGGGTTTGAGATTGATTAATACCTCAAAATTATTATTATTTTACTGAATTCGGTATATATTTGTCAAAAGAATTATTATGAGCCTCAAAAATTATATAAAATCTAAACATTTTTTGATTAGCATCGGAGCTATGGTTTTGATTGTGATATCCTTAACCTATTTTTTAATGAATACGTTAGAAGAGTCTACCAATCATGGAGAAGAAGTTGTTGTGCCTAATTTAAAAGGAGTGCATTATAGTAAAATAGCGTCAAAACTAAAATTCTTGGAATTAAATTTTGAGATTATAGACTCGGTGGATTACCGAAAAGATTTTGATCCTTTAACTGTGGTTGAACAAGATCCTGAATCGGGTGATAGAGTTAAAAAAAATCGTAAGATTTATGTAAAAATAAATTCATCTTCATATTCAAAAGTAGCCGTACCAGATTTAATACAAGTATCTTATAGGCAAGCAGTTCCGACATTAAATTCAATAGGATTAAGAGAGGGTTCGGTAACCTATCAACCCAATATAGGGAAAGATATGGTATTACAAATGTCTTGCAATGGAAGGGTATTAAAAGCAGGGGATAAGGTAACTAAAACATCAAAGATAGATTTGGTTTTGGGTGATGGATTTTTAGAGGTAGAAACGCCTGCTGATGAGCAATTGATACAAGAGTTAATCAACAAACAAAATCAACAATAATAATGTCTGAAGAAGCACTATACGAAATGGATTCAACCGATGATGAATTGTTTGAACACCATCGTTTTGTAGCGCCCAAAGGGCATAAAATCTTACGCGTAGATAAGTATTTGATGAATCAAATTGAAAATGCTACTCGAAACAAAATACAACAAGCCGCCAAGTCAGGAACTATATTTGTAAATGATATCCCCGTTAAATCAAATTACAAAGTAAAAGCATTTGATGTGATACGTATTATGTTAACGTATCCGCCTTTTGAAACTGAAATTGTTCCTGAAAATATACCCCTAGATATTGTGTATGAAGACGATCAGTTACTGGTTATTAATAAAAAACCAGGAATGGTAGTTCATCCGGGGCATGGAAATTATTCAGGAACTTTGGTACATGCTTTGGCTTATCATTTTGAAAGTTTACCCAAAAATAGTAGTGATCGACCAGGATTGGTACATCGAATCGATAAAGATACTTCAGGATTATTAGTTATAGCCAAAACAGAATTGGCAATGACGCATTTGTGTAAACAATTTGAGCAAAAAACATCAGAACGAGAATATATCGCTTTAGTTTGGGGTAACGTACAAGATGACGAAGGTCGAATCGAAGGTAATATTGCAAGACATGTTAGAGATCGTATGCAAATGGCTGTTTTTGAGGATGAAACAATCGGAAAGCCAGCTGTTACACATTATAAAGTTTTAGAACGATTTGGTTACGTAACATTGATTTCTTGTCGATTAGAAACAGGACGTACACATCAAATTAGAGTACACATGAAACATATAGGGCATACATTATTTAATGATGCGCGTTATGGTGGTGAAAAAATATTAAAAGGCACAACGTTTACCAAATACAAACAATTTATTGATAATTGTTTTAAAATTTTGCCTAGACAGGCTTTACACGCCAAAACATTAGGGTTTGTTCATCCAATAACAAATGAGATGATGCAGTTTGATTCTCCAATTCCAGAAGATATTACATTGTGTATCGAAAAATGGCGAACGTATTCAACATCATACGATACAGATACGGAGTAAAGTTAACTGATGTAGTTCCAAATGGTTTGATTTTTGGATAATCCATCGTATGCTTTTTTTGTTTTTTCGTGTTGTGGCAAAACAAGATTTGGATCCGCTTTTAAAAGTGTTATTGCGTAATGTCTTGCTTGTTGCAAGATGTCACGATCTTTAATTAAATCTGCGATTTGTAAGTTTAAGATACCACTTTGTTGTGTACCCATTAAATCACCTGGGCCCCGAAGTTTTAAATCAACTTCTGCAATCTCAAAACCGTCGTTGGTTTGGGTCATGGTTTCAATACGGGTTTTACTGTCGTTACTTAGTTTATGCCCTGTCATTAAGATGCAATAACTTTGTTCGGCACCTCGACCAACACGCCCTCGCAATTGATGGAGTTGTGATAAACCAAAACGCTCGGCACTTTCGATAATCATAACACTGGCATTAGGTACGTTTACACCTACTTCGATAACTGTAGTAGCGACTAAGATATTAGTGGATCCGCTGATAAAACGTTGCATTTCAAATTCTTTATCGTCGGGTTTCATTTGTCCGTGAACGATACTTATGGCATATTTTGGTAATGGGAAAGCGTTAGATACGGCTTCAAAACCATCCATAAGGTTTTTATAATCTAAGGTTTCGGATTCTTCAATTAAAGGAAAAACCATATAGATTTGCCTGCCTTTATGTATTTCATCTTTGATAAAATTCCAAACGCGAGACCGTTGGTTGTCAAAACGATGTACGGTTTGAATCGGTTTTCGACCAGGAGGTAGCTCATCAATGACCGAAATATCTAAATCGCCATACAAACTCATTGCCAAAGTACGCGGAATAGGAGTGGCGGTCATCACCAAAACATGTGGCGGAATGGTGTTTTTCTTCCATAATTTGGCGCGTTGTTTTACCCCAAAACGATGTTGTTCGTCAATGATTGCCAATCCCAGATTTTTAAAAACAACTTTGTCTTCTAAAATAGCATGAGTGCCAATTAAAATTTGCAACGAACCGTTTTCGAGATTTTCGTGAATCATTCGGCGTTCTTTTGTTTTAGAAGATCCAGTTAACAATTCTACTGAAATACCTAAAGGGTAGGCTAATTCTTTGATGCCGTAATAATGTTGATTGGCTAATATTTCGGTAGGAGCAACCAAACAAGCTTGATAATTGTTGTCTAAAGCAAACAGCATTGACATAAAACCTACAATAGTTTTGCCCGATCCAACATCACCTTGTAACAATCGATTCATTTGAGCGTTACTACCGACGTCGTTTCTGATTTCTTTGAGTACTCTTTTTTGAGCACCAGTGAGCTCAAAAGGCAAATGATGATTATAGAATTGAGTGAAGTAATCTCCAATATTTTCAAAAGGAAATCCCTTGATTTTATTTTTTCGAATTAAATTTTTGCTGATTAATTGCAGTTGTATAAAAAATAATTCTTCAAACTTTAATCGAAATTGAGCCTTCGCCAAAGTTTCTAAATCTTTAGGAAAATGAATCGTAACCAAAGCCTCTTTTTTAGGTATTAATTGCAGATTCTTAACAATATCAGCAGGTAGCGTTTCATCAAATAAATGATGCGATTCGCTAAAAACTTGGTAGATGTAACTATGAATGAGTTTGTTGGTAATGCCTTTTTTCTGTAGTTTTTCGGTTGAGGGATAAATGGGTTTCATCGCAACGCGAATGTTTTTTTCGTGTTCAGATAACAATTCCATTTCGGGATGCGCCATCGAAAATGTGTTTCCAAAGCTATTGCATTTTCCAAAAACTACATAAGGCGTATTGAGTTT
The DNA here is from genome assembly GCA_964420215.1 of uncultured Flavobacterium sp. GTDB lineage: Bacteria > Bacteroidota > Bacteroidia > Flavobacteriales > Flavobacteriaceae > Flavobacterium. Next base: position 63,946 of record CAYQSQ010000008.1, on the reverse strand, counting down.
TATATTTTCTTTAACCCATTGTAGGCTTCTAAACCAAACTAATTCGAGCTCGCCAGTATCATCAACGAGAGTAGCGACTAAACGCATACTTTTACTATTCTTGTTAGACGCAACCGATTTGAGATGGATTATTTTACCAATAATTTGTACCTCGGCTGAGGTTTTTTGGATTTCATTTATTTTATAATAGCGTGTTTTATCGATGTATCGATTCGGAAAAAGATTAACAAGATCTTTATAAAAATGAATATTTAATTCTTTACGCAGGGTTTCGCCTCGTTGAGGCCCTACGCCTTTGAGGTATTCAATTGGTGTGTGTAAAATTGATGTTCCCAATACATCGTGTTTTATTAAAACGATTTTTTAGCGCGATCGATATCTATTTTAGTGTCTCGTTCTTTAAGTGTTTCGCGTTTATCGTAGTTCTTTTTACCACGGCAAAGTCCAATTTCTAATTTAGCAAGTCCTTTTTCGCTGTTAAAAATTCGTAATGGAACAATTGCCAATCCTTTGGCTTGCACGTCTTTTTGTAGTTTTTTAAGCTCTTTTTTATTTAGAAGCAATTTGCGCTCACTACGCGCATTGTGGTTAAATTGATTACCAAAGGCATATTCTTCCACATACATATTAATAGCAAAAAGCTCTAATCCCTGAAATTCGCAAAAGCTCTCTACAATCGAGGCTTTACCCAATCGAATGGATTTTATTTCGGTACCTGTTAAAACAATACCAGCTACATATTTGTCTATTATTTCATAGTCAAAACGAGCTTTTCGATTCAGGATATTAAAATTCTTTTGCATGGTACAAAAGTATGTTTTTTAAGTTAAAATTCAATTGAATAGTTGTAGGATCATCAGGCAACTTAAAGATTTTTTCTATAACTTCTAAAAACAGGTTGTTTAATTGTAGGTCAAATTTTAGTGTATCAACAAATTTAATAATTCAACTTAACGACTAATTCATTTTTTAGGGGGTTAAATTCAGTAAATAATAATTCGGATAATCTATATTGTTTAATTACGTATAAATACGTAATTTAGCCTTGTTTTTATACGTAGTTTTATATGATGTCAAAAGTTAGTGGATATATTTTAGCAGGAGGGAAAAGCTCAAGGATGGGTAAAGATAAAGGATTGTTAACTTTTAATAACCGTACTTTTGTTGAGGAAATAGCCAAACAACTTCAACCAGTTGTTGAATCTGTAATTATTGTAACCAACAATGTAGAATACCATGCTTTTGGATATGAGATATTGCCAGACGCTATTAAACAAAAAGGACCTTTAGGTGGTTTATACACCGCCTTAAAACACTCTAAAACCAACCATAATATTATTGTAAGTTGCGATACACCATTTGTAAATACAAAGGTTTTTGAAACCTTGTTGCAAAATCCAACAAATAATGACGCAACATTAGTATCAATACAGTCCGAAATACAACCATTAATGGGGGTATACTCGCAAGCGTGTTTTTTTAAAATACAACAATCAATAGAGTTACAACAATACAAAATGTACGACTTTATCAACCAGATAAATTTTCAAACTGTTGAGATCAGTCACGAATCTTGGTTTTCAGAAAAAATAGGTTACAATATCAATACACCTTCTGATTATCAAAAAATAAATAATACATGGAAGTAACAGTACTTTTTTTTGGAGAAGCTACTGAAAGGGTTGGTAAATCAACGATTAAGGTAGCAGAAGTAGATACATTATCAGACTTAAAAATAGTCTTATTTAGAGATTATCCCAAATTAAAAGGATTGGTTTTTAAAATGGCGTTAAATAAGTTAATTGTAAACGAAGATTCCAAATTAAATGATCGAGATGAAGTAGCACTATTGCCACCTTTTTCGGGAGGATGATAAATATTTTTGTATGAAAAAAGATATAAATTATAAAAAATACCAACGTCAAATTGATTTATCGGATTTCGGAATTACGGGGCAAAAGAAATTATTTTATTCTAAAATATTAATTGTTGGTGCAGGTGGGTTGGGTTGTCCTGTTTTACAATATTTAGCAGCAGCTGGAGTCGGTACGATTGGCGTTGTTGACGGAGACATCATTGAAGAAAGTAATTTACACCGACAAATTTTATATTCTAAACCAGATATTGGCAAATACAAATCACAAACTGCGCTACTTGTGGTGAGTGAGCAAAATCCTGATTGCGAAGTGATTTCGCATCGTGAGATGTTAACAACAACAAACGTATTAGATATCTTATCGACTTATGATATAATTGTTGATGGAAGCGATAATTATCCCACACGCTACTTGGTAAATGACGCATGTGTTTTACTAAATAAGCCATTGGTTTATGGGGCTGTTTTACAGTTTGAAGGTCAAGTAGGTGTTTTTAATGTGTTAGATTCAGATAAAAATATTAAAACAAATTATAGAGATTTATTTGCAAATCCTCCAAAATCTTCTGATGTAAAATCATGTAATGACGTAGGAGTCATTGGCATTTTACCAGGGATTATTGGTACGTTGCAAGCTGCGGAAGTAATTAAACTAATTACAGGCGTAGGTCAGCCATTGTGTAACAAAGTATTGGCGTATAATATGAAAACCAATTTGTTTTATGATTTTGAAATAGAAGTAAACCCCAATAAAGAAAATTACCCACAAACCGTATCTGAATTATACGCATTCAATTACGATTGGTTTTGTTCAGGGGAATCACAAGAGGAAGAATTGGCTATTGATAAATTTGAAGCCCTTCTATTTTCAAAAGAAGCAATAATTGTCGACATTCGCGAAAGTTTTGAAGAACCTAAAATGGAAGGTTTTGAATATTTGTCTATCCCAATGAGTGAATGGGATGCAAGAGCAAGTGAAACCGATAAATACCCCAAAATCATATTGGTTTGTCAATCGGGAATACGTAGTTTAAAAATGGTCAATCAACTTAAAAAAATGGATACATCAAAAGAAGTATACTCGCTTCGCGGAGGTGTAGCGCATTGGATACGAACGAGATAAAAAATAAAATGGTAGATATAACACATAAAATCACAACTCACCGATCAGCAGTAGCACAAGCAGTCGTTTGTGTAAGTAATCAAGAAACGATAGATGCGATAGAAAATAAAAAAGTACCTAAAGGTGATGTTTTAGAAGCGGGTCGAATAGCAGGTTTATTTGGCGTTAAGAAAACAAGTGAACTAATACCCGATTGCCATCCATTACCGATAGAATACGCCTCAGTTCGTTATCAAATCAAAGGATTGGAGATTTATATTGAGATGGAAGTACACACCGTTTATAAGACAGGCGTTGAGGTAGAGGCAATGCACGGCGCATCAGTAGTGGCATTAACATTATATGATATGTTAAAACCAATTGACAAAGGAGTTGAGATTTCTACCATAAAATTATTAAGTAAAAAAGGCGGAAAATCACAATATGCGGATAAACTTAAAAGAGGTATTGACGCTGCTGTTGTTGTTTGTTCGGATAGTATTTCAGCAGGTGTAAAAGAGGATTTTGCAGGAAAAGCTATTATTGCCAAGCTTAAGGAAAACAAGGTTTCAATTTGGGATTATAGTGTGATACCTGATGAGGTTGATGTAATACAACGAAAAGTAAATTCATTGTATGAAAACAAAGTCGATTTAATCATTTTAACAGGAGGCACAGGTTTATCTGCACGTGATGTAACACCAGAAGCGATTCGACCTTTGTTGGATAGAGAAATTCCAGGAGTCGCAGAAGCAGCTCGTAGTTATGGACAGCAACAAATGCCTTATTCGATGTTATCCAGGAGTATTGCAGGGCTTAAAGGAGACACCTTAATCTTAGCTTTGCCAGGCTCCACCCGAGGAGCGGAAGAAAGTATGGACGCTTTATTTCCATACATACTTCATATATTTAAAATTATTGATTATGCACCGCACGATTAGCGAGCATTTTTTTGGTAAAATAAGCAGCCCCTTTTTTGTTGAGATGTACTAGATCGCCATAGCAATCGTCGGGTAATAGCAAGGTAGAATAGTCCCAAAAAGGAATTTTATTAAAGTTTTTAGAATAAAATTGATTAAATTCTGCAACTCTGTAAATAGGTAATTTAAGTAGTTCTTGTCTTTTTGGAGTATTGATAAGGTAAATTTTAATATTATGTTGTTGGCATAGTTTGATAATCTTTTTTAGATAAAAAATCTCATGTTGAGAATAATTAATTTCTTCAGCAATTTCAAAAAAATCACTTTTTTTTTCGGAAACTAATTTCTGTATTACCTTCTTTAGATCATTTCGATCTAAAGAAAGAAATTTACCCGGATATTTGATTTCTGTATTTGATATTTTGTAAAAGCAATTGACACTGGCTTGTTTTATTAGTGATGGTAATGAATGAAAAACAGCATCTGATTTTTCATTGTATAGATATAAAAAATCTTCAGACGACATTAGGGGGTAAAATATACCCATTTGTGATTGAATATAGGAAGGGTTAAGTAATCTATCATTATTCACAATATTATGCGGAGAAAATGATACAATCACAGTATCGATATGGGTTGTGGTTTTTAATATTTTATTTAAAGACAAATAACAATAGTAATAAGGCGCTCCTAAATCACTAATATTAAAAGCGTTTGTATATATACTATCATTGATGGCACAGGCCGTATTTGAATCTCCAATAATAAGCGTGTTTTTGTTTTTAGGAATTTTAAAAGGGTGCGATTGAATGATAAAATAATTAACTACCAATAAGCCGATCTCAATAAATAGAATTACTATTAAAGGAATAAAAAACGCCCGAATATTTATAAGAAATAAATTCATTTAAATAACTATTCCTGAATCTGACCGTCAACCATAGTTAATTTTCGATCTGCCATATTGGCTAGTTGTTCGTTGTGTGTTACGATAACAAAAGTTTGCCCCCAATCTTTTCGCAATTGAAAAAACAACTGGTGTAAATTTTCGGCAGAGGTTTTGTCTAAATTACCTGATGGTTCATCGGCAAAGATAACCGCTGGTTTGTTGATTAAAGCTCTGGCAACCGCCACACGTTGTTGTTCTCCTCCGGATAACTGGTCAGGTTTGTGGTGTATACGGTGTGATAATCCCAAATATTCTAACAAACGTAAGGCTTCTGTTTCTGTTTCTTTTTTATCTTTTTGTGCAACAAAAGCAGGAATACATACGTTTTCTAAAGCTGTAAATTCGGGTAATAATTGATGAAATTGAAAAATAAATCCCAAGTGTAAGTTTCTAAACTTTGAGAGTTCTATGTCTTTTAAATCTAAAATATTTTTGCCGTTGATTTGTAGTAATTCGGTGTTTTTAACATCTGGTTGATCGAGTGTTCCTAATATTTGCAATAAGGTTGTTTTACCAGCACCAGAAGCTCCCACAATCGAAACGATTTCACCTTTTTCAATCGTAAGATTAACGTTTTTTAAAACGTGTAATTCGTTATAGGATTTGTTGAGTTTTTGAACGTTAATCATTTTTAGTATCTTCTTTAAGTAAAAAACCCAAACCTAAACGTTTAATCATTTTCTTTTCAAAATTCCAAAAGAAAGTAAATTGACCAAATAAATAACCAAAAAACACCAACAATACTTGATAAATCGGGAATAATACTAAAATACGAGTAGGCCAATAAATCCATAATGACATGGTTTCTTTAGAAATACCCAACCAAGCCGTAACCGGTTTTGAAAGCCATGCTGCTGCAGATCCCGTTACTGAAAATACGACTAAAATCATGATTACTTGAAAAGTTGAGGTAACGCCCCATCGTTCTTTTAATTTTTCCATTTTTTTAATTTATAATTCGATCAGGTACAGTTCTTTTTTCCCATTTAATATCGCTTAATACAGACGATTTTATACCAATAAAAAAGTTCCATGAAGCGCGTGAACTAAACGGAATCCAGCTGAAATCCATGCGCCAACTTTTTAAATCCCGACCAAACCGAAGTTGTGTATACGTGAAGCCTTTTTGAACAAAATCATATCCCGTAGAAGCGCCAATATTCCACATTGGTGTTAAACTAATATTACCCGACACCATTAACGAATTACTTGATATCTTGTCTTGACGGTTGGTATTAGTATAAGTTACCGAATAGGCAAATCGAAGATCCCAAGGTATTTTAGATTGATAAAATTTAGAAGGTGGATTATCTTTTAGATTTTCCTCTTTTTGGGTTTGATTTAATTGATCGGTTGATGTGCCGAATAAATCGTCTTCGCGCCCGCCGTTTCTTACAGAAAGTTTGTTGTTGGAATCGTCATTTTTCTTTTGGCTACCACCGCTTTTTAAGGCATAATTGATGTTCATGTTGGCACTGGTCATTCTAAATAAGCTACCACCATTGTCGATGTTGAATTTTTCAATTCGAGTACCTTGGTTATTGATAGCATACGGGTCCAAGGTTGCACCTACGTTTATTGAAACTTTATCTTCAAAAATATTTGTACCTCCAGCTATTCTAACAGGTGACCATGAAAGTGAATCGGCTGCAATGTTATAAAATGTCGATAAACTCAGATTATTAATTAATTTTATTTTTTTTGGAGCTTCTTTGGTTTCGTCTTTATCTTTTACTTTAGCTTCTAGCGTATTTCCTATAGACAATCCTATGTTATTGGATAAGTTTTTACCAGGAGCGCCATAAATACCTTTTTCAAATCGGGTATAATCGCCATAATTACCACTGGCATCAATAATATAGGTGTCGTAATATTTTTCAAAACTAGGTGTAAAAGAGTAAGATACAGAAGGCCGCATCACGTGTCTGATGGATTGTAATTTTCCCTTTTCACTTATGTTAAAAGTACCGTAAAGTGTAGTACCGATACTACTCGAAAAAGAATACGTTCGGAAAGCATCAAATCCTTTGTCTTTTTCAGAAATTACTTTGTTTTCAGTAGCGTCAAATCTTTTGTCAATAGTTTCTAAATACCAAACTTCGTCGTAATTAAATCCTGTCGAAACGCTAAAGTATTTTAGTATTTTAAAGTTGGTACTGATCGGAATCGAATGTTTAAAACCAACCAAAGCATCTTCAAACATTTGAGGTTTAAAAAATAAAGAATCTGTGGTGGTGAATCGGTTTTCACCTCTCAAATTATACTGAAAATTGATGTTTTTAATAAAACCTTTTTTCGTGCCTTCTTTTGGTGCAAACGGAAAAACACGATCAACGCTAGCCTGTAACGTTGGTAATGTCATATTGATTTGTTTGGTATTGGTGTTTTGTGAATGTGTACCTGTTAATGAAATATTTACTTGTGGTACTGTCGTAAAAGTTTTGGAATAAGAAATCGACGAGTTTAATGTGTTATTTAAATAACTAGCAGCGTTGGTTTGATTGATAGATTGTTGGTAATACGTGCTACTACCCAAGTTAACAGATGCCGAAAATCGGGAGTTTTTATTGGCTTTAGAGTCTTGATTGTGCGACCACTGAAAGTTGTAAATTGTAGTTTTGTTGTAATCAGGAAACCCTCTTTCGCTTAAGATTAAATTTTCGTACCTAAAATTGACATTTCCTGTAAATTTATAGCGTAAAGCATAATTTGTATTAAAACGTAAACCATAACTGCCATTTGTATAATAATCGCCTAAAACGGATAAATCATAGTAGTCGGTAAGGGCAAAATAATACCCCCCATTTTGTATGGCATACCCTCTAAGATTGGTGTCGGCGTACGATGGAATTATAAATCCACTCGTTCGCTTTTCAGTCATCGGTAAAAAAGCAAATGGCAACCCTAAAGGCGTCGGTACACCTTCGATAAACATATTGGTAAACCCTGTAACTACTTTTTTCTTAGGAACCATTTTAATACGACGTGCCAAAAAATAGTATTCAGGATTTTCTAAATCGGTAGAGGTGGTAAATCGTGCATTTTTAATAAAGTAAACCGAATCATTTTCTTTTTTAGTGATTTCACCTTTCACCTTAAAATCGCCTTGATCCGTAACCGAATTCCAAATTAAAGTCTTTTTACTTTTTAAATTAAACCGAATTGAATCGGGAGTGATAACATTAGTACCCTGTTTAAATTCAGGGATTTGAGAGTAATTTCCTAATGAATCTTTAATTCGACCGGCATAAACTTCATTTTTTTCATAATTGATTTTGATGATACCGGCTTTTATTTCGTAATCTTGATAATATACTTCGGCTTTGTTATACAATTCTATAGTTGCATTTTTTTGATCCATTTTAACATACTCATGCGCTTGGTACTTCACAATTCCTTCGAGTATTTTTTTGCGTGGTCGGATACTGTCTTTTTTTACAGAATCGGCAACAATAATGGTAGTATTATTTTCAGAGCGTATAGCGATAGTTTTTTCATTTAATTCTTGAGAAATTACAGGAGTAATTGTCAAGCAATTAAATAGAACAATCAAAACGATATAAAATAAGTTGGTGCGCAACGCTATAAATACTACTTTTGTAAGAAAAATATGGTCTTATTTTTGAGCTTCAAAAGTACGTTTATTTTTTAATCCAATTAAATCAATTAGATTTTTTGTCTAAATGTTTGATATATAATATTTTGAAGATATGAGAGGTAGTAGATTTTTTATGATTTCTCTAGTAATAATGCTTTTGTTAACAGTGTCTTTTGGGTATTGTCAAGCAAAAAAACAATTTACAGTTGTACTAGATGCAGGTCATGGAGGACAAGATTACGGTGCGGTTTACGGTAAATACATTGAAAAAAACATAGCTTTAAGTGTTATGCTTAAAGTAGGTGAGATTTTAGAAAAAGATGCTTCGATAAAAGTGATTTATACCCGTAAAACAGATGTTTTTGTTAAATTGAGCGAACGTGCTAATATAGCCAATAAAGCCGATGCCAATTTTTTTGTATCCATACATTGTAATGCTTCTAAATCAAATGCTTTCGGAACCGAAACTTTTGTAATGGGTACTACCAAAATAGAATCTAATCTAGAGGTTGCTAAAAAAGAAAATGAGGTAATTACCTTAGAGAGTGATTATAAAATGAATTATGGCGGTTACGATCCCAATTCGGTTGAGTCCGTAATTGGCTTAACCATGTTACAAGAGGCGTATATTGAGCAAAGTATTGAGTTAGCAAGTATGTTACAAGCTGAATACACAAATAAATTAAAAAGACATAATAGAGGTGTGAAACAAGCACCATTTTTGGTGTTACACCGCACGTTTATGCCAAGTGTTTTGACCGAAATTGGTTTTATTTCAAATGCTAACGAAGGCGCTTATTTAAATTCAGAAGAAGGACAAAATAAAATTGCGGAGTCTATTGCAAACGGAATTTTAAATCAGAAAAAAGGGTACAACACGTCTGAAGATTCTTTATTTGATAAAAAAGCAATTAAAGAAACGAGTGAAGCAACAAAATCTGTTGATGACAAGCAGTTTTATAAAATTCAAATTGTAGCAGGCAAGATTAAAAAAGAATTAAAAAGTTCTAATTTTAAAGGATTAGATAATATATCTTCGTTATACAAATCGGGTTTTCATAAATATTATTATGGTCACACTACCGATTATGAAGAAGCTAAAAAGCTATTAAAAACAGCAAAAGAAGCAGGATATAAAGGAAGTTTTATCGTGTCATTTAAACAATAAATAAAATAATTGTGAGTAAAAGTAGAGAAGTCAAAACCGCGGTATTAGTCATTGTATCCATTTTATTGTTTATATGGGGATATAGTTTTCTTAAATCAAGAAGTTTGTTTTCATCCAACAAAACCATCTATGTATTGTACGATAATGTAGATGGATTAATGACCAATGCAATGGTTACCTTAAACGGTGTTAATGTGGGTAAAGTTGATGCAATTGAGTTTTTAAATACCAGTGGGCAAGTTTTGGTGACGTTATCCATAACATCCGATTTTCCGATTAGTAAATCCAGTCAAGTTAAAATTTATGAACCCAGTTTGATAGGCGCAAAGCAAGTGGCAATCGCACCCAACTTTAAAGATAAAGTAATGGCAAAATCAGGAGACACGTTGCAGTCAGGCACATCACCTGGGTTGTCTAGCTTACTCAATGAAAAACTGGTTCCTTTGGAAGAAAAAATTGCATCAGCCATAGTTAACGTAGATAGTTTGTTGGTTAACTTAAACAGCCTGTTAAGTAAAAAAGGAAACGGAAACATAGGAGGGATGTTAGCGGATTTAGATAAAACACTTAAAAACGTAGCGTCGATTACTAAAAATGCGGATTTAATTGTATCGGGTAATAAATCAAAATTAGATAATGCCATTACAAATTTAGACAAAACATTAACCAATTTTTCAGGCGTATCCAAATCATTAAACGAGGCCGATTTGGGAAAAACTGTAAAAACGTTAGAAACAACATTAGCTAACGTGAATAAAATAATGGTTGATCTTGAATCAGGAAAAGGAACCATGGGGAAATTATTAAAAGATGAAGCGATGTACAATAATTTAACCAACGCCTCTAAAGAGTTGGAATTGTTATTAGCGGATCTTAAAAATAATCCCAAAAGGTATGTGCATATCTCTGTTTTTGGAAAAAAAGCAGAACCTTATAAACCGACCAAATAACGATTTATTACGTAAAAAATGGCTGTAATTAGTTCTGTACTATTCGCATTAATCCTAGGTGTTGGAATTGGTTTTTTTATCAAAAACGTAAAAAAAATCAAACGAAACATTAATTTAGGAAGACCAATCGATCGATTCGACAACGCATCTGAGCGGTGGCGAAATATGGTAATGATTGCTTTTGGGCAATCTAAAATGGTTAAAAGACCTATCGCGGGTATTTTACACATCATTGTATATATCGGATTTATCATCATCAATTTAGAAGTTTTAGAAATTGTAATAGACGGACTTATTGGTACACACCGAATATTTTCTGTATTAGGCGCTCCGTATTATGTTTTGATTGGTTCTTTTGAAATATTAGCATTTTTGGTCATGTTTGCTATTATAGTTTTTTGGATTCGGAGAAATGTTCTTAAAATAAAACGATTCTGGAATAAAGAAATGACCAGTTGGCCTAAAAATGACGCGAATTATATTTTGTATTTCGAAATTATTTTGATGAGTTTATTTTTGGTAATGAACGCAACAGATCTTGATTTTCAATCGATAAACTCAGGAAATATAATAAGTCAGTGGCTAACACCTCTATTTTCAGGATTATCCGATACGACCTTACATTTTATCGAAAGAACAACTTGGTGGTTACATATTATTGGGATTTTATGCTTTTTAAATTATCTATATTTTTCCAAGCACTTACACATATTATTGGCATTTCCGAATACGTATTTTGCTAATTTACAACCAAAAGGACAGTTTAAAAATAATCCAACGGTAACCAAAGAGGTTGAAATGATGATGGATCCATCCATTGATCCATTTGCAACGCCAGCAACTACCGAATCAGATACAGTTCCCGAAAAATTTGGTGCAAGTGACGTGCAAGATCTAAATTGGGTACAATTATTAAATGCCTATACCTGTACCGAATGTGGGCGTTGTACATCAGTATGTCCTGCAAATCAAACGGGCAAAGCTTTGTCACCACGTAAAATAATGATGGATACGCGTGATCGTTTGGAGGAAGTAGGAAACAACATCGATCAAAACAAAGGTGTTTTTGTACCAGACGGGAAATCATTACTTAATGACTATATTACAGCAGAAGAATTGTGGGCGTGTACTACGTGTAATGCCTGTGTAGAAGAATGTCCCGTAAACATTGATCCTTTATCCATTATAATGGAGATGCGTCAATATTTAGTGATGGAACAATCTGCGGCTCCACAAGAATTAAATGCAATGATGGGAAATATTGAAAACAACGGCGCTCCATGGCCGTACAATCAAATGGATAGATTAAACTGGAAAGAAGAATAACGAATTATTTCACTAATTATATATACTAATTATGCAAGCTAAAAACGACAAAGAGCTAACTGAATTGAGAGACGAAAAGGGAAATTTGATAAGCCCCGCTTTAAAAGACGGTGTGAAAAATTATTTGATTGATATTGATGGTACGATAACAGAAGATATACCTAACGAAGAGCCAGAAAGAATGGGGACTTGTGAGCCATTTCCAGACGCTTTAGAAACCTTAAATAAATGGTATGATGAAGGACATATTATCTGTTTTTTTACTTCAAGAACAGAAGAACACAGAGAAGTAACCGAAGAATGGTTAAACAGACACGGATTCAATTACCACAGTTTATTAATGGGTAAACCAAGAGGTGGAAATTACCATTGGATTGATAACCATTTGGTAAAAGCAACACGTTACAACGGGAAATTCACGGATTTAGTTGACAAACAAGTAACAATTCAGGTATTTAACGACGGTAAACACGATTAATTCGGAGTACGTTCTAAAATAGCCTATCTAAATTTTAAAAGTTATACGTATGAATGTACCTACAATGGCAGATTTTGTGGATCAGGGTAAACAACCCGAAGTCTTATTTTGGGTAGGATGCGCAGGTAGTTTTGATGATAGAGCCAAAAAAATCACCAAAGCATTTGTTAAAATCCTAAACGAGGCAAAAGTTGCGTTTGCAGTATTGGGCACAGAGGAAAGTTGTACAGGCGATCCAGCTAAACGTGCTGGAAACGAATTTTTGTTTCAAATGCAAGCCAAAACAAACATTGAGGTACTTAATTCGTATGAAGTAAAAAAAATAGTAACCGCTTGTCCACATTGTTTTAATACCATTAAAAACGAATATCCTTCTTTGGGCGGAAATTACGAAGTGATGCACCACACACAGTTGCTAAAGTCGCTTTTGGATGACGGGCGATTGACTATTGAAGGTGGTAAGTTTCAAGGAAAAAAAATCACCTTTCACGATCCCTGTTATTTGGGTCGCGCCAATTCAATTTTTGAAGTACCGCGTGAGGTAATCCAAAAATTAGATGTTGAGTTGGTCGAGATGAAACGTTGTAAAACCAACGGTTTATGTTGTGGAGCAGGAGGAGCGCAGATGTTTAAAGAGGCAGAAAAAGGAGATAAAGAAATCAATATAGAACGTACCGAGGAAGCTTTGGAAACCCAAGCTAATATTATAGCTGCAGGTTGCCCCTTTTGTAACACTATGCTAACTGACGGTGTTAAAGGCAAAGAAAAAGAATCTCAAGTACAAGTTTTAGACATTGCAGAGCTTATTGCAACAGCTAAAGATTTATAATTAAATACCATAACACCAAAAATGTATACGCCTTTTGAAGAAATGGATGACGATTCCAGAATATGGATTTATCAATCAAATCGAAAAATTTCAGATTCAGAGCTTGAAGTTATTACGGGTAAATTGGATGCGTTTATCCAACAATGGGCGGCTCACGGTACATTGTTAAACGCGTCATACACCATAAAATACAATCGATTTATTTTAATTGCAGTAGATCAAACCGAAGGTAATCAACCTGCAACAGGATGTTCAATTGATGCTTCGGTTGGCGTAATACAAGAAATCCAAACGTTATTAAACATCGATTTATTAGATAAGCTAAATGTGACTTTTAAATTAGGAGAACATTTTGCGCACAAGACATTGATTGAGTTTAAAAAAATGGCAAAAGACAAAGCGGTATCAGATCAGACTATCGTTTTTAACAATTTAGTCAATACCGTAGGAGAGTGGCGCGAATTTTGGGAAGTACCAGCTAGTGAAAGTTGGCACAAACGCTTCTTCTAAATAAAATAAAATGAAAAATTGGATAGTACTTATGTTTTTGATGTGTAGTTATACCTACGCACAAATGCCCGATAAAAATCATCCTAAAGAAAAAACTTGGGTAGATAGTATTTATTCGGGTTTTACTTTTGAAGAAAAAATAGGGCAATTATTAATGGTTGCGGCCTATTCAAACCGAGATACTACTCATACAAAATATATCGAACGGTTAATCAAAGACTACAAAATTGGCGGTCTTATTTTTTTTCAAGGAGGGCCTGTTCGTCAAGCCAAATTAACCAACACTTACCAATCGATTTCCAAAGTTCCATTGTTTATAGGGATTGATGCGGAGTGGGGATTGAGTATGCGATTGGATTCGACCTATCGTTATCCGTGGAATATGACTTTAGGCGCCATTAAAGAATTGTCTTTAATCGAGCGTTTGGGTGAGCAAATGGGTAAAGAAAACAAGCGTTTGGGAGTTCATTTCAATTTTGCCCCTGTATTAGATATCAATACTAATCCTAAAAATCCAATTATTGGTAACCGATCTTTTGGAGAAGACAAACACAAAGTAGCCGAAAGTGCGTTGGCTTATATGAGAGGTTTGCAAGGTGAAGGAATTTATGCCACAGGAAAACATTTTCCAGGGCATGGTGATACTGAAACAGATTCGCATTTAGCCTTACCATCGGTAAAATTTGATGTAAATCGTATAAAATCTGTCGAATTATTTCCATTCAAAAAGCTTATAAATAAAGGACTAGCTAGTATAATGGTAGCACATTTACAAGTACCAAGTTTAGAAGATAAAAAAGACACACCAACCTCATTATCGCACAAAGTTGTAACGGGTTTATTAAAAGAAGAATTGAGTTTTGAAGGGTTGATTTTTACAGATGCTTTAAATATGAAAGGCGCAAGTAACTCAAGACCTCCAGGACAAATAAACGTAGATGCTTTTTTAGCAGGAAATGATGTGTTGCTTTTTCCGGAAGATATTCAATTGACTATCGAAAAAATGAAAGAAGCTTTCGAATGTGAAGAGTTAACAGAAGAAAGATTGGCGCATTCCGTTAAAAAGATATTAGCCTATAAATACCGTATAGGATTACATTCGCGGCGACCGATTGATTGCGACAATTTGGTTCAGGATTTAAATACGGTTGAGTCGGATGTTTTAAATCAAGAATTGTATGAAAATAGTGTTACCGTTTTAAAAAATGACAATACGATTTTACCAATTAACGAACTTTCAGAAGAAACGATTGCGTACATCAAAATGGGTGATGATGAAAACGAAGAATTTGTTAGAACTTTAAAAAACTATACCGAAATAGATGTTTTGACCGAAACCAATTTGGATTCATTAAAAGTTAAACTTAAAAAATACACCACCGTTATCATTGGTTTTCATAAATCCGACGCACACGCATGGAAAAAACACGATTTTAAAGATATCGAGATTCAGTGGATACAAGAAATTGCTAAAATAAAGCCTGTAATTTTAAACGTTTTTGCAAGACCGTATGCATTATTGCCTTTTAAAGATTTTAATAATATAAAAGGGTTGATCGTATCGTATCAAAATAATCCATTGTCACAAAATGTATCTGCCCAATTGATATTTGGTGCAATTGCAGCCAAAGGATCGTTACCTGTTTCAGTCTCCGAAACATTTAAAGCAGGCTCAGGACTTACAACAAAAAAAGTATCCCGTTTGGGATTTGCATCACCTGAAAGTGTGGATATGGATTCTAAAATATTGGCTAAAATTGATAAAAAAGCCAATGAGGTTATCAAAAGTAGTATCACACCAGGCATGCAAATTTTAGTAGCACGTAAAGGCAAAGTGATTTATCAAAAATCATTTGGATACCACACTTTTGAGGCTAAAAATAAAGTAAAAAATACCGATTTGTATGATGTGGCGTCATTAACTAAAATCACATCAACTTTACCGAATGTAATGCAGTTTGTAGATCAAGGCAAGTTATCATTAGAAACTGATTTGGAAACATTATTACCTGATTTCTTTAAAGATTCAAATAAAAAAGATATTACGCTAAAACAAATGTTGTCACATTATGCGCGCTTACAAGCTTGGGAACCATTTTACGTAGCCACATTGGATGAAAACAAAAAACCAAGCGCATTGTATTACCGAAAAATAGCTTCGCCTGAGTTTTCGTTACAAGTGGCTGATAGTTTGTTTTTACAAACCAGCTATAAAAATAAAATTATCGAAACGATTGCTAAAAGCGATTTGTTACCGCAATTAAAATACAAATACAGTGATTTTCCATTTATTATTTTGAGTCATTATTTTGCTTCATTAGGAAAACCTTTAGATGTATTGAGTGAAACTAATTTTTACAAACCTCTAGGCGCGAGCAGTACATTGTATAATCCGTTAAAAAAGTTTTCAAAGGATAATATACCACCAACAGAGGAAGATAATTATTACAGATACCAACGCGTACAAGGATATGTGCACGATATGGGAGCAGCTATGGAAGGTGGTGTAGGCGGTCATGCAGGGATTTTTTCTACCAGTTTGGATATTGCTAAAATCATGCAGATGTATTTACAAAAAGGAGAATATGGCGGCCATCGTTTTTTTAGTGCTCGTACATTTGATCAGTTTAATACCTGTTATTATTTAAAGAAAAAGAACCGAAGAGCCATAGGCTTTGATAAGCCAACACCAAAAGGAGAATCCGGACCAACTTGCGACGGAATGCCGATGATGAGTTTTGGTCATTCTGGATTTACAGGAGCGTTTACATGGGCGGATCCAGGAACAGAAATTGTGTATGTTTTTTTATCCAACAGAACCTATCCTAATGCAGGAGAAAACAGATTGGCGAAAGAAAACGTAAGATCCGATATTCAGAAAATTATTAACGATGCGATTATAAAATAACAACCTTATGAAAATAGCAATTGTATGTTATCCAACATATGGCGGTAGTGGAGTAGTAGCCACCGAGTTGGGATTAGAATTGGCTAAAAAAGGACACGAAGTTCATTTTATAACATATAGTTTGCCCGTACGATTAGAGTTGTTAAATAAAAACATTCACTTCCATGAAGTGCATGTGCCCGAATATCCTTTGTTTCATTACCAACCCTACGAATTGGCCTTGTCGAGTAAATTGGTAGATGTAGTCAAAAATTATCACATACAAGTTTTGCATGTTCATTACGCTATACCGCATGCGTATGCAGGATATATGGCAAAACAAATGTTAAAGGAGTTGAATATTGATTTACCAATGATTACCACGTTACACGGTACAGATATTACTTTGGTTGGTAACCATCCTTTTTATAAAGAAGCGGTAACATTTAGTATCAATAATTCGGACATTGTAACAGCTGTTTCAGAAAGTTTAAAAGAAGACACTCAGCGTTTATTTGACCTTAAAAAAGAAATATACGTTATCCCTAATTTTATAGAAATCGACAAAGCCCAGTCTGAAAAAGAAGGGCCATGTCAACGCAGTTGGTTTGCCGAACCTCACGAAAAGATTATTTCACACATTAGTAATTTTAGAAAAGTAAAACGAATACCCGATGTTATAAAAGTATTTTACGAAGTACAAAAAACATTACCAAGTAAATTACTGATGGTTGGAGAAGGACCCGAAAAAGAAAATGCAGAAAGTTTATGTGTTGAGTTAGGCATTGTAGACAAAGTGATTTTTTTCGGAAAAAGTTCTGAAATAGCTAAAATCATGTGTTATTCTGATTTGTTTTTATTGCCGTCAGAAACAGAAAGTTTTGGTTTGGCAGCGCTAGAAGCTATGGCGCACGGCGTACCAGTGGTTTCAACCAACTCCGGAGGATTAACAGAAGTGAATCAGCATGGCGTGTCAGGGATGTTAAGTAATGTAGGGGATATCACGGATATGGCAAAAAACATACACTACATTTTATCGGACGACAATATTCATTTGCAGTTTAAAGCAAATGCATTACAAGTAGCCAAAAAATTTGATATCACTGCCATATTACCGATGTATGAAAAACTATACGAGTCGTTAATTGAATAAACCAGAATACAAAAAACAAAAACAATGATCTGTTTAAACGGAACAATTCAAGAAAAAGAAGAAAACGCTTTTGTAAATAATAGAGGCTTTTTATATGGTGATGCAGTGTTTGAAACGATGAAAATCGTTCAAGGAAAAATTCTTTTTTTGGAAGATCATTATTTTCGATTAATGTCGGGTATGCGCATTACACGCATGGAAATACCAAGCAATTTTACCATGGAATTTCTGGAAGAAGAAATCGTAAAAACAATTGCCGAAAACGAATTGTCATCCAAAACAGCTCGCGCACGAATCACCGTTTATAGAGACGGAAAAGGATTATATACGCCTGAATCTAACGAAGTAGGTTACTTGATAACTGTTTCAGAGTTAGAAAGTGCAGCATATATTATGCCTCAAAACGAATATGAAATCGAATTATATAAAGATTTTTACGTATCTGCTCAATTATTATCCAATGTAAAAACAACCAATCGTATTTTAAATGTGATGGCGAGTATTTTTGCAAAAGAAAATGACTATGATAATTGCTTACTACTCAACGAAAATAAAATGCTTGTGGAAGCCATTAACGGAAATATTTTTGTGGTAAAGGATGGTGTTTTGTTAACACCACCTTTATCCGAAGGTTGTATCAAAGGCATAATGCGAAAACAAGTTTTAGAAGCTGCAAAAGCATTAAATATCAATGTACAAGAGACCGTAATATCTCCATTTGATTTACAAAAGTCAGACGAAATATTTATAACAAACGTTATCAAAGGCATTCAACCCATAACAAAATATCGTAAAAAAGAATATGTTGTACAGGTTTCAAAATTGATTGTAGCCCAAATCAATACATCAAATAATCTATCGAATCCGTAAAAAAATGGACAGTATCAATCTAGAATACACTTTATTAATTGCAGGAACATTTTTAGTTGTTTCGATATTGAGTTTAATCATACGAAAAGCGTTATCAGCGATTATCAATAAAAACAGTGAAGTATTAGGCGTAAGTCCGACAACATTTGTTTTTATTAAAAACTCTACCAGTTTTATACTGTATTCGATAGGTATATGCTGGGTTTTTTATAAAATTCCGTATTTTAACTCGTTAGGATCGGCATTGTTTGCAGGAGCAGGGGTTTTTGCAGCGGTGATCGCATTTGCTTCGCAAAAAGCATTCTCCAACATTATAGGCGGTATTTTTATATTGATATTTAAACCATTTAGAGTTGGGGATATTGTTGAAGTCACAAATACAAAAGGAAAAGTAGAAGAAATAACTTTACGTCATACGATAATACGCGATTACGAATTCCGTAGAATTGTAATACCTAATAGCATTATAAGTGATGAAGTAATTATTAATAGTAGTATCATCGACGAAAAAATCCGAAAAAGAATCGAATTTGGAATCGCTTACGGTGCTGATGTTGATTTAGCAAAAAAAATTATCATTGAAGAAATATGTAAACACCCGGATTGTATCGATAACCGTACCCCAGAAGAGAAGAAAAATAATAAAGAAATCGTAAAAATAGATATGACTCAATGGGGTGATTTTTCAGTAACATTAAGGGCTTATGTTTGGGCAAACGGCAATGATGTTGCATACGATTTAAGTTGTGATGTGTTAGATGCGGTAAAGAAACGATTTGACCAAAACAGTATCGAAATACCATTTCCGCACCGTACAATTATTGTTAAGAATAAAGAACAAAACGAATTTTCGACCAACTAAAGTTTTTCTAAAAAAATGAGTAACTCCGAACAAAATAATCTATTCTTAAAAAAAACGAAATTATTTAAATATAATCCCGATAAGTATAAGATTATTGAGTTTCATTCGGAAGAAGATATTTTAATTCATCACGATTCAGAAAATGTTAATTGGTTGAACGTCTATGGGTTATATTTTAAAAAAGAATTTAAAGAACTATTTAAAAGAAATCATTTTGACTCGTTTTTAAATTTACTTTTTTCGGACGAAGATCACCGAAACAAAGTAATACAACTCGAATCCAATATCTTTTTAAGTTTAAAAACAATTCATTATTCCGATGGTGTTTTTGACACCGAGCAAATGATGTTTGTGGCATCGCCAAATTATGTTATTAGCGTACAAGAAAAACCAGGAGATTATTTTGGACATATTCGGGAGCGAATTATTGAAAATAAAGGAATTGTTCGAAAAAAAAATGCGGATTATTTGTTGTATTTGATAATTGATGCAATCGTTGATAATTATTATAAGGCATATGAAGAGATGTCAAAAAAGCTCGATCTAACAAAAGATTTTCAAAATATAAAACCTGATCCTAAATTCGCTTTAAAGATAGAATCTAGTAAACAAGATTTATTTATTTTAAAAAAAGCCATAAGCACCTTGCGTGATGCGATAAGCAAAATCGAAAAAAATAGTTTACCAGATTTTGAGTCGCATTATTTTAGTGAATTAAAAGAACAAGCTAATTATTTGATGGATGATATTGATTTTGATTTACAACAATTAGAAAGTAATTTGAATCTCGTATTTAATATGCAAAGTCATCGTTTAAATGAAGTGATGAAAACATTAACTGTTTTTTCGGTTATTTTTATACCCCTTACTTTTTTAGCCGGGATTTATGGAATGAATTTTAAATACATCCCAGAGTTGGAATACAAGTATGGTTATTTTATTTTATTAGGAATCATGCTTGTCAGTACCATAATGAGTATTTTTATTTTTAAAAAGAAAAAATGGTTTGATTAATAAACGTTTTTTACAAAAAAAACAACCATTATGAAATACAAAATGTTAGTCCTCGATATGGACGATACCCTTTTGAATGACGATCATAAGATTTCAGACTTGAATACGGAAATGTTGTTAAAAGCACAAGAACAAGGTGTTTACGTTGTTTTAGCTTCGGGCAGGCCCACACCTGCAATGATGAAATTTGCTAAAGATTTGAAATTGGATGTATATGATTCCTACGTGATATCGTTTAACGGTGCGATGATAACAGCGGTTAAAACAAACGAAGTACTTTTTGAGCAGTCGTTATCACAACAGCAAATCCACGAATTATATGATTTCAGCCAAAAAAGCAATACCCATATTATAACCTATATCGACGGTAAAATAGTCAGTGAAACCACATCAGAATATATTGATGTTGAAGTAAATTTGACCGAGTTACAACACAATAAAGTATCTGATTTCAAGCAATCCGTAAATCAATCTGCGGTTAAATGTATTTTGTTAGAAGAGCCTTCTTACCTTAAAAAAGTAGAAGCAGTCTTAAAAGAAGAAATGCCTCATTTGAGCATTTCGATTTCAAAACCATTTTTTTTAGAAGTTACACCCAACGGCATCGATAAAGCCGCCAGTCTTAAACGATTAGCCGAGCAACTCAACATCCATCAATCCGAAATTATTGCCGTAGGTAACGCTGGTAACGATTTGTCAATGGTTGAATATGCTGGCTTAGGCGTTTGGGTAGATAACGTAACACCCGAATTACGTGATAAAGCCGATGTAATTGTAGCTTCTAATAACGATGATGGGGTAGCCGAGGTGGTACAAAGGTTTATTCTGAATCAGTTGACAGTTTCTTAAAAGTTTTCATTTCTTTTAAGGGCTCAATAACAATAAAATTCTTCCAGATTGCAGGATCATAAACAGCAGGCGACTCATAGTCAACTCTTTTTTGTTCGGTGTAATTATTAAAATCAGTAGCGGATAAATTGTTTTTAGAAACAATTAATAACTCTGTTTTTTCTTTAAAAAAACCTTCAACTAAAAATTCAAAAGACACGCGTGATCCTTTAGCTCTTCTGTTTTTTGTTTTTTCTATAAATGAAAAAGGCCTATCAGCATAAAAATACCGATTGATTTGCAAACTAAGGTAGTTTGGGTAATAATACCCATCGTTGTGTTTTTTGTAAACGGCAAATCCTTGTTTGTTTTTTTCGACATATTTAAGTCCCAACAAAAATTTTAGGTTCAGTTTTTCGCCAACACGATCTTCATAAAAATGATATTCCATTTTTAAAATGGCAAAGTCACTGCTTGAGATGTAAATTTTACCTTCAAATTTGGCACTCGAACGGTCAGGAAAAAACGATATAACGTAAACCAATTCGTTTTCAAAATAGGTTACATCATCCAGATTGTAATTGTATTTATTGATGTTTGTTACAAAATCCAATTTGGGTTCGTCACCCAGAAAGCAATGTTCTTTAATAAAATTGTAACATCCATTTTTTATAGGGGTAACCGAATTGATTGCTGATTCCATTTGATTCTTTTTATTTTCGAGAGAAACAGAATCCGATAGTTTAAATAATCCTGATTTAACTTTGTAAATTTTGTTTTTATCCACGTGTTTTAATACGATTTGATTTCCACGATTAAAAATATTTTCAAGCGATTGCCCGTTATTTTCGTTAAACAAACGTAGTGCTTTAGGGATACTCATTTTTATTTTAGTGTCGTCCCATATTTTAAGCTGACCAATTAAATCGGTGTATTGTTTAGAAGGGGCTTTTAACATAGATTGCTCTAATTGATTAAAATCAGTATTGAATGATTCCAATTGTTTTTTGGTAAAACCAGTAGAACTTTTGACTTCAAAATTAGCTTGTTGTCCTTGTATTTGTTCGGTTCTTCGACTAAAAAGGTTAAACTCACTCGTGTTTAAATGGTAGTTTTTGGGAATGTTTTGTTTCACCCGTAACATAATTGCAGTCGCGTTTAGGGTAGCTTTGTTGGTTAAAATAACTTCCGAAAGTTCGTTTACTTGAATGTTTAAAAAGTAATTTTTAGAAGTGAAATCACGTAAAAGGAGTATTTGTTTTTGATATCCCAAGCACGAAATTTTCACTGTATCTTGGGGTGAAAAAGGAGTGATGTCTATCGAAAAAAAGCCTTCTTCATTAGTTATAACGCCGTATTTGTTATTGATCTCGATTGTGGCAAACGGGATAGGATTTTTTTCTATTTCTAAAATGCGTCCGCTAATATTTTGGGCGTAAATTGAAGAAATATTTAAACTTAGATAACACCATAAAATAAAAAAGAAACTATATTTCATTACAAATAATACTACCGATAAAATGACAAATGTAATATTTAGTAAAAAAAATAAAGGTGGTTTGCTGTAATTTTTAGAAATTGATACTTTAAGACTTGTTTTGTTTTTTTATTGATGTAATTTTAAATCAATTTTTAAACGCTTCATTTTGAAAAATATAGCTATTAAATGCAGTAAATGGATACTTAGGTTAGGACTTATTCTATTGGTTTTGTACGGAATTTCATTGGCTTTTTTCTATTTTAAACAAGAAAAATTCTTTTTTAATCCAAAACATTTGGCATCGGATTATACCTATCAATTTAAGGAACAATTTGAAGAAATAAACATTGTTGTTGAGGATTCTGTTCATTTGAATGCATTGTTGTTTAAAGCAAAAAAATCAAAAGGGGTTGTATTGTATTTACACGGAAATGCTGGTGCTTTACACGATTGGGGCAAACGAGCATATTTGTACTTGGATAACGATTATGATGTTCTTTTTGTGGATTACAGGGGATACGGTAAGAGTAATGGCACATATTCTAACGAAACCCAATTAGTAACCGATATGCAAAAAGTATATGATTTTTTAAAAGCGAGCTATCCCGAAAACAAAATTGTTGTATTGGGATATTCTTTAGGTTCGGGATTGGCAGCTTATATAGCAGCAAATAACCACCCGAAAGTATTGATTTTAGAAGCGCCTTATTATTCCTGGAAATCCTTAATATCCAATCAAATTGCGCCAATTGTACCTTCTTTTTTAATTAAATACGATATTCCGACCTACCAATACTTAAAATCGGTTGATTGCCCGATTCAAATTTTTCATGGCACAAGGGATAATTTGATTGTCGCAGAGCTTAATGCTAAAAAATTAAAAGAGTTATATCCTGAAAAAATAGAATTAAATTATATTGATGAAGCTTCGCATAATACGATTCATATTTCCAAGCAATATTATGATGCGTTAAAGAAAAAGGTTTTAAGTCATTAGTTTTAAAAAAGGGTTAAACACTAATTTTCCCTCAAATCTGTTTAAAACAATATTATAGTATTGGTAATTTTACTACTAAATATTTTTTTCCATCATTATTTAAAAAGCGTTTTGGCATTCAATGACGTAATAGATATACTAATTTAGCTTCCAGTTAGAGTTAAGATAAAAACTTAATTTTAACCCATGAAACAAGTCAAAAAAAGTTACGATTCAGCATTTAAAACACGAGCTGTATTGTTAAGCCATGAGAGAACCAATGTATCTGAATTAGCTAGAGAACTAGGAGTAAGCACCAGTTTACTCCACAAATGGCGAAAAGAATACAATGAATTTGGAGAGGGTAGTTTTCCAGGAAAAGGAAATTTAAAACTTACACCCGAACAAGAAAAAATACACGATTTAGAGAAAAAGCTCAAAGATGCAGAGTTAGAGCGAGATATATTAAAAAAAGCAATCGGCATTTTTTCCAAGAGCGGTCGATGAAATATAAGTTCATTAAAAATTATGAGCTCCAATTTCCGATTGAAAAAATGTGTAAAGTTTTAGATGTTTGTTCAAGCAGTTATTACAAGTGGAAAAAACAAAGTATTTTCAATAGAACACTTAGAAAAAATCAAATAAATCAACAGATTACAGCCATTTATTTTGCATCCAAACAACTTTATGTTGTGTGTGTTGTTGTATGTTGTTGGGGGAGCTTACACACCAAAATTGAGGCGTTTTTTTGTTTTGAATGGTATTGTATCCAAAATTATTTTATCTGCTAAATCGCATTTAGGTTGCTTAAATATTAAAATATTGACAGATAATACTAAATAAATGTTAAAGACCAAAATCTATGTTTATTAAACAGTTATAAGCACTACTTTCGCGCAAAATATTAACAGTTAAATCATCAAATCATTGAAAAATAAAATTGTATTGCTATTAATGGTTTTTTCAACGTTTGTAGCTACGTCGTATTCGCAGTGTAACATTACCGAAACTATTTTAGTGTGTGATATGTCGGTCATTGATGGGGATAAAGACGGTTTTTCGGATGGAATTATTAATCTGTATGATGAATATACCAAACAAACAGGTAAAACCATAACAAAAGGAACGTGGTTTGACCCTGACTATAATTTTGCAATCGATGAAATGTCGGGGGATTTGTATCTGTGGGATTTAAAAGAATCGACTACAAGGGAGGCTACTTTATTAAATGAAGTAAAATATTACACTTATGAGTTGTACAATGCCGATTGTCCTTCGGGATCACCCGCATTAACAATTCAGCTTCATTTAGGGCCTTATTCAAGCAAGGCAATACCTACCATCGGAAAAACAGATATCAACGTGCAAATTTGTGAGATGGATTTGTTAAGTTGTAAACCCAGTGCAGCCTATGATTTAAATCAAACACTATTATCAGATCCCAGTGCTCATAAAAATGGTATTTGGTCGTATTTAGGTACTAGCGCTAATTTTATAGGGATAGATCAAAATAAATATTTACTCGTTAAGATTCCGTACCAATCCGGACCGGCATTGATAGATCAAGAAACTTTTGAATTAGCATATACTGTACCAGGTGTTGCACCGTGTAATATAGCAATGGAAACTCGGGTAAAAATATCTGTAGTTAGAGATGTAAAGTCAGGAAATTCTACCATTCACAAAATATGTGAAGCGGATTTTAAATCAGGTATTTTTAATAACGATATCAATTTAAGAGATGATAAATACTTATCAGAAGAAGATAAAGAAGGTGTTTGGTTGCATAAAAAAGACTTGACAGGTGAAATTACCAATCCGGGTGATTCTTCCATAAATTTAAAAAGAGTTTATGATAATTTGTATGCAAAACAACCTCGTTTTGGGTGTAAATCATATGTATATACATACCAAGTGAAAAACCGATCAACCGTATGTCCTGATAAAGAAAGTGGTGTCGGTTTTATACTGTATGAGTCTTTACGTCCATTTAAACAAAAACCAGGAATTCCAGAAATTTGCATAGGAGATCCTAACATACCAACAATTGATTTGTATGATTATATTGAATTTACAACTGAAAATGGCGTTTTATACGATTACCCCAATTCAAGTTGTACTAACTGGACTCAGATTTCAGGACCTTCGGATATTGGTTTAAAGAGTCATTCGGGAGATGTGTGTGATATTGACCCTTCATATAGTTCTAGAGGTACAATAAAATTATCGGAGTTAAAAAATAATCAAGCAGGAACATATGTGTTTGAATATTTTGTATCGCCTAAGTACAATTGCCTTAAAGATCCCACGATAGAATTACTTGACAATAAAGGATGTGCAATAGATCAAAATGATAGTAATCCCTGCAAGTCAGAGCGTGCATTGATAACCATTAATTTAAATCCAAGAAGTTTTGCTGGAGATGATACTGCAGGTTTAGAGTTTTGCGAATCTGATTTTTTAGATGCAGCAGGTAACAGAAAAACAATTAGTTTAACCTCGCTATTAAAAAATGAAACCAAAGAAGAAGATATCTATACAGGCGCAAATGGAACTTGGAAAGATGTAGCAACCAATACAATTATTCCTAACGTACATGCGTTACCCGCTATAAAAGGAGAACAAAATTTTAATTATGAATATACTACTGTAACCCCAAAAGGTTGTACCGACAAAGCCACTTTATCTTTTAAAGTATTCGAGTATATACGCCCAGGAGTAGGAGGAGATGTTCAAGTTTGTAGTGATACAGCTCCATTTAATTTGTTGAGTAAACTAACAGGTAATCCTCACACAACAGGAAGTTGGACAGGTCCTGAAGGATTTAAATCCGCAACAAGCGCGGTAACATTTGATCCTTTAACTTTTAAATCAGGAGAATATATTTATGAAGTACCCGCTAATGGACTATGTGACAAACAACAAGCTAAATTAAATATCACCATTAACAGAAAACCAATAACAGGTGCTGATTTTAGTTTAACAGTTTGTAAATCAGATAAATCAATTGATTTATTGAAACAATTAGATTCAAAAACAGATACCAATGGTGTATTTGTAGATCTATCCAACACGACAAAATTAAATGGAAGTGTTTTTGATGTTACGAGTTTAGCTGCGGGTAAATATGACTTTGAATATCAAATCCAAGGACATATAAGTTGTGGATTAATAAAATCTAAAATAACAATTGATTTAAAAGATATTACTGCACCTAAAATTACACCTTCAAAATTTTGTAAAAGTCAAGCTCCAAAGTTAGCCGATATAAAAGTAGAAGGTTCAGAAACCATTGTTTGGTATGCTTCACCAAACGAAACAAATCCGTTGTCTTCAGATGAATTGTTGGTAGATGGTAAAACGTATTATGCGATACATACCGACTCTAACGGTTGTAAATCAACCCAAACAACAACAAAAGTAGTTGTCACCCCATTCGGAAGTAAAGATTGTCCGTCAGGAGTAGAGCAAGGTATTTCGGATAATGGCGACGGAGTAAATGATACGTTGGACATGTCAGCGATTGAGGCTATTTTTCCAAATTATGAACTTAAAATATTTAACCGTTACGGCGCCGTAGTTTATACAGGAAACATTAATACACCCGCATTTTCAGGAAAATCAAATGCCGCAACTACTATCGGTAATCAGTTGCCAACAGGGGTATATTTTTATGTTTTAAATCCCAATAACGGAGTAGATCAACCGACACAAGGAGAAATATTTTTAAGCAGATAATGATGATAAATAGACTAATAATAATCGTACTCGCATTAGGTAGTTTTATTTCTATAAATGCACAACAATTACCTCATTATACGCAGTATATGTACAATATGAGCGTGGTAAACCCGGCGTATGTGTTGGACGAACCCGGAACCATTCAATTAGGTAGTTTGTACCGTATGCAATGGTATGGTGCTGATGGTGCGCCTAAAACAGCCAACGTTTTTGCACACCTGCCATTGAGTGACAAAATAGAATTAAGTGTAAATTATGTAAACGATAGAATAGGAGATGTTACACGTATCGACCAAAACATGTTTAATGTCGATTTTGCGTATAAAATAAAAATGAATGATAATTTAAAATTATCAATGGGTTTAAAAGCAGGTGTAAATCATTTGGGATTAGACTTTAGTAGATCTAATTTACAATTAGATCCCGCATTTCAAAATACAAACACAACAAGCATGCTGGTCGGTCCAGGGGTGTTTTTATTTCATAAAAAATATTATGTGGGTTTATCATCGCCTAATGTATTACCCAATACGATAAAATCAGATAATAAAGGCTTATACCAAAGTAATCCACATCTATATTTAATAGGGGGGTATGTGTTTAATATCAGCAATAGCTTAAAGTTTAAACCTTCAACAGTATTAAAACAAGTAACAGGATCTCCCGTTTCGTTTGATGTATCTGCTAATTTTTTATTGAACGAAATGTTTGAGATCGGTGCATCTTATCGATCTGAAGACGCCGTTACTGCAATGATAGGTGTGTATGTACTACCTAATTTAAGAATAGGTTATGCCTATGATTATGTTACGAGTGATTTAGGGACTTTTAATTCAGGAAGTCACGAAATCATATTGTTATATAAGTTTGACCTGATTGGTTTAAGTAAAAAATATTTATCTCCCAGATTTTATTAATCATGATAAGAAACATCACATTAATTACAGCACTCGTATTAGTTCAAATTTTGTTTGGGCAAAACAAATCACGTGCTGACCGTTATTTCGAAAAAGCAGATTACATCAAAGCCGCAAAATATTACGAAGAAGAGTTAATAGGGATTAATCATAAAAAAACAGTGACACGGATTGCAACATGTTATTACAATGTTTTTGATTATAAAATGGCATCATTATATCTTAAAAAATTAGTGACAGGTCGGTTTATCGAATCGGATAAAACCTATGCAAACCAATACAATTTCATGTATTATCAAATGTTATCTGCTTTAGGTGATTATGATTTAGCATTTACCTATCTAAAGTTATATAACGATAATTTAGAAACCGTAATCGATCAGCCTAAATATTTAGAAACGATTGAAGAAATTAAATTAAAAAGTCCAGATTTTTTGATAACAGAGGTTCCGTTTAATTCTGAAAATTCGGATTTTGGAGCTGTAAAATTAAAAGACAGTGTTTATTTTACTTCAGACAGAAAAGATAGCAATACCTCTCGAAAGACCTACAAATGGACACACCGCCCATTTTTGGATATCTATGCACTTAAAGTAAACGATAAAATAGATTCTGTAGGTATTGTAAGCCCTTTACCTAAAATTATCAATTCAAAATTACACGAAGGTAATTTCTGTTTTAGTAAAGACGGCAATACAATTTATATATCCCGAAGTAATTATACCAATGGTAAAAAAGAATTTAATGCCGATAGTAGTAACAACATCCATTTATATGTTTCCAAAAAAGAAAAAGGAGTATGGACAGAACCAACCAAACTACCGTTTAATATAAAAGGATATTCGTACCAACATCCAGCACTTAGCCCTGATGGTACAAGACTTTATTTTTCATCTAATCAAGAAGGCGGATTCGGAAGTTTTGATATTTATTATGTAACTATATCGGGCGCGGATTACGGTACACCGATCAACTTAGGAGAACAAATTAATACTCCTAACCGAGAACACTTCCCTTTTATAGCAGAAGGCAATCACCTTTTCTTTTCCTCTAACGGACATTTGGGATTGGGTATGTTAGATATTTTTGTGTCTGAAAACAAAAATGATACCCTAACCACACCAATCAATTTAGGAGTGCCAATCAATTCAAGATATGATGATTTTAACCTGAATTATTATGATAATGTAAATGGTTTTTTTGCTTCCAATAGAAATAATGTAAATGACGATATTTTTAAATTTGAACAAATAGGCGAAATCTTTTTAAAAGAGTATGTTACAATTTTTGAAGTACGGGATAAACTAACCAATAAAATGATTCCTAACAGTAAAGTATCTTTATTTGATAAAAACAATAAAAAAATATATGAGAATACGCTAACTGAATTAGCATCATTTAATCAAAATTTATTCCCGGATGTTTATATATTTAAAGCGGAAAGCGAAGGCTATTTAGCGAACGAATTACGATTTAGAGTTATCGAACAACAAGATCAAGGCTATATTTTATACCTCGAAAAAGCAGAAGTAATTGTAGATCCAGTAGTGATAGCAGAGGAAGAAGAGAAGAAAAAAGAGGAAGTCACACGCCAAACCGCTGTAAAAAAATCCATGTTATCGGATAAAAAAGGACCGCCTATTGTAGAAAAAGACGGTAAATTAGTATTCAAATTAGAACCGATTTATTTTGATTATGATATGTGGAATATCCGAGCAGACTCTAAAAAAATATTAGATGAGTTGGCTAAAAAATTAGAGCGTTACCCAACCGTACAATTAAAAATTAACGCACACACCGATAATAGAGGTACGGATCGTTACAATCAAATTTTATCCGAAAAAAGAGCCGAATCAACTCGAAATTATTTGGCTTTAGAAGGTTTTGTAAATGCATGTAGATTACAATTTCAAGGTATGGGAGAAGGACATCCCGAAATCAATTGTAATGAAAAATGTTCCGAAAAACAGCACCAATTAAATCGCCGTAGCGAATTTGAAATTGTGAAGTATTAAACATTTTAATACTACTTTTGTGCTATGGCTCGAATACTCTCAATAGATTACGGATTAAAACGTACAGGCATTGCCGTTACCGACGAATTGCAAATTATTGCATCTGGATTAACCACAATACCATCCGAAACAGCAATTGTTTTTTTGAAAAATTATTTCGAAAAAGAAAAAGTTGAACTCGTTTTAATTGGTGAGCCCAAACAAATGAACAACCAACCCTCAGAAAGTACCCCTATAATAGAGGCTTTTGTTGAGGTATTTAAAAACACTTTCCCGACCATGCCTGTAAAACGATCCGATGAACGTTTTACGTCTAAAATGGCCTTTCAATCGATGATTGATAGTGGTCTTAAAAAGAAACAACGTCAAAACAAAGCCTTGATCGATGAGATCAGTGCAACGATAATGTTGCAAGATTACTTAAACTCAATTTGTAAGTAATATATACGTAGCTTAATACGTATATAAGGTTTTGAATTAAATTTAAAATCTGTTTTATTACGATAAAACAATGATTATTTTAATTATTTCATCAGAATTAAGTCTGTTTAATTGTTAAAGTGATAAAACTACTTAGTTGTAGAATGATACTTAGTTAAGAAATACCTAGAACTAAGTATTTATACGTAAGTTTGTCTCGTTAATAATTAAAAATATTATTCTTATGAGAAAGCTATTATTAAATGTATTGTCTTTATCAGCTGTAGTTACTCTTTTTTCCTGTGGAGGAAAAGAGAAGAAAGAAGCGAGTAGCGAAGCTGCTCCTGCAGTTGCAACTCTTGAAATTGAAAAACCACAATTGACTTTTGGTTTTATCAAACTAACCGATATGGCACCTTTAGCCATTGCAAAAGAAAAAGGTTTTTTTGAAGATGAAGGGTTGTTTGTGACTGTTGAGGCACAGTCTAACTGGAAAAATATTTTGGATCGCGTAATTGATGGTCAATTAGATGGAGCACATATGTTAGCGGGGCAACCAATAGCTGCAGGATGTGGTTTTGGTCGTCAAGCGGAATTAGTTACCGCATATTCCATGGATTTAAACGGAAATGGTATTACGGTATCTAACGATGTTTGGTCAAAAATGAAACCGAACATCCCTAAAGATAAAGAGGGTAAACCAATTCATCCAATTAGTGCGGCGTCATTACAGCCTGTGATCAAAGAGTATAAAAATGCAGGAAAACCTTTTAAAATGGGAATGGTATTTCCTGTATCGACTCATAATTATGAGATCAGATATTGGTTGGCGGCTTCAGGTATTCATCCAGGTATGTACACGAAAGAAAATGTACAAGGACAAGTTGATGCCGAGGTATTATTGTCTGTAACGCCACCTCCTCAAATGCCTGCAACCTTAGAGTCGGGAACAATCTACGGATATTGTGTTGGTGAACCTTGGAATCAACAAGCGGTTGCAAAAGGTATTGGAGTACCTGTAACAACTAACTATGATATCTGGAAAAACAATCCTGAAAAAGTTTTTGCAATGACTAAAGCGTTTGTTGAAAAATATCCAAACACGGCGATTGCAATTACAAAAGCATTAATACGTGCGGGTAAATGGCTAGATACACCGGGTAATAGAGAAGAAGCAGTTCAAATCTTATCCAAACCAGCTTATGTAGGAGCACCTGTAGAGGTTTTAGCCAATTCAATGACAGGTACTTTTGAATTTGAAAAAGGAGACAAAAGACCAATGCCAGATTTTAATGTATTCTTCAGATATGATGCTACCTATCCATTTTATTCAGATGCGGTTTGGTTTTTAACACAAATGAGACGTTGGGGACAAATTCCTGAACCTAAACCTGCAGCTTGGTACGCTGAAAAAGCAAAAGAAATTTACAGACCAGACATCTGGAAAAAAGCAGCGGATTTATTAGTAGCAGAGGGTAAATTAACTACTGCTGAAATTCCTCAAACAGACGGTTACAAACCAGCAACCACTGATTTTATTGATGGTAATAAATACGATGGTAAAGATCCAATCGGATATATCAATAGTTTTAAAATAGGTAATAAAGATAAATAGTTATTGTTTAGGGATGGTGTTGGTTTTTAATAATCAACACCAAATTCAGAGAGATTTGATCAGTCTCTCTGAATTTAAATAATCTCTAAATCAAGTTGTTTGAATTCTGTTTTCAATTAAAAAAAAGTAATCCCTAAAGAAAAAAAATATGAAAAATAAACTGATTAAAATATTGGGTTTTATTGGACTTGGGTTTTTAGAGCCTTTGATTCGGTTAGTTTCAGGAGAAGAGACTAAAAAAAATGCTCTTTTAAGTGTTCGTAAAATTGTATTCCCTATTTTCACTATAATAGCTTTCTTATTCATTTGGTCAGCAGGAGCTGGTAAGTTAGAACAAATGGAGATCGATCATAAATTAGAACAAGCTAGAAAAACAGGTGGTGATGCTGCAGTTGCAGAACTAAAAGCTTGTTTTGAAGCCAATGGAAATAGTTGTAAAATAACCGCATTACCTACTCCTTCAGCGGTGTTAGGTGCTTTTAATAAATTGATAGCCGATCATAAAGTAATTAGTGCTAAAAAAGAGGATTTTATTCAGAAAACAGCAGCGCTTAATGAAGCCAGAGCTGCTAAAGGAGAAGAACCCATAACGTACACAGGACGTCCTTCATTTGTGGATCAAATCGTCCGAAGTATAAAAACAGTATTTGCCGGTTTTTTATTAGCTTTATTTTTAGCTGTACCTATTGGAATTGTCTTGGGTTTAAGTGAGCAGTTACGCTCATCGTTAAACTGGTTGATTCAAATATTTAAACCTGTGTCTCCTGTGGTTTGGTATTTATTGGTTTATATGATCGTAAAAACTTTTGCTTTAGGATTTGATGGCGATACCTCATTTATGATTTCGTTTATTGCTGTTGGATTTTGTGCGATGTGGGCAACGTTGGTTAATACAACGCTTGGAGTATCGAGCGTTGATAAAGATTACATAAATGTAGCTAAAGTGTTGAACTTAAATGTATTTCAAAAAGTATTTAAAATCATATTACCCTCTTCATTTCCGTTGATATTTACAGGTTTACGTATCACATTATCTGTTGCTTGGATGGTATTAATTGCGATAGAATTATTATCTCAAAGCCCAGGATTAGGAACCTTTGTATGGGAAGAGTTTCAAAATGGAGCAGCGGATTCTAACGCAAAAATTATTGCCGCGATGTTTGTAATCGGAGGTATTGGATTTTTATTAGATCGTTTGATGTATACTGTACAGCAATTAATGACGTTTACCGAAGAGTAATCGTAATTTTTTAACCCTAAACAAAAAAGTTATGGCATTAATTGAATTAAAAAACGTAACCAAATATTACGGAGAAGGAGCAGATCGAGTTGAGGTTTTAAGTAATATAAATTTAAGTATAGAAGAAGGTGAATTTGTCGCCATTGTAGGATTTTCAGGCAGTGGAAAAACAACATTAGTTAATCTAATTTCAGGATTGATTTTACCTGATGAAGGCGAAGTCTTATATCAAGGAAAACCAGTTACAGGACCTAGTCATGAGCGAGGTGTTATTTTTCAAAATTACTCCTTACTTCCATGGTTAAGTGTTCGTAATAACGTAGGTATGGCTGTAAAGCAAGCGTTTAGCTCACTTTCTAAAAAAGCTATAAAATCTAAGATTGAAGATTATGTAAGCATGGTTAATCTGTCTCATGCGATTGATAAACGACCTAAAGAGTTATCTGGTGGGATGCGACAACGGGTATCAGTAACCCGTGCCTTATCGATGAATCCCAACGTGATTTTGATGGATGAGCCTTTGAGTGCGTTAGATGCTTTAACCCGAGGTAACCTTCAAGATGAAATTATCAACATTTGGAGTAAAGATAAAAAAACAGCATTACTAATCACAAATGATGTAGATGAGGGGATTTATATGGCAGATCGCATTATTCCGTTAAATCCAGGACCAAATGCTACGTTAGGGCCTGAATTTAAAATTGATTTGGCACGACCACGTAATAAAATAGAAATGAATCATATGGATTCATTTAAAAAAACAAGAAATAAAATCATAGATTATTTAATTCAGATTGGTGAAAAGAGAAGTTCTAATAACAAAGATGTTGTATATCAATTACCTGATTTACAACCGAAAATAAAGGGGCTAATCCTGAAGTAAGAGACTCATTTTTAATGAATAAATAACAATATTATGATAGAAAATGCACAAAACGGTTTAGCCTTCAAACAATATTTATTAGAAATTTCACATCTTAAAAAAGTATATCCAACTCCTACAGGCGGATTTGTAGTACTTGAGGATTTGAATTTTACGGTAGAAAAAGAAGAATTTATTTCTATCATAGGTCACTCAGGTTGTGGGAAAACAACTTTACTTTCGATGATTGCGGGTTTAAATCCCATTTCGGGAGGACAAATTATACTTAACGGAACACCGATTGATGGACCAGGTCCGGATCGCGGTGTGATTTTTCAATCACCAAGTTTGTTTCCGTGGATGACCGCGCTTGAAAATGTGATGTTAGGTGTTAATCAAGTTTTTGCCCATGGTACCAAACAACAACGGTTAGATATCGCAAAATACTATTTGAGTAAAGTAGGATTAGATGGTTCTTTCAATAAAAAAGCAAAAGATTTATCACAAGGGATGCGTCAACGTGTAGGTATTGCAAGAGCATTGGCTTTAAAACCTCAAATCTTATTATTAGATGAGCCTTTTGGGATGTTAGACTCACTAACCAGAGGCGAATTACAAGATGTATTAATTGATGTTTTAAATAAAGAAAAAACTACGGCAATCATGATAACTCATGATGTAGATGAGTCTATATTTTTGGCGGATCGCGTAATTATGATGACCTCAGGACCTCGAGCACAAATTGGAGATATTCTTAAAATTGATTTTGAAAAACCTCGCAATCGAAAGGAATTGTTAGAACATCCTGATTATTACAAATACAGAGAACATTTGATTAATTTCTTAGAACATTAATTTTAGCTCTAAAAATCAAGGACATGTTTAAATCGTGTGCTAAAATTTGTTTGGAGTTATAGTTCAGTATTATATTTAGAGTAGGAAATTAAAACACAACAAAAATGATACAAAAAGAAATAAAATCAACCTGTTCGTATTGTGGTGTAGGATGTGGGATTGTCATTAAAAAAGACCACAATCAAAAAGTGGTTGTTGAAGGAGATAAAAACCACCCAGTTAATAAAGGAATGTTGTGTTCTAAAGGGATGAACCTGCATTACGTAGCTAACGATACTACTGATCGAATCCTGTATCCCGAGATGCGATGGAGTAAATCACACCAACGCGAACGTGTGGATTGGGATACTGCATTGGATCGAGCTGCAGCTGTTTTTAAAACCTTTATAGATAAATTTGGATCCGACAGCGTAGGATTTTATGTATCAGGACAATGTTTGACGGAGGAATATTATATCGCCAATAAATTAGTTAAAGGATTTTTAGGAACCAATAACATCGATACAAATTCTCGTTTGTGTATGAGCTCGGCAGTAGTCGGATACAAAAAAACATTCGGAGAAGATTCCGTACCGATTGCGTATGATGATATTGAATTGTCGGATTGTATGTATATCACGGGTGCAAATCCAGCTTGGTGTCATCCGATTTTATTCCGACGAATAGAAAAGCACAAAGAAAATAATCCCCAAATAAAAATAATAGTAGTTGATCCTCGTAAAACAGATACAGCTGTTTTTGCCGATTTACATTTACAATTAATACCAGGTACAGACGTTGTTTTAAACAACGCAATCGGAAGATGCATCGTCGAAAATGACGATGTAGATGTTGATTTTGTAACCAATTATGCCGAAAATTATAAAGCGTACGAAAAACAAGTGTTAGCCACTTCCTTAAAAAAAGCAGCACAAATCTGTGGCGTACCTGTTGAACAAATTAAATTAGCCGCCAAATACATTGGCAAAGCCAAAGGATTTATGTCTTTTTGGACGATGGGATTAAACCAAAGTGTGATAGGTGTAGATAAAAATCTGTCGTTACTTAATATTTCGTTAGTAACAGGTCAGATTGGTAAACCGGGTTCAGGGCCATTTTCATTAACCGGGCAACCCAACGCCATGGGCGGTAGAGAAGTAGGTGGTTTATCCAATATGTTGGCGGTACATAAAGATTTAGCCAATCCAAAACATCGTAAAGAAGTAGCGGATTATTGGGGCGTTGATGATGTATCTCCAAACCCAGGTATGACTGCAACCGAAATGTTTGAAAATCTCGAAAC
The DNA here is from genome assembly GCA_964420215.1 of uncultured Flavobacterium sp. GTDB lineage: Bacteria > Bacteroidota > Bacteroidia > Flavobacteriales > Flavobacteriaceae > Flavobacterium. The sequence continues at coordinate 27,223 of CAYQSQ010000008.1, read as the reverse complement.
GGGTAAGTTGAAAGCCATTTGGGTAATTTGTACTAATCCATTAGTCAGTTTACCGAACGCTCGTAAAGTAGAACAAGCCTTACAAAAGGCAAAATTTGTAGTCGTACAAGATATTTCTCATAAATCAGATACCGTAAAATATGCGGATTTGCTTTTGCCAGCAGCAGGTTGGTTAGAGAAAGAAGGAACAATGACTAATTCTGAAAGAAGAATTTCATACCTAAATAAAGGAATCAACCCACCAGGAGAGGCCAAACCTGATGTAGAAATATTATGTAGATTTGCTCAAAAAATGGGATTTAAAGGCTTTAATTTTACCAATTCAGAAGAAATTTATAAAGAATACGCTTTAATGACCAAAGACACCAATTTAGATGTCTCATTTTTGAATTATAACCGACTTAAAAACGAAGGAACTTTTCAGTGGCCTGTTTCCTCTTTCGGACACAGTGGTACCACACGATTGTTTGAAGATAAAAAGTTTTTTACCCCTTCTAAAAAAGCAATTTTTAATATACCTACATTTTCAGAAAATCAATCCACACCACCAAGTTCTGAGTTTCCATTGATTTTAACTACAGGTCGTATTCGGGATCAGTGGCATACGATGACCAAAACAGGTAAAGTATCTCGCTTACAAACTCATTACCCAAGTCCTGTTTTAGAAATTAATCCCGTTGATGCGTACCGTTATGGACTAAAAGACAAAGATATCGTTGATGTTAAAAGTGTCAATGGTGTTGTTCGGGTAAAGGCTGTGATTACAGAAGCGATTCGTGAGGGCGTTGTTTTTTTACCAATGCATTGGGGTAAACAATTGCAGAGTGATCTTAATCGAGCGAATAATTTAACCAATACATTGGTAGATCCAATTTCAAAAGAGCCCGATTTTAAATATACCACGGTATCGGTTAGTAAGTACAAAAAAGATTTTCAAAAAATAGTAGTAGTAGGCGGTGGGGCAGCGGCATTTCGATTTATTCAAAATTACCGTGAGCATAATAGTAAAGATGAAATTGTCGTTTTTTCAAAAGAACCCAATCCGTTTTATAACCGTGTTTTATTGCCCGAATATGTAACCAATGAATTAAGTTGGGAGCAATTACAAAAAATCAAAAAAGCGGAGTTAGACAAGCTAAACATCACGATGTATGCCCCAAAAGGAATTGAAAGTATCGCTAACGAAAGCAAAACAATACTAGATTCAGACGGGGAAACACACCAGTACGATATTTTAATTTTAGCAACGGGTAGCCGTCCTTTTGTGCCAAAAGATGCACAATTAGAGGAACCAGGGCGATTTACCATCCGAAGTAAAAAAGATGCGGACAGTTTACGCGATCATTTAGATGCCACACAACTACCACCAGAAGAACAACATGTTGTTATTGTTGGAGGTGGATTATTAGGGCTAGAATTAGCCGCCGCATTAAAACATAAAAATCATAATATAACAATCATTCAACGAGGTTCTCGACTGATGGAGCGTCAGTTAGACGTGATTTCAAGCCGTTTGTTGGCAAAAGAAATACAACGATTGGGTGTTCAGATTTATTTTAATAACGAGGTAAGTACCGTATTTGAAGATGAGGATACACACAATTTAGCCATAACTCTAAAAAGTGGAAAAGAAATAGAAGCACATGCTATAGTATATACCATTGGTACCATTCCGAATATTGAAATTGCTAAAAAATCAGGAATTAATTGTGCCCGAGGAGTGAAAGTAAATCAATATTTACAAACTTCAGATCCATCAGTATTTGCTATTGGAGAGATTGCCGAATTTCAAAATAATTTATTCGGTATTACTTCTGCTGCAGAAGAACAGGCCGATATACTCGCTAATTATTTAGCAGGAGACATTAGCAGTATTTACAAGGGTTCGGTACTGATGAATATTCTAAAACTACAAGACGTAAGTTTATGCAGTATCGGTCAAATTGAAATACCAGAAGATGATGATTCGTACGAAGAAATTATTTTTACTGACATCAGTAAATCCTATTACAAAAAATGTATCGTAAAAGATGATTTGTTGGTTGGTGCTATTTTGATGGGGGATAAAAATGAATTTGCCGAGTTTAAATCAATGATTGAGAGTAAAATAGAACTTTCAGACAAACGGAATACGTTGTTACGAGGCGCATCTGACGCCAAACCTATTGTCGGACGATTGGTATGTTCTTGCAGTCAAGTAGGATCAGGCAATATCGAAGAAGCCATCCGAAACGGTTGCGATCAATTTACCGAATTATGCAAACAAACAGGCGCAGGGTTAGGCTGTGGAAGTTGCAAAACAGAAGTAAAAGAAATTTTAAAAAACGCATTACAAACGGTATAAAAACAACATCATGAAAACGAATTTACATCGAATTGTAGTCAAAGGAGGCGTATTATCACTAGGTGATTTACGCGAAATCATATCCGTTTCAGAATCTTTAGGATTAGACGCTGTATCCTTCGGGTCACGTCAAGACATCATCATACCTGACGAAATAAATGCAACAGATCCGTCTGTTTTTGGAAGTTTAAACGTGGTAACTCCCGATCAAAAAGGGAACGATAATATTGTATCATCCTACGTATCAAGTGATATTTTGAGAGATACCTATTGGTTAACAGGAAATAAATACTTGTATATCCTCGAAAGTTTTAGATACCAACCTAATTTAAAAGTTAATATTACAGATCCCAAACAAGGTTTAGTACCATTGTTTACAGGAAATATAAATTTTATAGCCTCAACAGAAGAAGATTATTGGTACGTATATATCAAGTTACCAGGGTGGGCTGAGATGCAAGTATATCCCGTTTTGGTTTATAGTTGGGATATTGCAAAAGTAGCCGAGCACATCGAAAATTTATTGAAAGAAGAACCCGATAGTGTAGAAATGTTATTTCGTTTGGTATCAGAATATGTAAGTGATAACAACCGAAATATCGAAACGCCATTACAAATACAATTTCATCCATTTCCGTATTACGAAGGGATGAATAAAATCGGAGACGAATATTGGTTGGGATTATATTGGAGAAATAACCGCTACGACCTCAAGTTTTTAAAAGCAATGTGCGACCTATGTGCCGAATGTCGAATCGCCAAAATATCCTTAACTCCGTGGAAGTCATTTATCGTAAAAGGTATCCCAGTAGCATATAAACTACAATGGGAAAAATTTTTAGGAAAATTTGGGATCAACGTACGCCATTCTTTATTAGAGTTAAATTGGCATATTCCAGTAAATAACGACCAAGCCCTTAAGACCAAAACATTTTTGGTGCGTAGTTTAGATCAAAATGATATCAGCACTTATGGGTTAACATTTTCTATCGTTGATTACAACCAACAAAAAGATTATTTTACTTCTATAGTTGTAGAAAAAAATCCATCTCCAAAAGAAATCGAATCCATCATTATAAGAGATACTTACAACGTTTTACACGCTAAACATTTTGATCCTAATACCCGTAGTTATGTCGTTCATGTACAAGATGTCGATAAAGTAGAATTACCAGGGTTATTGATGGAATTAAGTAAAAAATATTTTGAAGAATTAGGTACTCAAATAGAAGATGTTAAAACTTATGATAAAACAATCGAGAAATCTACGATAAACGTATACCAATGCAAGCATTGTATGACCGTATATGATGAGGTAATTGGCGATGTATCACAGGATATAGATCCTAAAACAAAATTTGAAGATATACCTGAAACCTTTTGCTGTTCGATGTGTGATGCTCCTAAATCAGATTTTGAATTTAAAACTTTGGTGAAGCAAGAGGTGTGATATAAACAAAACACCTATCAAAAAAATCAATTACCTTAGTGCTTTTTAAATTTAAAATATGTTATTTCAAATCAAATCATATTTAAAGTTTTTGTGGCACTCTAAAAACGAACACGGCATACATTCACCCTTTGTGTTTTCATTGGTAACGAAGTGTTTTTATGATAAAAAACCAAAGACTGAATATTCCGTTTTAAAGAATTATAGAAATTCACTTTTAAAAAACAAAAACACGATTGAAGTAACGGATTTTGGAGCGGGTTCAAAAATTTTTAAATCCAATCAACGTCATATTTTTAAAATTGCTAAAACCGCAGGAATTTCTCAAAAACAAGCAGATTTATTATTCCGAATCTCAAATTATTTTAAACCAGAAAACATTTTAGAAATCGGCACATCATTAGGCTTAGCCACATCGGCTTTAGCCTTAGGTAATCCAAATGCAAATATTACTACGTTAGAAGGTTGCCCCGAAACGGCAAACATAGCCCAACAGCAATTCGATAAATTCAATTTAAATAACATAACTAGTATTACGTCTGAATTCAAGTTGTATTTGAACAACATACAACTTGAAACTTTAAACTTTAAACTAATTTACTTTGATGGCAATCATCAAAAACAAGCTACATTAGATTATTTTGAGTTATTATTGCCAACAATTCACAACGATTGCGTTTGGATTTTTGATGATATTCATTGGTCACAAGGCATGGAGGAAGCTTGGAATATTATTAAAAACCATCCCAAAGTTAAGTTAACAATTGATACGTTTCAGTGGGGATTGGTTTTTTTTAGATCTGAACAACAAGAAAAAGAACATTTTATTATTCGTACGTAAAAAAGCATTTTTTTATGAAAATATATACCAAAACAGGCGATAAAGGAAGTACCTCATTATTTGGAGGCACACGAGTTTCAAAACACCACATCCGAATTGAAAGTTACGGTACCATTGACGAGTTAAATGCGCATATTGGCTTGTTAAACGATTTATGTTCTAATCCAAAACACAAGACTTTTTTACTTAAAATCCAGTATGAATTATTTGTTTTAGGAGCTATGTTAGCGACCGAAAAAAAGAAAGAAGAAAAACTACGGATTCAAACCATTTCGATCAATTCAGTCACAGATCTTGAAAATGAAATCGACCGACTTAACGAAGGTCTGCCTCAAATGACGCATTTTATCTTGCCTGGAGGTCACCCGACACTTTCAAATTGCCATATTTGCCGTTGCATTTGCCGCCGTGCAGAGCGTTTGATTGTTCACTTAAACGAGATAGATCCCATTGATGAAATTTGCATTCAATACGTCAATAGATTATCGGATTATTTATTTGTACTCGGTCGAAAAATAGCTTTTGAAAACAATATTGAAGAAATCAAGTGGATGCCAGAGAAGTTATAATTTCATAATTATTCTGAAATTCAGAACGCGTGATGTCATATAATTAGGGATTGCAAATTGATTTTTAGAGGTTACATCGCGCACCCAAATATTGGTGTTTGTATTTAAAATATTAAAGATATTAAAAACTTCAGCTCCTAATGATAATTCTCTAAAAGCATAGCGGAATCCTTTTTTAGTTTTAAATTCCGAACCATCAATTAAAACATACGCAAACCCTAGATCTACACGGCGATAGGCTCGTAACCTGTTTTGATAGTCATATACATCTGTATTTACTGGTGCGCCACCAGGTAATCCTGTATTATAAACTAAGTTCAGGTACATTTTGGATTTAGGAAAACGAGGCACATAATCCTGAAATAAAACACCAATATTTACCCGTTGATCGGTTGGACGATCAATAAAACCTCGTCCGTTTTGATTTTCTTGTGTTTTCATGAATCCCAAACTGAACCAAGATTCGGTACCGGGTACAAATTCTCCGTTTATACGGAAATCAACACCTGTTGCATAGGCTACTGCATCGTTATTGGCTCGATATCTTATTCTAACATTGTCGATAGAGTAAGTGTTAACATCGGTCATGGATTTGTAATATAATTCAGAAACCCATTTAAAAGGTCTGTCCCACATTTTAAAACTATAATCTGTTCCGAGTACAGCGTGTATGGATTGTTGGGCTTTTACATTGGGTTGTACTATGCCTTTTTGATCGCGTAAATCCCTGTAAAAAGGAGGTTGGTGATATACGCCTCCTGATAATCGAATTACAATATCTTTTTCCCAATTGGGTTTAACGGATAGTTGCCCTCTTGGGCTAAAAGTAATTTGACTGTTGCCTACGCTATTTCCTTTGTTATTAACTTGCCATTGATGTGCTCTTATACCTGCGTTAAAGGAGTATTTATGGTCGTTGCGTTCCCATTTTTGGGTGTATTGGGCAAATCCAGAAAACCGATCGATGGAAACAAAATTTTTGGTATTAATCGAGTTGATTGGTGCTAATTGTCCGTTATAAGGTTCGTATGGTTGATTATTTTTTATACCAGGGATATAGGGATTAATTACAAAACCTGCCGAGTCAATCACTTCCCACTCTACAATTCGATCGCGGATATCTTGTTTGGTATATTTGATTCCCAAATCAACCGTTGCTTTTTTGATTTTGTATGTTGCTTTGATTTCGGCGTTAAAAATCAAGGCATCTAAATTATTTCTTGCGTGAGACAATTGAGAACCGATTCCGTTTCCGAATTTTACATTTCCTATGTTTTCAGCGCCAATCGAATTTGTCTCTTGTTCTAATACATAATTGGCTAAAATATCAAAGGATTCAATTTCGACGGTATGGTATAACGAGGAAATAAATCTAAAATCCAAACGATCAGATGCGTTGTAATTGGTTTTTAAAGCACCAAAATAAGTTGAAAATCGATCGTTTTCTTTTCCTTCATATAAAATACGTAATGTTTTAGGTTCGCTAACCGTTCCAAATTGCGCAGTACGGCTTAAGGGCTGAAAATTGTATTTATTGTCCGCAATGTTTCCTAAAAAACTCCATTGCCATTTTAAAGACGATCGATACGAAATGTAGGTTTGAATATCTGTAAATGAAGGTTTGTAATTTGCATTTGTCGCTTGACTGTTTACCAATAAACTGTTATCCCGATAACGCACTCCTGTTATGGCCGACCATTTTTGATTTTTGGACAATTGTTCGATAGCAACATTAACGCCCAACCTACTAACATCTACAGAAGCGGCAAAACTTTTTGGTGTTTTGTAGGTTATATCTAAAACAGAAGATAATTTATCGCCATATTTTGCCTGAAATCCTCCTGCCGAAAAGTGAATATCTTGAATCAAATCCGAATTGGTAAAACTCAATCCTTCTTGTTGTCCTGATCGAATTAAAAACGGACGATAGATTTCGATTTCATTTACATACACTAAATTTTCGTCGTAATTTCCACCTCTAACAGCATATTGCGAACTTAAATCACTATTAGAATATACACCAGGTAAGGTTTTTAAAATATTTTCAACACCAGGATTAGCGCCTGGTATGGTTCTTAATGTTTGAGGTTCGATATGTGTTAAGCCTTCAATTTGATTACGTCGGTTGCCCACAACGATTACTTCACCTATTTGTTCTTCAGAAATGGATAGTTTTGGATTAAATTCAAAATCCTCATTAGCGGCTAATTGGATATTTAATTGCGCATTTTTATATCCTAAATAAGAAAAACGAATCGAAACTTTTTTGTCCGATGGAATTTTTAAAGTATAAAATCCATTTTGATTGGTTATTGTACCAGTTGAATCTATTACAACGGTTACTCCTTCGAGTGGATGGTTGGTTTCATCCAAAACCACTCCCTTTATGCGGGCATTTTGCGCTACGCCCACTAAAGAAAATAATAGAAGTATTGTTGTAAGTAGGTTGTATAACTTCATTAGTTAATTATAAAAGGCATTTGTAATTCGGATGTGTTTCCTAATTTATCAGTTACAATAATTTTAAATTGATGCGATCCTTTACTAAGTGTTATATCAGACAAATTCCCGCTAAGCAAATCCGTTTTATAATCGTATTCCATCAAAATCCATTGGTCATTTACGGTTGCAAAATACGAATCAATTCCTGATTGTGTATCAATTATAGTAACGCTTATTTTGGAATTGTTTGTGAGAACTTCGGATTTCTGAAAAGATAATTTAGAAATTATGGGAGGCGTTGTATCATAATCTAATTTATAATCACCTAATAATTTAACATTTACAGAAATTTTATTTCCTTTAATTTTAGAGGTGTTGTATGTCCATTTATTCGATTCTAAAGAAGCAATAAACAAACCTTTTCTTTCTTCTTTGGTTTTAGAAGTAATATCAAATGTTATAGTGATGTTTTTGTGTACAGGAACTTGATTGTGGTGAATTTTTGCAATTCCATTTTTTACTTCAAAATCAAAGTAAAAATCCGAATAAAAACAATCCGTAGGCATAAATACCGAAACGTATTCTTGAGACAAACTATTATCAATAGCCGATTGGATTAAATATCCCGTTTTGCTTTTTTGTTTTGTGATTACGGCTTTTTTATCTGAAAAAACAATAGGTATAGTTACTTCGGTAGTGTTGCCGTGGTAATCTTTAATGAGTAGCGTGTTGGTATAATTTAAATTAGGTTTGATCTCGATGTGCCCGTTATTGGGTTTGTTTTTAATTACACTTAATTTATTGGTATTATCGATAAATAATTTTTGGATTCGATCTTTGGATTCGATATAATGTTGATAATCTATAAAAGCATTGATATAACGCGATTCGTCAAACGAAAATGTGTCAAATTTATATTCAAATAAAGGATCACCGTTAAGAATGGATTGAACGTGATACAATCCTTTGCGGTTCCAATTTTCATCGGTTAAGTCATAGGAGTCAATTCCAAAACCAACTTTACCTTTTGCCTCAACAGTTTGTGCGATATAACTGCCGTCACCTTTTTGTTTTAATTGAATTTCGATACGGTTTTCGGATTGATTAATCGTCGAATTGTCGTCTAAAGGATATCCAAAAACTTTAATAATAGCAGGTTTTCGCGAGTCTTTAACTTCTTTATCTATCCCAAAGCAAAAAGGATTAATGATGTGCTCTGTTTTGGTATCTCGGTATTCAAAATGTAAATGAGGTCCGCCTGAACCTCCAGTATTTCCTGATAATGCGATTAACTCGCCTTTACTAACGCTTAGTTCAGAAGCTTTAGGGAATAACTCCACTTCAAACGTTTTTTTAGCGTATTGTTGTTGTTTGACAATTGCTTCAATTTTGGGCGAAAATTCTTTTAAATGCCCATACACCGTTGTGTATCCGTTGGGATGCGTGATGTATAATGCCTTGCCGTACCCATAATGCGATATTTTGATACGTGAAACGTAACCATCAGCAACGGAATGTACTTTCAATCCTTCTTGTTCTAAGGTTTTTAAATCAATACCCGAGTGAAAGTGATTGTTACGTAATTCTCCAAAATTAGCGGATAATGCAACAGGTGTTTCCATTGGCAAGCCAAAATCAGTAGGATATGTGTTTTTTTGAGCAAAAATACATTGCACCAATAGATACGAAATAACAAACCACTTTTTAATCAAAATATTTTTTTAGGATAAAAGCAAAAATAAACTTTACATCTCTATAAACAATTTAAAATGGTGTTTTTTGTGAGAAATTTTGGAAGATGTAAGTTGATAAAAATTAATACGATAACGTTTACAAAGAGTCGCTTATGGTACGATATTTTAAATACTTTCCCCTCGGCTCATCTCCTTCAAAAAGTACAATGTTCGAATGTAAAAACTGTGCGGCATCGGCAGAATCTTTTACCTTGGTTGTACTACGTATTACCATTTCGGTTTCAAAATATGTTAAAACACTTTCTCTAATTCCTGATTTTTTCCATTGAGAGTTTGGTCTGCAACCTTTTGAAATTCCCCGAGCCAACGCGAGTGCATCCAGTAAAGCTTGATTGGCTCCTTGTCCTTTAAAAGGACTCATCGGATGTGCTGCATCGCCAAGTAGTGTTACTTTTTTACTTTTAGCAAATATTTCTGGCGTAAGTACTTCTCGATCATAAACAGGATAGCCTGAAATATGATCTATTTGTGTAGCTGCTAAAATTTGCGGAATGGGATTGTGCCACTGGCATCTGTGTTGGGCTTCTTTTTTAAGTTCCTTTACTCCTTTTTTACTCAAAGCTTTCGCTTCTTCTTCCGACATTGGAAAACTAAGTTGCCACATCACCGAGTCGGATGTATATGGCATCATATAAATTCGTTCGTTACCGTTAGCGGTTTGAAATACTGTTGCCGAGTCCAACAAATCACTATTTACGTCTTTAAGTGCATGCAAAGGGCAAATACCCAATATCACAATACAACCGAGATATCGCAAAGGAGTAACTTCTTCACCAATCAATAGCCTACGCACTGTGCTACGAATACCGTCGGCACCTACTACTAAATCCGCTTTGGCGTGATGAATTGTTCCGTTTACTTCAAAACTTAGATCAACTTCTTTGTCAGCTTCTGTGATGTTTATGAGTTGATGATTCCATTTTACGGCATCTGAGCTGCCGAGTTGTTCCAATAAAGCTAAACGCAAAGATTGTCGTGCGATATGTACATTGGTACGTTTTACGGATGTTTTAACTTTGGTTGACATCCATTTTCTAACGCCCCATTCGCCGATTATTTTTCCGTCGGTGGTATGTACAACATGTCTGGTAGAAACCACGCCTTCGTTTAAGGATAAAATACCCAATCCCTCAATCGCTTTACTCGCTTGCTGGAGTGTGAGTCCATAACCTTGAGATCTTGCTTCAAAATTACTATCGCGTTCATATAATGTAAAAGGTATTCCGCGGTGCAAACACGCCACCGCCAAAGCCACACCGCCTATACCACCACCAATAATGGCTACATGTGGATAATTTTCGGTATCTGGTTTTGGAGGATTGAATGAAGTAACTAAACCGGAACCCTTACAGTTTAAGCAAGTGTGTTGGTGTCCTTTAGGAAGAATTGGAGCTATTCCTTCCGAATTTGATTTTTCAAATTGTTCTAGGGCTTTTTGGTAACTCAGGCGCACTTTTTTGGTGAGCCCCCGACTTTTTTTGCCTTGTCCCTTACATTCAGGACAAATAGTCCAAATTGCGACTGAATTCTCTGTCTTTTTCACTCCTTTTGATTTGACTTACTTTTACTGTCTAAGTACCAAAAGAAGTATTTTTTATCAAATTACTAAAAAAAACATCACTCTTTTTTGCAAATATAATAAATAAAAAAACCGCCTCAGGTATTGAGACGGCTTCCTTCTTTTTATTTGTGGAGTCGCCGAGAGTAAATTTATAACAAGCATACGCTTTCTTAAGTAACCTTAAAATACTTATTTTTGATGGTTAAATACAATAAAATCAATAATTTACAAATGTATTTCATATTGTTTTAAATTGCAATAGTTTTAAACAAATTGTATTCAGTCGTACAAAAATCGTACAATTTTTGTATTTTTGTATTGTTCACATTTTACACTATGGCAACGGTTAATTTTTTATATCGCTCAACAAAAGACAAAGCAAATTTACATTTGCGTTTATTGTATCGTTTTAATGATGCAGATTTTGTTATTGGAGTAAACACCAAATTAGAAGTATCAAAAGACTATTGGAATAAACAGCATAAAAAGAAGTCAAAGGATATTGATATTAGCAACAGACAAACCGAAATTAACAACGAACTCAACAAGATTGAAAACCATGTTTTAAAGGCTTTTAATTCAGTTAATCCTGATGAGGTTAATAAAGAATGGTTACAAACTCAAATTGATTATTATTATAATCCACCACAGGAAGCGGAACAACTACCAACAGAACTTATAAAATACATTGATTTTTATATTGATTATCGTAAAAATGAAATTAGAGAAACCTCAAAACAAAAATTCAATGTTATCAAACAAAAATTAATTCGTTTTGAAGCTTTTAGAAAAAACACAATATTTATAAAAGATGTTAACGATACTTTTAAAAAAGAGTTTGTTGATTATTGCAAGTCCCAAAAGTATGCACAAAACACAATGCAAAGAGAATTGGTATTTATTAAAACTTTTTGTAAACACGCCCGATTTTTAGGAATTGAAACACATTCTCAATTAGATACTTTACGTTTAGATAGGGCAAAAGTTGAAAAGATATATTTAACTTTTGATGAATTAAATGCGATTGAAAACATTGATAAAAACAAATTAACCGACAGTTTAGAAAATGCAAAAGACTGGTTAATTATTAGTTGTTATACGGGGCAAAGAATATCCGATTTTATGCGTTTTACAAATAATATGATACGCATTGAAGACGGACAAAGTTTTATTGAATTTACTCAAAAGAAAACCGATAAAATAATGACTATTCCATTACACCCCAAAGTAACTGAAATACTCAATAAAAGAAACGGAATGTTTCCTTATGTAATTTCAGACCAAAAGTATAATGATTACATTAAAACAGTTTGCGAAATTGCCGAAATAACTCAAATGGTTACGGGTAGTAAATTGATAGAAACCAAACCTAAAAGCGGAATATTTCGCAAAGTATCTAAAGAGTACAGAAAATGCGATTTAGTTAGTAGTCATATTGGTAGGCGTTCGTTTGCAACCAATTTTTATAGTAAAATACCAACATCATTAATGATTAATATAACGGGGCATAGTACAGAGCAAATGTACCTTGTGTACGTTGGTAAAAGTTCGCAAGATTTGGCAAAAGAAACTTTTAAGTATTTTTAGTACAAATAAAAAGTAGTTTTATAACCTACATAAAACAATTAAAATGGGATTTGAACTAACAAAAGAAAATTTACAAAATTTTGGTTTTGATGATGAAAATATAACGAAGTTGTTAACGTGGGATAATTACGACATGTTTTTATTTAATGATACTTGTTATTACGCCACCAATATTGAAAAGAAAATTTATAAAGATAAAACTGCTTATAGAAAATACTATTTTAAAAATGACAGCATTCATTTTCCTTTAGATTGCCCCGATTTAATTAATGAATATTTTGACAATAAATTAAATTCATTTACCACAAAGCGAAGAAAATTATTAGGTAATCATTACGATTGGAAGTTTCAAACTATTGAATTTATAAACGATGAAATTAGCCATACTAAAACTGTTATTGAAACTATTACGAATGATTTAAATAAGTCAGTTGTTTTAGGTAAGGAGTTAAAAAAAGATAATATTGCTATTCAAAAAGTGTATTTAGTAATTCTTGAAAACAAACTTGCTGAAACTGAATCAATGAAAGTTAACAAGCATGTATCCCTAATTGTAAAAGAAAATAAGGATGCAATTGGTATGTATTTTAAAGAAGTAATGAATCATAGGGATGAAAATAAAAAGGCAAATGACAGATATTTTGGGACTATTTCCAACATTTGGGAAACAGGTAGAAAAAAAGAATTAGAAGAAAAACAAAATCTTATCGAAGTGTGCAGGGACTTAAAAATGTATATTACTCATTTGGGTTATTTAATAAATAGGACAGCGTTTTTTTTTGAAGCTATTGAAAAAATAGACGTTAACGTTATCGACGAAAGTAATATATTAGAATTTCAAAAAATTCACATTAGGGTTTTTGAAAGGAGAAAAGAAATACTTTATTATTTAGGGCGGTTTGATAATTTTATAAAGTTCATAAAATACCATATTAGAGACGGTAATTACAAATTAGCCATGGAGATACAAGCATACTATTTAGATATGTTTGATGATGCACTTGACTTATTTAAATCACAATTTCATCTTTTTATCGAAAGAAGTCCTTTGAACGAAAATTTTGAAGAAACTCGATTAAGTATAAAAAATGCAATTAATATTGAAAGAATTAAAATATTAAATAGTGATACTAAAAACCCACAACCTCAACAACCCGAAACCGTTAAACCTGATGAGGTTAAAAAAGAATTACACCCCGAGATATTTAAAGGCAATTCTTTTGAGATTTGGCAATTTATGTTTGATAGATTTAAAATTAAAGAAAGTAGTTACAGTATTGATATTGATTTTATGTTTCAAGTAATGAAGTACAATAATCAAATACATGATTTTATTGGATTAACAGATATTAAAAATTGGATTAATAAAGTATACCAAATTTCATTTGAAAAAATTAGATACACAAACCACAAAGCAAAGTCGAATAGTAAAAGATTGATTATTTACGATGAAATTATATCTAAATAAAACAAAGGTATAAACCATACCCAAAAAGGTACAAAACGTAGTCTTTTAGGGTACAACCTCAAACCAATATTTGCAATGTAATAATCAAACACATTGCAATATGACAAACAGTATCTTACTACAAAATGTAAGTCCCGAAGCGTTAACCGAGTTAATTAAACAGGGCGTTAAAAGTCAATTAGAAGACTTTAAAAAAACTCTAAACATTCAAAATCCTGATGAATTACTAACAAGGGAGCAAACGTGTGAAATGCTACAAATCGACAGTAGTACGTTATGGCATTGGACGAACAAAGGCAAAGTTACCGCCTATGGAATTGGAAACCGCCGTTACTACAAAAAAGCGGAATTACTACAATGTTTAACCCCACTTAAAAAATAAAGGCTATGAGTACTACAAATACACAAAGCCCTGATTTTAATGGATTAGAACAAGGCAAAGATAAGTTAAAAAACCTCATCACAAATGAAGTTTTAAAACACGTTAACGATTTGGAGCAGATAGAAATAAACAGTAATAACGAAGACCACAGTATAAACCGTTTAAAATATTTGATTGATGTTAAAGAAACTATTCCACCGCCACAGGTAGCATGGAGTATGTTAAATGCAAAAAATGACGGCGAAGCTATTTTAGGAACTTTGGGCGATTTCGGTTTGATTATTGGTAAAGCCAAAAGCCGAAAATCATTTTTTATAAATATTGCAGTTTCAACAGCAATCACAAAAGATAAAATTCTAAATCGTTTTAAAAGCTATTTGCCACCTAATAAAAACGAAGTAGCTTATTTTGATACAGAACAAAGTAAATACTACGTACAAAAAGCCGTTAAACGTATTTGCGACCAAACACAGCAACCCGAACCAAAAAACCTTAATGTATTCCATTTAAGAAGTTTAAACCCGTCAGAACGGCTTATTTTCATTGAAAACGAAATATACAATAATGATAAAATAAGTTTTGTAGTAATTGATGGAATCAAAGATTTAGTTACTTCAATTAATGATGAAAGCGAAGCCACAATGATAGCAAGTAAGTTGTTAAAATGGAGTGAAGAACGAAATATTTTTATTTTAACGGTATTGCATCAAAACAAAAGCGATAACAATGCAAGAGGGCATATCGGAACGGAACTAATAAATAAAGCGCAAACAGTTTTATCGGTTACTAAAGCCGAAAATGATGATAATATTTCAATTGTAGAACCTCAACAATGTAGGGACATAGAACCCGAAATATTTGCCTTTGAAATTAATGAGTTTGGTATTCCTATGATTGCTGAAAATTTTGAGTTAAGAACAGAAACCAAAAAGAACAAATTTGATATAACCGATTTAGAGAACTTTAAAAAATATCAATTATTAACCGAAGTATTTAGTAAGGGCGAAAGTTTCAGTTATTCGGAATTAAAAACACAATTAAAATTTGCTTATAAAAATCAATTCAAAAATGAAATAGGAATAAATAGAGTGGTTGAATTAATAACGGATTGTAAAAACAATAATTGGTTACTTCAAGAAAAAATAAAAGCACCTTACACAATAGGGGAGTTTCAAACAAACCAAAATGAAGTTAATTTTTAATTCAATCGGTTTAATATTCATTTATTTTTATTGGGTTATCGGTTTAGTTTAAAGCGTAATATACGCTTATAAACTGTTAAACCTTTGATTTGAAAGTTTATTAAACTGGTTTAAACCGTTAAACCGATGTTACAATATAAATACACCTTAGATAAAAGTAGTAAAAAGTTTGTTTGCCCGAACTGTAATAAAAAAACCTTTGTATTATACATTGACAATCAAACGGGCAACTACTTAACTACTGATTACGGCAGATGCGACAGGGAGCAAAACTGTAATTTTCATAATGCACCGCCAACAGGCAAAAAAGCGTTTTTAATATCGTTTTTAGGTTTAAAAATCATAAGTGATAAAGCCTATAAATTAACAGATGTAAACGGGATTATTTCAATTGTTCCAAAGTCGCAAATACTGGAGCAATCAAAAAATAATTGTTGGTTAACGGAATGGTATTTAAAAACCTCAACAATAAATTATTTGAGTAACGAAAGTAAATATTTCAATACTGATAATATTGATTTTGTAAATACCATTACCACCAAAGAACCACCGCCCGAGAAAGTGCCGAGTTTTCACAGTTTGGAGTTATTAAACCAAATGTATATTGAAAGCCCACAAATAGACAATTTAACCGAGTTTCTAAAAACTAAATTTTCAAAAGATGAGGTTTTTAAAGCCATGCAAAATTATTTAATAACGGGTACAAATCACTTTTGGAATAACGCAACGGTATTTTGGCAAATCAATGATAAAGAACAAATACAAGGCGCAAAAATCATGCTTTACGATAGGTTTACGGGTAAACGAATTAAAGAACCTTACAATCATATTAACTGGCTACATAAAGCTATTAAAGAGCCTGAATTTAATCTTTGTCAATGCTTATTTGGTTTACACCGAATAAATGAAGACTATCAAAAAACTATTGCCATAGTAGAAAGCGAAAAAACCGCAATAGTAATGAGTATGTTTTTACCCGAGTTTATTTGGTTAGCCACAGGAAGCAAAAGCAATTTTAAATTTGAATTATTGAAACCTATAAAAAAGCGTAAAATTATAGTGTTCCCCGATAAAGGGGAGTACTACAATTGGCTAAACAAAGCCACCGAGTTAAACAGTTTTGGGTTTAAAATTATGGTAAGTGATTTAATAGAAAATACCGATTTTGAAAAAGGTTTTGATTTAGCAGATTATTATTTTCAAAGCAAAGATTAATTAAATTATTCCTTAACAATTTAGGTTATTTAGTATGGGACGTTATGGCAATTATCCAACAACAGTAGAAGACATTTTGACTTTTAGATTAAAGAGTTTGAATGAAAATAACAATAGTTATTTAACATCATACGGTACACGTAAAGCCGTTACAAGTTGGTATCAAAATGGTAGTGTTTGTTCAAAAATAAGTATTGAAGTAACACATAGTGAATACGAATCATTTATTATTTTAGACTATAAATGCAATGATGAGCCAATAAGGTACAGGGTCGGTTTAATAAGTAAAACTTCAAATTTGGGTGTAGGTAAGGTTTGGTTTTTCGTTTGCCCAAATACAGGTAAATTATGTAAAAAATTATACTTACATAATAGTTACTTTTTGCACCGAACAGCTTTTGAAAATTTGATGTATCAAAAACAAATTCAATCTAAAAAAAATAGAGGGTTGTTTAAAATATTTGATAAAGTAAATTTATCCGATAATGTTTATTGTGAAAGGTATAAAAAGTACTTTAAAACACATTATAAAGGCAAACCAACAAAGAGGTATTTAAAACTTCAAAATCAAATTGATATTGCCGAAAGTTATCCACCCGATATTTTGAAATATTTGATGTAATTGTGATTAAAGCACATTTAAAAACATATTTTTTTTCACTTTTAAACAGCCTATTTATAGGTTGTTTTTTTTGACCGTACAATAATCGTACAAATTTTAAAAATAAAAAACCGTAACTACTTAATTATAAAGTGATTACAGTTTTTTATTGTGGAGTCGCCGAGAATCGAACTCGGGTCCAAACAAGCAACCAAAAGGCTTTCTACACGTTTATTTTCTGAGTAAATTTTCGACTTTGGGTTTGGTCAGAAACACCCGTCCAAAGCTTAGTTTCTAAGATTTAAACAAAGCAACGAAACAATACTTTGCCTAGGTTTATTTTTACGGTTCCCCCTATTAGAACGCCATAAACCAAGGCTTTCGGGGAGAATCCTGCTTTCCTACCTGGTAGGAGCGTGGCTAATCTTACTATGATTCAGATTATGCAGCAAGAGCGTAGTTATTTTCGCCGTTTAAAAGTGTGAATCATGATATTTACGAGCTTATGAGACAACGCTCGACGTGCTTACATTCTAATTCCACTTGCTGTCAAAACCAGTCGACCCCAATTGGAGAGTCAAAAGTAATTATAATTTAATAAAAAAGTATATTTTATCGCATCGAATTTCGGTAGGTATAGTCATCAAAGAGATTGTGTAATTTTTTGACTCCATACGTTAATTTTGTATAATGATTTGATAACGCAATGATTGAAATAGTATCACTTTTGATGCTCGTATACGACGAAGTGTTTCCATGCCACCAACCGTTGTGGTAATGAATTGTTTTTCCTGTATAGATTTCATCCATACGGATACCTAATCCATAATCTTTACCACCACTTTCATAACTATATCCCTTATAAACTTGTTCTCGAAGTTCAGGTTTTAAAAATTCAGGAGAATATGTTGCTGTATCAAATTTAAGTAAATCCTCAGGTGTAGAATATACGTTTTTGTCTCCGTAAACATCATCTAAGTTGTTAAATTGATACCATCTACCGTTTACATATGATTGACTACAAGTGTCTTTGTGTTTTTGATAATCAAAAACAAAGGTGTTACTCATTTTTAGAGGCTTAAAAATCATTCGATCCATAGCTTCTCTAAATTCCATACCCGTAACTTTTTCTACAATTAAAGCTAAAATAGTATAGTTTGTATTACAATACGAAAATTTAGAATTGGGAGAAAAATAAGGTCTGAATTTGTGTTTTTCTAATAGATTAAGTATGTCATTATTGGTTAACATCATGTTTGATTTCCAAACACCAGGATTTTCGATAAAATTTTCATACTTGGGTAATCCACTACGGTGGTTTAATAACATTCTAACCGAAATGTTTTCATAAGGAAATGAGGGTAAAATACTATTTATATGTTGGTCTAATTCGATTTTGTTGTTGTCTATTAATTTAAGTACAGCTGCTGCAGTTAGTACTTTACTAACTGAAGCGATGTGTAAAGGAGTATTTTTTGTAATTAGTTGTTTGCTATTTCTATTCGCTACGCCTCTGTAATTTTGATAAATGATAACTCCGTTTTTAGCTACTAAAAAATTTCCACTAATGTTGTTTCTTTCCCAAACGGTTTTGTAGTAATATTCCAAACTTTTTTTGATTTCAAGCTTTTCTTCAAAGTTTAAATCGGCACCTATTTGGTAGGGTGCGACTTTAATAAGTGTATCTGGTTCGGTATATATGGTGGTATTTTTAGCTAATAAATTATCGGAAGAATCTTCTTTTTTTAGACTCAACAAAACAGTTGCAATTAAAGGTATCGCAAGTAATATTAGATATTTTCTTTTCAAAATATGGAATTTTTACGCGTTAACAATCTCAAATATAAGCTTTTTGCTAAAAAAATGTTAATGTTTTTTGAAAAAATTAAGAAAATAACGGCATTTAAAATCTTTTTGCAATAAATAGCATAAACGACTACATTTGATTTTTCTTACATTTAAAAATGAAAATAGGCATTTTACAAGAGCGAAAAATTCCTCAAGATAGACGGGTTTCTTTTTCACCACAATTAATAGCGTCTTTACAGCAACAGTATAAAACGGTATCATTTGTTGTTGAGAAATCCGAGATTAGGTGTTACCCCGACCAGGCATATGCCGCGCTAGGAATCGAATTATCTGAAGATCTATCGTCATGCGATTTTTTATTTGGTGTAAAAGAAATACCTGTAAAATATTTGATACCTAAAAAATCCTATTTTATTTTTTCGCATACCATTAAAAAGCAACCAAATAATCAAGAATTATTACAATCTATAGTCAAAAAAAGAATAACCCTATACGATTATGAAGCCATTGTTGACGCTACTAATAAACGATTAATTGGTTTTGGAGAATATGCAGGAATTGTAGGGGCTTACAATGCGTTGCGTTTGTTTGGTATGAAATATGAACTGTACAAATTACCTTTTGCCCATAAATTAACGGACAAATTTGCCTTATTCCAACGAATTAAAAAACAATTTTTGCCTCCAATAAAGATTGTAGTAACTGGAAACGGAAGGGTAGGAAAGGGGATATCAGAGTTGTTAGATGCTACAAAAATTAAAAAAGTTACACCGTTAGATTTTTTAAAAAAGACCTATTCTCGACCTGTTTATACGATTTTGGAAAGTGTTGATTATTTTAAAAGAATTGATGGAAAAGTAAGTGATAAAAAAGATTTTTATACAAATCCGTCGTTGTATTGTTCGGATTTTGAAAAATACAGTTATGTTTCTGATATTTTGATTACAGGGCATTTTCAAGCACAAGATGCGCCTCCAATTTTGACAAGAGCGATGTTACAAAACAAATCAAATCGAATTAAGATTGTTGCAGATATCTCGTGTGATGTAGATGGATCTATTGCAAGTACATTAACAACTTCAACTATTGAAGATCCTTTTTACGGATATTTACCTTCAGAAAATAAAATTGCCTCATACAATCATCCCGCTGCGATTTCTGTCATGGCAATTACAAACTTGCCTTGTGAATTATCTAAAGATGCAAGTGATGGTTTTGGTGAAATGTTGGCAAATACTGTAATTCAAGCGCTTTTAAATAATGATAAAGACGGTATTTTAGAACGAGCCAAAATTACTGAAAACGGTGCTTTAACCGAACGATTTGCTTATTTACAGAATTATGTTGATGGAGTTTAATTAGATTTTAAAAATTCCGCCAAATACAATATTTTGTTGGAAAAAATAAAACTCTTGCGATGCTCGATCTGCCGTATTCATCGTTGTTCTGATGTCAGGCATATTAATGTATCCTCCTTTTATTTCCGTTTGTACAAAGAAATATTTTAAAAAAGTAAGATTTAAACCGGCTTTAACTCCTAAGCCAAAACCGGCAAGATGAAACTCATCATATCGATCAAAATTCATTAATTCGGTATTGGTTCTTGGAAGTAAAATACCTGTTCCAACGCCATATAAAGCGTTTAGTTGTAATTTGTCAGTATTGGTAATAAAAGTAGGAGTGATGTCGTCAAAACGACCAATTTCAGCATTGATATAATTTAAACCATCAGTATGCTCAAACGTCAAAAAGTTAGGAGAAAGTTGTTTGGTGTTTGAATCTATTTCAAATCCAGGCACGTTATTATACCCTGAAATCCGAACCGTTTGATCTTGTACCATAACATATTTCATATGGTCTTGACCAAGGGACAAATAATATTTATCAGTAATAAAATAACCAAGTCTAAAGTTGGTTTGTGGGATTGTTAATCGAGTAGGATTGATATAATCCATATGAATGCCTGTTGGATTGTCTTTAGCAGTAACATTATATAATGTGAAATCGTAATCATCACCACTAAATGTAATGTCCGAATTGGAATAGTGTGCGCGATTCCAGCCCCAATAAAAAAACACTTTTCCTTTTTGAGAAGCTGTATATTTTGTTTGTAAAGAATCCTGAGCTTGAGCGTGATTTATACCTAAAAAAACGATAGAAAAACAGAAGAATAACTTTTTCAAGATATATGATTAAAATTGATTGATAGTTTGTCGTATTGCCGTTAATTTATGCATTAAGTCTTCAAAAAGATCCAAATGCAACATATTAGCGCCATCACTTTTCGCGTTGGCAGGATCAAAGTGAGTTTCGATAAATATACCATCTACGCCAACAGCAATACCTGCTTTGGCAATAGTTTCAATCATATCGGGTCTTCCGCCTGTTATGCCTTTGGTTTGGTTTGGTTGTTGTAACGAGTGGGTAACATCTAATACGGTTGTAGCGTAATTTTTCATGGTAGGAATCCCTCTAAAATCAACAATCATATCTTGATAACCAAACATAGTACCTCGATCAGTAACAAGTACATTGGGGTTGTTACAATCCAATACTTTTTGTACGGCATGCGCCATGCTTTCAGGACTCATAAATTGTCCTTTTTTTAGATTGACAACTTTTCCAGTTTCTGCAGCAGCGATTACCAAATCGGTTTGACGTACCAAAAAAGCAGGAATTTGTAAGACATCTACATACTGAGCTGCTAACACTGCATCCTCGTTAGTGTGTATGTCTGTTACAGTTGGGATATCAAATGTTTGGGATACTTTTTGTAATATTTTTAAAGCAACTTCATCACCAATACCAGTGAAGCTATCTATACGCGAGCGATTCGCTTTTTTAAATGAACCTTTAAAAATATAGGGGATCTTGTATTTATCTGTTATAGTAACTACTTTTTCGGCAATACGCATCGCCATATCTTCTCCTTCGATGGCACAAGGTCCAGCAAGTAAAAAAAAGTTGTTACTATTGGTGTGTTTTATTTTAGGAATTTGATTAATATCCATCGTAATGATTTTGAATAATTATTTTTTAGCGGTAAGTCCATAGGGTATTAAAACATCGCCTTTTTCATAGAGATTTATATACAAGTACAAAGGTGTTTTGTTTCCTGACCATGTAATTTTATACTTATCTAGTAGGCCAGTGCCCATGCTACCTGATTTTGAAGTAAAAGGGCAACAACTTTCTATAAATTCGTAGGATATTTTTTGGTTGCTAGGGCCGAAAATAGCATCTAAATATCGAGATGCATTTTTTTTAGGAACAGAGGTTGAAAACCCCAAATTAACAGGATAATTTTCAGAGTATCCATATTGTTTGTCCGTCGCTATTTTTGTAACCACAAAAACGTCATTTTCGATAGCGGGCATAATGGCGTTATCATTTTTATTTAAAATTGATGCGCTATTGGATTTACAAGCTATAATCGATAAAAAGGATAAGAATAATAGAACTTTATTTATCATTTAAGTTACCTTTTTTATAATTCAAATAATAAAGAACAAACAATTGTGCTGGTATGGCTATAGGTTTGGTATTTATCCGTTAATCCAGTGCTGTACAATTGATTTTCAAAAGCTTGAAACGCACGTGTGTAAGAAACATCTACAGTAGCTCTACCAAAGCTGTATCCACCACCTGCTGAAACTTGGTAATAATTACCAACTCCTACACCTGAATCATAAGGACTTTCTCTAAAATTTGCCCCTCCTCTTAAGCTAAATTGATTTAATCGGTATTCACCACCAATCCGAATGTCTTGAGCAAAAGACTTTAGATCATTTTGAATCGCAACATTAATCTTTCTATAACTACTATCTCCATCAGGCTTGTATTTGATATTTGAATAATTAGTTATGTTGTAATCCATACTAATGAGTCCTTTTTTGCCAAAAACATAGGCTGCACTTAGTGTTGCTTTACCAGGGCTTTGGAATTGGTAAGAAGGGTAGGTGTTGATTGTATTAGGATCGATCGCACCAGATACTTTATCAGCGCCATCAACTGCTTTATATCGGATTTGATGAGATACTTCTTCGGTAAATGTGTACCAAGTCGATGATTGATACGCAATTCCTAATCGAACTTGATTGATTTTAGCTAACAAACCTAAATTAAATGAAAAACCACTACCTATTGTAGCGATATTTGTATCTAGTTCGGCATAATTAAATCCGTTAGAGGTTGTGTTTGAATTTTTCTCAATGAATTTGTATGACCGATTTGAGGTTACAAAATGGTTATTCAGGTTTAAACCGATAGATAAAACATCTTTAAATTCTGTTGCGACATTAGCAGAAACTTTTCCAGATTCGCCAAATGAACTAATGTTCATTTCTTGGGTATAAGATTTGTTTGAAGCGGCGTTAGAAACAAAATTTGTTTCATTTAAATTAGAAGAAAGGGGAGATATCAAATAGCTATTGTATCCTAAAAAAGTAAGTTGTCCGTTATATCCAAAGTTATCACCAAAATAACGGTAACGATCAGTATATGTTTCATTGCCAATTAGTTCTACATCCTCTAATTTGATACCACTTCCGTTTGTTATTGCAGCAAAATAATTACCTATAGATGCGTTTGGATTTGTACCAACAGCCAAAACATCATTATTAAAACGATTGCTCGAATCGTAAGTCATTGCGATTGAAAGTTTTTTAAAGTTATTTGATTTCGTGGTGTCTTTAAATACAAAAACACCTGCTAATTGATTGATACGCAGGGTGTTTTTAGCCGTTTCAAAATTACTTCCAAAAAATGAAGACGTATTTTTAATGGTTGTATTTACTAATGAAAAACCTAATTTATTGTTTGCAAAAACAGTTGAACCAGCTGGATTAACACTCAATGCGGTAAAATCACCACCTAAAGCACCAAAGGCACCGCTCATAGATTGGTATCGTGCTGTTCCTGTAAGGTTTTCTTGTGCAAATAAGAGCGCTTCGTTTACATTAAGCTCTTGAGCACTTAACTGTGCGACACCAAATAAACTAATGGCAAATAGTACTATTTTTTTCATGATGTGAATTTAAAATTTCAATTATCGTCTTCCGCCTCCTCCACTAGATCGAGATGGGGAATATCCACCACCTCCGCCACCATAAGACCCTCTTGAAGGGCTACTAGCTGGCGGAGAGTAAGATCTTGTAGGCGCAGATGAATGCGAAGAAGATCGAGTACTCTGATTTTGATAGTTATTGTTATAAGAACTATTATTATTTTGATATGAACGGTTATAATCACCGCTACTTCTTCCGTTGTTGTTATAAGTGTTATTTTGGTTAGTACTTCTTGTTGATTGTTCAGAAGAAGATCTTCTGTAATCATTATTAGAAGTACTCGTTGAGCGTTGCGTATTGTACGTATCGGAACGACTTGAATTTCGATTGTTGTAGGTATTACTAGAACTGCTTCTGCGAGAATCCGAATATGAATGATTTCTAACCGCGTTATTAAATGAATTTCTAGGAACGGTTGTACTTACTCGAGAGTTGTACGATGAATTTTGATAAGAAGTGCGTCGATTATTTGAGTAGGCATATTGGTTATAATAATTGGTATTATAATACACGTTGCCTCCCCAATAAGGATTAGCATAATAATAATTAGGATGATAAAAAGGTGCATATCCCCAGTTTGCATAATATCGAGGATAACAATTAAATCCCCAATAGTCGTAATATCCGCCACCGTAAGCAAATCCTTGATAATAGTTATACCCCCAATATGGATTGTTATTATAAACAATTACAGTAGAAGACGATACATTACTGCCCCAACCTCCTTGATTGGATTGGTAATTTATGCCTTGATTTGGATCAGTGTAATATTCATCTACATTGGTAATAACTTCACCGTTGTCTTGGATAGTGTATTCATTCCCTTTTTCTCTAAAATAATTTTTGTGGTAAGCTGCATTGGGATCTGAAGTAGTTTTGGGTTGTGGTCTGGTACTTCCTCCACCATAAATACCATCGTTATCATAGTATGAACTATTATTATATGATCCACACGAAACAAGTATAAAACCAAAAAGAGCAACATATATAATATGCTTTGAAGTCCGTAAAAGTGTATTTGCTTTCATAATACAAGGTTTTATTGTTAAGCAGTTCAAAAATAGTTATTTTCGCAACCGTAAATTTTATCAAATATAAAACAATATTTGTGCCAATACAACAGATATATGAGTAAGAATCTAACAAATCGATCGGTAGATTATTCCAAATGGTATAATGAATTAGTCGCAAAAGCAGATTTAGCCGAAAATTCAGGCGTGAGAGGATGTATGGTGATTAAACCATATGGATATGCTATTTGGGAAAAAATGCAAGCCGAATTAGATAAAAAGTTTAAAGAAACAGGGCATCAAAATGCGTATTTTCCTCTTTTTGTACCTAAAAGCATGTTCGAAGCGGAAGAAAAAAACGCCGAAGGTTTTGCTAAAGAATGTGCTATTGTAACACATTATAGATTAAAAACAGACGAAGATAATCCAGGAAAACTTAAGGTCGATCCAGACGCAAAGTTAGAAGAAGAACTAATTGTGCGACCTACCAGTGAAGCCATTATTTGGAGTACTTATAAGGGTTGGGTGCAATCGTATAGAGATTTACCATTGTTGATAAACCAATGGGCAAACGTAGTGCGTTGGGAGATGCGTACCCGATTATTTTTGCGCACAGCTGAATTTTTATGGCAAGAAGGACACACGGCTCATGCAACACAACAAGAAGCGATAAGTGAAGCGGAACAAATGATTGATGTGTATGCTAATTTTGTGCAAGATTTTATGGCAATCCCTGTTATTAAAGGATTAAAAACAGAAACAGAACGTTTTGCAGGAGCAGAAGAAACCTATTGTATTGAAGCTTTAATGCAAGATGGAAAAGCCTTACAAGCCGGTACATCACATTATTTAGGTCAAAATTTTGCAAAAGCATTTGATGTGAAATTTTCAAATCAAGAAGGAAAACAAGAATACGTTTGGGGTACCTCGTGGGGCGTTTCGACTCGATTGATGGGGGCGTTAATCATGACACATTCTGATGACAATGGATTAGTACTGCCACCAAATTTAGCGCCAACGCAAGTAGTGATAGTGCCGATACACAAAACAGATGAGCAATTAGATGAAATTAAAACGGTTGTAAATGGTGTTGTTTCAGAATTACAAGCATTAAACATATCGGTTAAATTTGATGATCGAACCAATTTTAAGCCGGGTTGGAAATTCAACGAATACGAGTTAAAAGGTGTACCTGTACGAATTGCCGTAGGACCAAAAGATTTAGAAAATGGTACGTTTGAAGTAGCCCGTCGGGATGAGTTAACCAAAGAAACAATTCAAAAAGCTGACTTGGTTACTTATGTAAAAGAGTTATTGGTGCAAATTCAGTGTAATTTATACCAAAAAGCATTAGACTACCGAGCAGCACATATCACAACGGTAGATACGTTTCCGGAGTTTAAAAAAGTACTAAAAGAAAAAGGAGGATTTATCTCTGCACACTGGGATGGTACCGCCGAAACAGAAGAAAAAATTAAAGAATATACTAAAGCAACCATACGATGTATTCCTTTAGAAAGCGAAATTGAAGAGGGAAAATGTGTTTTAACAGGTTCCAAATCAATACGTCGTGTATTATTTGCTAAAGCGTATTAAAAAAAGTAAAAAAAAACACACAATTTTTATTGCGTAAATAAAAAATGTGTGTATTTTTGCAACCGATTTAATTATCAGGTCCGTTCGTCTAGGGGTTAGGACGCCAGGTTTTCATCCTGGTAACAGGGGTTCGATTCCCCTACGGACTACAAAAGCAGTAAAATATATCAGGTCCGTTCGTCTAGGGGTTAGGACGCCAGGTTTTCATCCTGGTAACAGGGGTTCGATTCCCCTACGGACTACAAATAACAATTAAGAAATAATTAGAACATGGCAAACCACAAGTCAGCTTTAAAAAGAATTAGAAGTACAGAGAAAAAAAGAGT
>CAYQSQ010000007.1:30908-113954 GCA_964420215.1 uncultured Flavobacterium sp. | reverse complement strand
CGGTTACCCGTCGACAGATTAGCAATCTGCTCCATTACCGCTCTGGCACCTCTCCTTAAAAACTTACAAATAAATTTGTTATAGTTTCTTAATTTTTCGTGTGCAAACTTAGGGTTTAGCACGATATAAAACAAGAAATAGATCTCTTTTTTTTGAATTAAAAGTTAACTAATTCATTTAGAGTGAATTATTTTATTAAGCTGTACGGATTAATTTTTGAAATTCGGAATTATTCCAAGCTAACGGAATTAATTGTTTAAGTTCAATGCTTTTTTTAGGATTAAGTTCATTACCTAAAGCAATATATTGTTTGCTTTTTTGTTTTTCTTGTAATAAAAAATACAATGCTGCTAATCTAAAAAATACACGCGCATTGTCGATATAAATCTCGTTGCATTTTTCTAAAGACTCGATAGCGGTCTGGTATTCGCCCATTTTTATCAAAACATCGGCTAAATCAAACCAAAATTTTAATTTAAAATCACCTCTCTCTAATGCTTTATTGTATCCTACAATAGCCTCTTCATACAATTGTAGTTTGTTGTTTATTTTGGCATATTGTAGCCAATATTTACTGTTTTCAATATCAGTGAGTAAGGCTTTGTCAACGTAACTAAGTGCTTTAGGGTAATTTTCTTCGTTGCAATAAAATGTAATAAGTGCCAACCACGCTTTTTGGTACAAAGGGTCTTCATTGATCGCTCTTAAATAATATTCGACCGCAAAATATTTTTCATTTAATTTGAGGTAACATTTTCCAATTTTGTATAATGAAAACGGTGTAGGATCGTCTAACTCTAGAGTTAAGGTATAACATTCGATGGCTTTTTTGAATTTGCCTAATTTTTCCAAACATTTTCCCTTTTCAATATATCCGCCTACAAAACGTTCGTCTATCAAAATAGCGTAATCAAAGGCTCTGATTGCTTTTTTGTATTTTTCTATGATATAATATTCTTTTCCTAGTTGGTGCCAAGCGATTTCACAATAGGGATTATTATCAATATATTGGTTTAAATAAGCAATGGCTTCAGTGTTTTCATCTAAAAAATCAAAACAATATACTACATTGTACAAAGCGGAATAATCATCTACGTTATATTCTAAACATTTGATAAAACTTTCTCGGGCTTCGGCTATTTTATCTAAATACAGGTATTCCATTCCTAAAAATGAATAAATATCACCCGGATCATCGGTGATTTCGATCACTTTTTGCAATTGTTTTACTGCATTTTCGTGATCGTTACGTCGGGAATAAATATTGGCACGTTGGATATAAATATCTTCGTTATTGGGTTCTAGTGCCTGTAATTCATTTAATAGTTTTTCGGCGGATTCAAATTTATTGGTGAAAATATAGATTTCAACTTGAGCTAATTTTAATCCTACAGAAAATGGATGTTGTTCTAATGCTAATTTTAAGGCTTTTTTGGCTAACGAAATTTTACCTTGATCTAAATAATGAATGATTATTCCTTCAAATTCTTCAGAATCGAAAAACAAAATTTTATTTGTTTTAAGCATCGACTCGAATTTAGCTAAAGGAATTTTACCGTCGTCACTGTCATCAAAAGTTTGCATTATATACTTCGTGTTAGGAGTAATAGGCTAAATTAAATCATTCTATAGCGATAAGCGGGAAAGTATCTGTTTTATTATAAACAGATTAATGAACAATTTCATCTAATGTTTCCAATATAATAGCACAACCTTCGTGTATTTCTTGATTGCTTATGGTTAGGGGAGGGGTAATTCGGACGGCTTTGTTTTCAAAAAGTAACCAAAAAAGTATTAATCCTTTGTCTTGACATTTTAAAATCAATTGATTAACGATATTATCGTTTTCAAAAATTAAAGCCAACATCAGCCCGATACCTCTAATTTCAAGAATTAAAGGATGTTTTAATAGCCGCCTAAACAATTGCTCTTTGGTTAAAGTGTCGGTCATAATTGAGGTTTCGGTAACGACTTTTAGTGTGGCTAAACTGGCTGCGGCGATTACAGGATGTCCGCCAAAGGTGGTAATGTGTCCTAATTTAGGATTATCGGATAACAGATCCATAAATTCAGGTTTAGAAGTGAATGCGCCAACGGGCATGCCGCCTCCCATACCTTTTCCCATAACAAGAATATCGGGTTGCATGTCGTAATTTTGAAATCCGAATAGTTTTCCTGTTCGTCCAAATCCAGGTTGTATTTCGTCTAAAATTAATAATGCGCCAACTTCTTTACAGCGTTGTTTTACTTTTTGGAGGTAATTGTTTTCGGGGGTAATAAATCCTGCGCCGCCTTGTATGGATTCTAAAATGACTCCTGCGGTTCGGGTTGTTATTTTTTCTAAATCAGCTTCGTTATTAAACGTGATAAAATGGACATCGGGTAGGAGTGGTCTAAAAGCTTGTTTACGATCTTCAAATCCCATCACACTCATGGATCCCATCGTATTGCCGTGATAGGCATTATGGCAAGAAATCAATTCGGAGCGACCCGTTACGCGTTTGGCTAATTTTAAAGCGCCTTCAATAGCTTCTGTACCCGAATTGACCAAATATGTTTTAGATAATTCAGCAGGTAAATGTTGTGCTAATAATTTGCAAAAAGCGACCGATGGATGTTGGTCGTATTCGCCGTAAACCATAACGTGTAAGTATTGATCTACTTGGGTTTTAATCGCGGATACTACTTCGGGATGGCAATGACCTAATGTACAGGCAGATACGCCTGCTACAAAATCCAAATAACTTTTGTTATGTGTATCGTAGATAAACGAGCCTTTGGCGTGAGAAACTTGAATGCCTAAAGGATACGGACTGGTTTGTGCTTGGTAGGTAACAAAATCAGACGGAGTTGCCATATCGGTTTTAGTCTTGAATTAATTCCGAAAGTTTATAGATTCGTTCGTCATCACGCCATTTAAAACCACGTAATTGTCGGGAGTTAGGCGGTAATTCCGATTCGGGGTACAACTCTCCATTAATTTGTTTGTATAATGTGATGGTATCTATTGCATTGTCTTTTAAAATCATTTTGATTCTGTCGCACAAGCTTTTATTGATTCCGACCAATTCATTGTTGTCGTTATATGTGTAATAAAGTGCTTCTGAATTTTTAATTACTTCAACATCACGCAATTGTTTGTCTACAATTTTTCCGTTTAAGTAAACGCCTTTTACTTGATTAAATCCTCCGCTAATAGTGTCTTTCTGAATCAAAAAAACGTCATTGATTATTTTTAGTGAATCCAGTTGTTTGGTTTCGGTATTGGCTATAAGATGCATTACTTTGCCTGTTAATTGGTTGTTTTGGTTCCAAAGTACAGGGTTTCCGATCATTTTAGTTAGTCCTGATTTTTCGATACTGTGTATGGTATCACATTTACCACTCATATCGTTTTTAAAAATACGAACATTGGGATAGCCAAAAATGACACGATGGGTAGGTTTTCCTGTAATAAAAAATTGTTTGGCGTGCATGTATACCGAATCTTTTTCTACTTGATTGATAATCAAGGCTTTTTTTGTGATATAAATGGAATCTTTATTTCGATATACTTCTGCATAATTTCCTTTAAGAATGGTTTTGTTGATCGAATCTGTAACCTTAACATTATTGGTTAACGACGAATACTCATTTTTGCGATCATAATAAATACTGTCGCCCTGTATGAGTTGGTTATTGTATCGGATATACGAATTATCTAACAAGTACGCCTTGTTTTTAGCGGTGTTATACGAACCTCTTTCGGTATAAATTAAATTGTTTTTACTGGTAATTGTTGAGGGGCCTAATAAATTGGATTGACTGTTATTGGTGAAATAATCCAAGTGATTGGTTTTGATTACATATTCAGGATTTGTAAGGGTTACAGCACTCATAAATTCGTATTTTTTAGAGGTTAAAAAATACGTTCCGATATCGCTAATTAATGTGTTTTTATCGTGTTTTATTGTACCTGTTGAATTATAATAAGCCTCTTGGGTAACTCTATCAAAATTAATTGTTTCGGTAGTGAGTGTCATTTTTGGATCTTTTAAAACAACATTTCCTTTTGCAATGGCAAATTTTTTATTACCATCGTATTCGGCATTATTACTGGTCATTACAATGGTATCGCCTTGTACAAAACGTACTTCGCCAAACGCTTTGATGTAATTGTTTTTAGAAAAATGATAAGCTTTGTTACACGTCATTCGGATTCCGTCGTGTATAACGGCTACGTTGCCTGTTAAAACAACCGCTCCGGGTATTTTATCTTCTTCAATAGAAATAAAATCAGAATGTTCCACAATTAATTTGGACGGTTGTTGTGCAACAGCAACCCAACTTAAAAGTATACAACTAAGACAGAAAAAATATTTTTGAAAAGATAATAACATATAAATTATACTTAAAGAGACTGTTTGTAAAACAGCCTCTTAGTAAATATTAACGATTGATAGTTTGGGTTCTGTCTGGTCCAACAGAAACTACCTTTATTGGTATTTCTAATTCTTTTTCAATGAATTCGATATACTCTTTTAGTTCTTGCGGAAACTCGCTGTATGATTTCATTTGTGTTAAATCTGATTTCCACCCTTTCATTTCGGTATAGATAGGGGTAATATTTTCGGGATCAATATTGTAAGGAAGATGTTTAATTACGTTTCCTTTGTATTTATAAGAAGTACATATTTTTAAGGTTTCAAAACCAGAAAGCACATCTCCCTTCATCATCATTAATTGGGTGACACCATTGACTTGTACCGCATATTTTAAAGCGACTAAATCCAACCATCCACAACGACGTTTTCTGCCTGTTACAGATCCGAATTCGTTACCCACTTTAGCCATAATATCACCTGATTCGGTAAAATCTTCTGTAGGAAATGGACCACTACCAACACGAGTAGTATAGGCTTTAAAAATTCCATAGACATCTTGAATTTTATTGGGTGCAATACCTAATCCCGTACAAGCACCTGCGGCGGTTGTATTAGATGATGTTACAAATGGATATGTTCCAAAATCAACGTCTAATAACGAACCTTGAGCACCCTCGCATAAGATGGATTTACCAGCTTTTTGTGCTTGTGCAAAATATTCCTCACTGTCGATAAAGGTTAATTTTTTTAAGTCTTCGATAGCGTCAAAAAACTCCGCTTCCATTTCGGCAAGATTATATTCTAAGGGTACGTTATAGAATTTTATCATTTCTTCGTGTTTGTTTGCCAAAGCACGGTATTTTTCTTTAAAATTATCTAATTCAAGATCACCGACACGAATTCCGTTTCGACCTGTTTTGTCCATATAGGTTGGTCCAATTCCTTTTAAGGTTGAGCCAATTTTAGCAGCACCTTTAGATGCTTCAGAAGCGGCGTCTAACAAACGGTGTGTAGGTAATATTAAATGGGCTTTACGAGAAATGATCAATTTGGACTTTAGATCCAGTTTAAATTTAGCTAAACCGTCAATTTCACCTTTAAATACAACAGGATCTATCACCACACCATTACCAATAATATTGATGTTATTTTCGTGAAAAATCCCTGAAGGAATGGTTCTTAATACGTGTTTTATCCCATCAAACTCTAAGGTGTGCCCTGCATTTGGACCGCCCTGAAAACGCGCGATGATATCGTATTTAGAAGTAAGAACATCCACAATTTTTCCTTTTCCTTCATCACCCCATTGCAATCCTAATAATAAATCTACTTTCATTTTAATCGGTATTATTTTGTTTTTTTCGAGTGCCATAAAAATAAAGCGAATGATTATGGATATCGATATTAAATATTTCTTCTATAGTTTTTTGAATGGTTTGTATGCGAGGGTCACAAAATTCAATGACTTCGCCCGTATCTGTTAAAATTACATGATCGTGTTGTTTGTCAAAATACGATTTTTCGTAATACGATTGATTTTGTCCGAATTGGTGTTTTCTAACCAAAGAGCAATCCAATAAAAGTTCAATGGTATTGTACAATGTAGCTCGGCTAACACGATAATTTTTATTTTTCATTTTGATATACAACGACTCGATATCAAAGTGTTCTAAACTTTCATATATTTCTTGTAGTATAGCATATCTTTCGGGAGTCTTACGATGCCCTTTTTCTTCAAGATAATTGGTAAAAACATTTTTTACAATCTCTTGATTTTTTTGATCGCTCATCAATAAAATATTAGGTCGCAAATATAGGT
This sequence comes from uncultured Flavobacterium sp., assembly GCA_964420215.1. Taxonomy (GTDB): domain Bacteria; phylum Bacteroidota; class Bacteroidia; order Flavobacteriales; family Flavobacteriaceae; genus Flavobacterium. The sequence goes on along the minus strand of CAYQSQ010000007.1, from coordinate 107,771 downwards.
TTAATTTTGATAAACACGAGTCACTTTTTCGATTCCCTCTAATTTATTTATATTAGTTATCAACCGATTTAATACGGTATTGTTTTGTACAATTAAGGTGATAGTTCCTTTAAAAATACCTGCATCAGAACTTAAAGAAATAGTTTTAATATTCACATTCATGTTGTTAGAAATGATTCGAGTAAGATTATTTGTTAATCCCATTGTATCAATACCTCGTATCTCTAAAGTAGCCGGAAATTCGTGCTCTAAAGAATCGATCCACTTGGCTCGAATGATTCGATAGATGTATTTTGATTGTAATGAAATAGAGTTAGTACAATCTTTTTTATGTACCGTAACGCCATCCGATGCTGTAATAAATCCAAATACAGGATCGCCTGGAATCGGATCACAACAGGAGGCGAAATGATATTCCATTTTTTCATGGTTATCACCAAAAACCAAGGAGTCGTATTGCTTAACAGGTACTCCTTTTTCTTTTTTTGAAATAAGATTGGGAGTTTGTCTGATTTTTTTCTTGAAAAAATTATAAAGCGACGCGTTTTTGTCGGCAGCAAATTTTTTCAATTTGATATTATCAATAGTTCCGATTCCAATTTTGTAAAATAGATCTGCGCTTGTTTTTAAGTTTAAATAATGAATTAATTCATTAACAACAGTATCATTGAGTTCGATTTTTAAACGTCGTAATTTTCTGGTAAGAAGTTCTTTACCGTATCTTGAAGTGTTTTTTTGATCTTCGTTTAGGATGTTTTTTATCTTACTTTTAGCTCTTGAAGTAATTACATAATCCATCCAATTGGGGTTGGGCTTTTGTAATTCATCGGTAATAATTTCGACTTGATCACCATTAATTAACTCGGTATTTAAAGGCATTAGTTTGCCGTTAATTTTTACACCTTTGGTGTGCGATCCAACTTCCGAATGGATACTGAAAGCAAAATCAAGGGGCATGGCTCCTTTGGGTAACGATCGTATTTGACCTGAGGGTGTAAAAACATAAATTTCTTTAGCGTATAGATTTAGTTTAAAATCTTCTACAAAATCAATGGCGTTATTGGCGTCGGATGTAATTAAGGCATCTTTTAATTGATTTAATAACTCATTCATGTTTTTTTCTTCATCCTCATCTCCATTTTTATATTTATAATGTGCAGCGTAGCCTTTTTCAGCAATTTCATTCATCCGTTCACTTCTGATTTGTATTTCAACCCAACGCCCTTTATGTCCCATAACTGTGGTATGTAAAGCTTCGTAGCCCGTATTTTTAGGTGATGAAATCCAATCTCGTAAACGACTTGGGTTGGGTTGGTAAATGTCGGTGATGATGGAGTAAATTTTCCAGGCTAAAAACTTTTCGTTTTCAGGTGCCGATTTATATACAATTCGGAGTGCAAATTTATCAAACACCCTTTCAAAAGGGACACCTTGATCTTTCATTTTTCGACGAATCGAAAAAATAGATTTCGGACGACCTGATAACGCGTAGTCAGTTATTTCTTTATCTAAGGCTGCTTTTAGTTTATCCGTTAATTCTTTTATATATTGATTTTGTTCTTCATGAGTTTCGTTGATTTGAGCTTGTATTTCTTTAAAAATACTAGGTTCTGTATATTTTAACCCCAAATCTTCGAGTTCTGTTTTAATATTATACAACCCCAAACGGTGCGCTAAAGGTGCGTAAATATAAAGTGTTTCGGATGAGATTTGTTCTCGTTTGTGAGGTTTCATCGAATCCATCGTTTGCATATTATGTAAACGATCGGCAATTTTTATTAAAATTACCCGAATATCATCATTAAGTGTGAGTAACATTTTACGAAAATTTTCGGCTTGCATCGATATATCTTGGTCTGTTTTAACTTGAGATATTTTGGTTAATCCATCAACGATTCGTGCAATTTTAGCTCCGAACATTTTTTCGATATCCTCAATAGTGATCGGGGTGTCTTCAACGACATCATGTAAAAGCGCAGCAGCTATTGCCGCTGCACCCAAACCAATTTCTGAAGCTACGATTTTAGCTACGGCTATAGGATGAAAAATATAAGCTTCGCCTGATTTTCGACGTTGCTCTTTGTGTGCATCAACGGCAACATCAAATGCTTTTCGGATTAATTTTTTGTCTTCATCGTTTAAGGTACGATAACTGAGACGTAAAAGTTCTTTATACTGCTGAGTGATTTCTTTGTTTTCTTTTTCGATATCAATGTTTTGAACATCCATAATGCGGTTATTTCAAATAGAATTAAAATAGATAAATGGTTTGATTTTAAGATTTGTTTAAAAGTAAGATATCTTTTCCCAATTCAGAAAGCTTTTCGTTCATTAAATCAATAGGAATTACTTTTTCTAATGCGCCTAACTCATCAATTGCTCTGTTTTGATATGTAGAACAAGGACTGATCACTATCTTTAGTACGTCTTTATGTATCGAAAAATTAAAATAATCCAGATTCACGTATTCGGTTATACAAGTTTCGTACAAACTATACATTTCAGAATAATAATCTTTTTCATTTTCGTCTAAAGTATTAGATGATAAATAGGATTCAATTTCCTGAATTTTAAATTGTACTCTTTCTTTTTTATGTGTATTTAATATTTTAAGTAATTCGATTTTCCCATCTTCAGAAAATAAGTCTTTTAGCAGAATAGGAGCTCCGTTAGCCAAATTAAAATTATATGATGTTGCATAGTAATCACAATATCCCGAGCAAAACTCACCACTTATCAATATTGAGTAAACATGATGGTTTAGTAAATTGACTTTGTAAGTTAAATCGTTAATTGTTGCCGTTGGATTTTGTTTTGTTTTCCAAACATTTTGAAAAATAGATTGATGAGGCTGATCAGGTTTTAGATTTAATTGTTCCTCAATCAAGAAATTATTTATTTTAGAAGTTATTTTAGAGTCTGACCCTTTAAGAATGGGAAATACATATACATCTTGTTCAAAAGTTGGATTTTTTTCCGATATTTTTTCTATGTGAAATTTTTGCGCTGATGCCACTGAAAAAATAACCATAAATAGAAATGTTACAATATTTAATTTCATAGCGTCTAATTTATTATGTTAAATAAATGTTAAATTAGTTATTTTTTTAAAAAAATCAAACAACTAAGGAAAATATTTTTTCTTCTACTTTTGTATGAATAAACAAAAGTACAAGAAATCATTACTTATGAACATCAAAACCTATCAAACCGAATTTTTGAACCAACTGCAAAGCATTTATAATTCGCAAGAATCGGCTACGATATTTTTTATGTTGCTTGATGCGGTTGCAAATAAAAGACGCGTAGATTTGGCGTTGGATCAACAATTAAATTTTTCGAAAGCGGAAAAAAAACAAATGGACGATTATTTGGTTCGGTTGTTACAACACGAACCTGTTCAATACCTCTTAGGCAAGACGCACTTTTACGGGTTAGATTTTAATGTAACAGCAGACGTATTAATCCCCAGACCCGAAACAGAAGATTTAGTGCAATGGATTATTAATGAAACAACCGCAACAACGCATCCCAAAATAATAGACATCGGAACGGGGAGTGGTTGTATCGCGATTTCGTTGGCTAAAAATAATACAATGGCATCCGTATCTGCGTTAGATATTTCTGAAAAAGCGTTAAAAATTGCTCAATCCAATGCTAAACTAAACCAAGTTGAAATCACGTTTTATAATCAAGATATTTTAACCACTGATTTTTTGCCAGAAACTTATGATGTAATCGTATCTAATCCACCGTATGTGAGGGAATTAGAAAAAAAAGAAATGAGGGATAATGTATTAGCACACGAACCTCATTTGGCATTGTTTGTAAAAGATACCGATCCGTTACTTTTTTATGATAAAATCAGTCGTTTAGCGCATAAAAATTTAAAAACAGGAGGGAAGTTGTTTTTTGAAATCAATCAATATTTATCTCAAGAAATGGTTACATTATTGGAGCAAATTGGTTTTGAAAATGTAGTTTTAAAAAAGGATTTATTTGGCGAATTCCGAATGATTTCAGGAACAAAATAAGATGTACAACCGATATAATTTTCATAAATATACTTTTTGCGTTTACCACGAAGTAGCTAAATCCGAGATTGTCGATTTAGCTGTTTCATACACCAGTAAATCGGGCAGCGTATATTACATAACAAATGAAGGTGTTTATCGGCAATCCAACCATTGGGGGCGTGTAGCCAATTGTCGTTGGCGTTTGATTACCTTAGCCCAAGATCAAATATCACAATCTAAAATAGGCTATGCACGTTGGGAAGATTTTTATAAAGACAACGAAACGGAGGCCTTGTATTTTATTCAAATTATTAAAACTAAAGACGGTTTGGAAGTTAATTACCAACACAAAGACCACAAAGATTATCAACCCACATTTATCGTGCGTACAGGTGCTGAAACGGGCAAACGAATCAAACAAATCAACGAAATTTTATACTCAGATCTTTGGGCAAAATATTTAGATTACGACAATATCGAAACAGCAAAAGATTTTGTTGTACAACAGCTCATTACAACAAATTTATCTTTGCACGAAATTAAAAGACGTTTATGATAAAACTCATCGTTACCGATATGGACGGTACATTGCTTAATGATAACCACCAATTACCGACTGATTTTTTTGAAGTTGAACAACAACTCCTCAACAGAGGAATCGTGTTTGCGGTTGCCAGTGGTAGACAATATTATAATTTATACAAAACCTTACAACCTATAAGCGAACGCTTATTGATTTTAGCGGATAACGGAACCATCGTAAAACAAGGCAGGAATAAATTATTTGTAAATCCGTTGGATAGTGCAACCGCTAATTTGTTTATCCAAATCAACCGAACAATCTCAGATACATTTACGGTATTATGTGGCGAAAAAGCTGCTTATATCGAAGATACAACACCTCATTTTGTAGAAACAATTCAGCATTTTTTTGAAAAAATAGAAATCGTATCCGATTTAACACAAGTAGAAGACGTGTTACTAAAGGTTAGCATTTGTGATTTTAAAGGAGTTACAGTTAATAGTTATCCTCATTTTAAAACATATACCACAGCGTACAAAATTGCTATATCGAGCAATATGTGGCTGGATATCACCCACACCAACGCAAACAAAGGCGTGGCTTTAACTTTTATACAAAACCGATTAGAAATTTCCCCACAAGAAACAATGGTGTTTGGAGATATGCAAAATGATTTGGAAATGATCCAACAAGCTACTCACAGTTACGCCATGAAAAATGCACATCCCGATGTTACAGCTATCGCTAAATACAGCACCAATTACGATAACAACAACGATGGCGTGTTGGAAGTAATTAAAAGGGTTGTTTTAACACCTAAATACCAAATATGAGTTTAATATTTAATAATCCTTTAAATTGTATTATAATTTATATTATGTAAAATAGAATTTATAAAAACATGAAAGAGGACTTCTATTGAATTCCCTCTTCTTAAATAGAATATATAAAGATTCTAAAGCTTTATTCAGAAGGATTTTATTGCAGTATCACTTTAGCAAAAATATCTGGATAGTTACAAAATACACCATCAACTCCCCAGGATTGCATTTTTTTTAAATCTTCTGGAGTATTTACTGTATATGTGAAAATTTTAAAACCAGCCTCATGAATTTGATTGACTTGATTTTGAGTTAAATTTTTAAACCATGGATTAATAGCTTTGGCATTTAAACTTTGTGCGGCTGAGATTGCATCCAAAGGATTCTCTTCGGTTAAAACTGCAATAGCTATTTTTGAATCTAAATTTCGATAATCTATTAACTCATTCCATAAAAAACTAGAAATTATAAAATCGTCTTTTTTCCATTTTTTATGTATGTAATCTGATACAATTTGATGTGTAGGTTTGGCTGTGTTTTTTCCTTTTAATTCGATATTTAAAGGCACTTTTTGATCAATAGTTTCGATTACTTGTTGTAACGTTGGTATGTGATGTCCTTGTACTGTAATTTTTTTGAGTTGGTCAAAGGTATAATCTTCGATACGACCTGTAGCATTGGTTAAAGAGTCTAACGTATCGTCATGAAAAACAACTACTTCACCAGATTTTAGTAAAAAAACATCAATTTCAATCATATCAACGCCTAAATCCAATGCTTTTTGTATCGATGCAATTGTATTTTCGGTTTCGAGCCCCATAGCCCCTCGATGTCCTATGTTTATCATTTTATTATTATTTTCCTGACAAGAATAATTTATTAAAAACAGAAGTAAAACAACAAAATAACGCATCTTATTTGACTTTTATAAAGTACAAATATAGATGCGTTGGTTAACAATACTGTTTTGCTAATATTATTTAAACATTAAATTTACTATGGAAACTTTGGGTATTTTTTAAAGTCTGGATCACGTTTTTCTAAAAAGGCATGTTTACCTTCTTGTGCTTCTTCCATTAAATAATACATTAACGTTGCATCGCCGGCTAATTGCATTAATCCGTGTTGACCATCCAACTCTGCATTTAAACTGCGTTTTATCATACGTAAGGCCAATGGCGAACGTTTTTGCATGGTTTTACACCATTGAACAGTTGTGTTTTCTAATTCTTCTAAAGTTACTACTTTGTTTACCATACCCATATCCATGGCTTCTTGTGCGGTATATTGTTCGCATAAAAACCAAATTTCACGAGCTCTTTTTTGACCTACGTGTCTGGCTAAATAAGACGATCCAAATCCACCGTCAAAACTACCAACCTTTGGTCCTGTTTGACCAAATTTAGCGTTATCACTCGCAATAGTTAAATCACAAACTACGTGTAAAACATGCCCGCCACCAATGGCGTAACCGTTAACCATGGCAATTACAGGCTTAGGAATTTCACGAATCTTTTTGTGTAAATCCAATACATTTAGTCGTGGCACACCATCTTCACCCATATAACCGCCAATAGCTTTTACGTTTTGGTCGCCGCCCGAACAAAATGCTTTGTCTCCAGCCCCTGTAAAAACAACTACGTCAATATCCGCACGTTCGCGACATACGTCCATAGCTTCTAACATCTGAAAATTGGTCTCAGGTCTGAAGGCGTTATATACCTCTGGTCTATTGATAGTTATTTTAGCAATTCCTTCAAAAAACTCGAATTTGATATCCGAGTATTCTTTGATTGTTTCCCAATTTCTGCTCATTATTACTTCGATTTTATATTTTTTATAATTTAGTTTAAAGAAATTCCGTCGGACGCGATTGTGATAATTTTTTCTTTATATAAGAGTCCAATAGCTTTTTTGAATGTTTTTTTACTCATACCTAAAATTGCCTGAATATCTTCCGAATCGCTTTTGTCATGCAGGCCTAAAAATCCATCACTTGTTTTTAGTTTACTTATAATTAATTGGGCATTTGGCTCGATTTTTTCATAGCCTAATTTTTCTAAAACAATGTCTATTTTGTTATCGGGGCGGATATTTTTTACATAACCAGTCATTTTATCTCCAGGTCGTAAATTATCTGAAGCTAAAGTATTGTAATAAATCAATCCCAGATGAATTCCATTAATAACGACATTATAGCCTAAATCACTACGGTTACCAATAATTATTTGAACCTCTTCATTGATGGTGACTGTTAGCTCGTCGTTGCTCAAAAATTGATTGGTTTTACTGGATGCGACTAGTCGATTGGTGGTTTCGTCAAGATAAACATATACAAAATAGCGTTTGCCTTCTTGCATTTTAAAGGCTTGTTCTCTAAAGGGTACAAATAAATCTTTTTCTAACCCCCAATTTAAAAATGCGCCAAACTCGTTAATATAATTTACTTCTAAAAAAGCAAAATCATTTACGGTTACATAGGGCTTTAAAGTGGTAGCAACAGGTCTTTCTTCGTGGTCGAGATAAACAAAAACCGTTAAAGAATTCCCAATTTCAAAATATTTGGGTACATATTTATTGGGTAATAAAATATCATATTGGTCATCACCTAAATACAAACCTACTGACGTATCACGTAGTATTTGCAAGGTATTGTATTGTCCTATTTCTATCATCATTCAAATTTGAGTTACAAATGTATGATATAATCTTGTGATTTCATTTGTTAAATAAATTATAATTGTTTGATTTCGCTTAACTTACTATCAAAAAATAAATAATTTTGTGTAAAATTTAATATTAAAATTACGTGTTAATAAAATGTTAATTTTTATATTTAAATTGTATTCAAAATTGTCGTTAATTACTCAGAAATATCAAAATATGTCTAAAAAAATACTCTACGCCCTGCTATTTACCAACTTGATTTTTGGTCAAGAAATTACCCCTCTCCCCTTTTCTACCGACGATAAAAACATAACGGTTTGGAATGGTGAAGCTTATGTGCCATTATTTATTAAAGGTATAAACTTAGGGGTTTCTAAACCAGGTACTTATCCTGGCGAATTAGCTGCACGCCACGAAGATTATAAAAGATGGTTTCCGCTAATGCGAGAAGCTGGATTTAATACGATACGTGTTTACACATTGCATTTTCCTCAGTTTTATGACGAATTAAAAGCATATAATGAAGCTAATCCCAATCATCCTATTTATGTATTTCATGGAGTTTGGTTAGAAGAAGAAATCCCGGATTATCATGAAGATTTATTTAGTATACAATCTATAATGGATAAAGAAATTATAGATAATGTAAATGCCGTTCATGGTAATGCTGTAATTGAAGAAAGACGTGGTAAGGCTTATGGAACCTACACCTCGGATATTTCACCGTGGGTTATTGGTTATATAGTAGGTCGAGAAATTCATCCTCCTGAGGTTTTAAAAACAAATGAAGATCATCCAAATGTAAAATCGTTTAACGGTAATTATCTATCTATCAACAACACAAACGCTTCTGAGGCTTGGTTATTAGAACGTTTAGATAAATTAGTTACACTCGAACAAACAAAATACAAAACTCAACGACCAGTTAGTATTTCTAGCTGGCCAACTTTAGATCCAATAACCCACCCTGAAGAAAAAAATCCTTTTGAAGATTCAGCCGTATTAGATTTTTCGGAAGTAAATAAAGAAAAAGCTAAAGCTGGTTTTTTTATAAGTTACCATGCCTACCCGTATTATCCGGATTTTATAGGTAGTGAATCTAAGTATCAATCTGCTTCGGATTATTTAGGTCAAAACAGTTATGTAGGATATTTGACCGATTTAAAATCACACTATAAAAACTTCCCTTTAATCATTGCAGAATATGGAGTTCCTTCCAGTTGGGGTGTAGCGCATTACACCACTAATGGAATGTATCATGGTGGTTATGACGAAACCAAACAGGGTGAATTAAATATTCGATTGTTAGAAAATATACACACCACGGGTTGTGGCGGCGGTATGATGTTCGCTTGGTTAGACGAGTGGTTTAAAAGAACATGGATTACCGATCCAATGGATTTTAATGTAGATCGTCGTATCTTATGGCATAACGTAACGTCTCCTGAACAAAATTTTGGAATTATAGGATATAAAAAAGATAATAACAAATTCGAAAATGTCGAAACATTTTGTACCGATTGTCCTGTAAAAAGTATTGAAGCATTAGGTGATTTCGCTTATTTTAAATTAAAATTAAATACGCAAAAACACTTAAAAGACGGTGAAACACTTTGGGTAAGTTTAGATACCTATGATAAAGATTTAGGAGAATCAACACTTCCGAACGGTAAAAAAGTAACCACTCGAGCTGAATTTGTAGTTAAAATAACCAATAACAAAGCTGAATTATATGTGACGGAGGCATATGATTTGTACGGAATTTGGCATCATACAGCAGCAGCGGTTCAAAAATTTAGATCTACGGTCACTGATGGAGCACCTTGGAATATTGTACGTTGGAAAAACAATGACCCTGAAAAAGAAATTCAATACATTGGATCCTTGGGAATCAACCGTTTGAATTTACCTTTAAAAACAACAGATGCAGTAATTTTAAAAGATACGTCAATCGAGATTCGTTTACCTTGGACATTAATCAACGTGATTGACCCAAGTAAAGGAACCGTAATGCATGATGATAGAGATACCAAAGACATAACCGAAACGGTATTAACAGACGGAATTAGCGTGGGTATTGTATATAATGATTTTCAGGTAGAAACTAAAAATAGATTCAATTGGGATAAATGGGAAATACCCGCAACTATTGAGTACAAAAAAGAAGTTTTTGAAGTTGTTAAATCTCAAATGATTAACATACCATGTGATCCTATTGCTATGGTAGATAAATACGTTATTGATATAGAAAATTTACAACCTATCACAAAAGATAAAGGATTATTAGTAAATGATTTATCATTAAGTGGAGCTAATTTTGAGGCGGTATTAGCAACAACACCTAAAAACGGTATTTTAGTTTTAAATGCAGACGGAAGTTTTAACTACACACCAACCGACGGTTTTATAGGTGTTGACACCTTTCAATATAGTATCAATACCGATTTATATTGGTCTAAACCAGTAACAGTTGAGTTGAAAGTAACAGGTAAACCCAAAGGCGAAGGATTAATCAAAACCTATCCTAATCCAGTTATAGATAACTCAGATGTAACGATAGAATCTAAAGGTGTTATGGATCGTGTAGAAGTCTATACTGCCGCTGGACTTAAAGTAAAAGAAATAGAAATTAATAGTAACAAAGCAGTTATTTCAGTAACAGAATTACCTAAAGGCACCTACTTTTTTGTGGTCGAATCAGGTCAAGAAAAACGAACCAAAAAAATCATTATCAATCAATAATATTTAAATGAAATTTAAATTAATTGTACTTTTATTCCTATTAGGAATAGCCCCCTTATTTTCTCAATCGGATTCGTTAGCGGTGTATTTAAACCAAGCTAAACAGCTGGAATTGAGTGGTAAACGAGCGGAAGCGAAACAAAAATTAACCGTTTTAGCACAGCAACACCCCTCCTATTTAGACTTTAAACTATACAAGGCACAACTGACTGCTTTTGATGGCGAATACGCTCAATCATTAACGGAATTAGAAGCGCTTAATAACAAAAATCCACATAATTATGATATCTTAAATATTTATGTTGATGTGTTGCGTTGGAACAAGGATACTCAAAAAAGTATCGCTTATTGCGACACAATTTTAAAGTATTACCCCAATAAAGAAGAAATTCTTCAAAAAAGGAAAAAAGCAATTGAAGTTAACGAGGCTTTAAAAGTAAATGCTGTTGCCTCTAGATTTTTAGAAGCCAAACTTTTAGAAAAAAATCAAAAAAGACCAGAAGCAAAAGCAATAATGAATGAGTTAGTGCAACAACACCCTGATAATCTTGAAATGGGCTTGTTAGATGCGCAATTAAATGCATTTGATAAAGAATACATTACCTCGTTATCCAAGTTTGAGATTTTGATTCCAAAAGATTCTACAAATTACGATGTGTTATCATCCTATATTGATGTGTTACGCTGGTCGGGAGATAATACCAAGAGTATTACTTTTTGCGAAAAACAATTGGCAAATCACCCCAAAGATGAAAACACACTACTTCAAAAAACAAAAGCTTTAGAAAACGATCAGCAAATCGATGAAGCCTTAGCGGTTGTGGATGAACTTTTAAAAATAAACCCCAATAATACCGAAGCACAAACCATACAAAGACGCTTAAAGGAAAAAAATATTAAAAGTCATTTTGGCATCTTTTACATGAACAGTTTTTTTAAAGAAAAATTAGATCCATGGCATATTGGTGGGGTCGAACTTTTACGAAAAACGAAAGTTTTTCCGTTGCGATTTCAATTGAGTACTGCGATGCGATTTGATGAAGTTTCGACACAGTTTGAAGCAGAAGCCTATCCACGCCTTAATGATAAAATGAGTATGCACGTTGGGGCAGGATTTTCAAACAACAGTATTTTATTTCCTAACTGGAGAAGTACATTAGATATTTATAGAACTTTACCCAACGGTTTTGAAGCTTCGTTAGGATTCAGAACTCTAAAACTATCCAATGGAAATAACATGATTTACGCCGTGTATTTGGGTAAATACTATAAAAAATATTGGATTTTATATCGTGGTTACTATTTTACACCACCAGCCACTACCACCGGTTACTTATCACATCAATTTCAGGTCAGAAGATATTATAAAAATACAGATAACTACACTGATTTTAGCTTTTATACTGGTAAATTTCCATTTAACGCTATAGGTAATCAAAACCTAAATGTAAAAACAGCAGGATTTAAAATAGAACAACAAATTAAAGTTAACGAGTATCGTTTGTTTAAAGTAGCAGCAATGTATGAAAATGAAGAATATGCTCCAGCGAGATTCAGAAACCGAATTAGCATAATGGGAACTATAATAAAACGATTTTAAGCCATGGTAAAACGATTTTTTATCATTGTAGCTCTACTCCTTTCGTTGATAATTGGAGTGTCTTTTTTGTTTTGGTATTTTCAAGAAATAAAACCAATAAAAGCTGTTATTATAGACAAAACAGTTTTAACAAAAGACGGTATGGAACACAAAAGCTTTTATTGGGTTTTAAACCACGAACGTTTTGTAAAACCAGACTCAACCACATATGATCGCGCAAAAGATTATTTTGGTTTTTTTCCAAAAGAAAATGAACTATTTTATACAAAAGATTTTAAAAAATATAGTGACTCCGCATTAACCAAAATAGCTACGAACAATCATTTGTTATATTATACAGACTCATACGGGATGTATTATAACGAATGGTACAAAAAGAATAATCCCTCCGATCGCTCTAAATTACTTTACGGTGGTCTTAAAATGAACGAGCTTAAATTGATTAAAAAATTTAAAGAACAAAAAAAATTAGTCATAACCGAATATAATGTTTTTGCCTCTCCTACTCCTGCCAATATCCGACGTGAATTTGAAAAAGAAACAGGTGTACACTGGACGGGTTGGACTGGGAGATATTTTGATCGTTTAGATACGATACAAAACCTTGATCTACCAAGGTGGGTGGTTCAAAATTACAAAAGACAACACAACGGCGAATGGCCTTTCAAAAATGGCGGATTGGTTTTTAACCACATGGATGAAACTATCGTGGTTTTAGAAGATGGTATCGATATGGATTTTTCAGCACCTATTATAAAAACCGATCCTGAATGGGCTGCATATTACGATTTACCTAAAATGATTGAATACTCTTTTTGGTTTGATGTTGTTTCCTATGATAACTCTAAAGAAGTCAAAGCAACTTATAATGTTTTAGCAAATAAACGAGGGCAATCCATTATGTGTGAGCACGATATCCCTTTAATATTTCCTGCGGTTATCGAACAAAAGCATCCTAGTCCGTTTTATTATTTTGCAGGTGATTTTGCGGATAATCCAGTTAGTTACGGCACATCATATTTTGGAGGTATCAGCGCAATTAAATCATTTTTTTATAAAAATGAAATTGAAGACCGCCGCGATTTTTTCTGGAATTTTTATAAACCATTGGTTTCTAAAATACAATTGGATTATTACAATTCATTTCCTGTACAAGCAAATAAAATAACTCAAGAAGAACGTTTAAAATATTTACCCAATCGAACCGAAACATTCTCTTATCAGTTAAGCAAAAAGAAACGTTTAATCATATTAACGTTAACAACAATTTTTACACTTACAGCACTTATTTTTTTGATTAATGTCTTGGGTACACGTCAATACAAAAAAATTATTGCACGCCGAAAAAGAGTAATTAGAGGTAAAAGTGACATATTAATACAAGCCATTATCAAACGACAAGATTTTAACAACCATGTGGTTCGAATAGAAAAACAATTGTTTTCAAAAGATGAATTTAAAAATATTTTAATCGAGCGTATTGTTAAAACATATCCAAAGTTAGCTCTATCTGAACAGGAAATGCTAAAATCGTATTATATGGATAATAAGCTTGTTCGTATTTCATTAGAAAAAATTAAGTCATTCACTAAAAAAACATTTTATGACGGTGTAGAAGATATACAAACCATGAATGTGAAATCGGCGGTAATCTTGTTTAATAAAATATTAGAAAAAGAAACAGATGAAGATACGATTGAAACTCTAATTTCGGCAATTTTACAATTACGTCCAATAAGAGGTTTAGGATATGTTTTACGATCAAATAATTATCTTAGTGACTGGCAACAATTAAAGATTTTGTCCATATTAGAGTTACAAGAAAGTTATGATATTCCTCCTTTAGAAAAATGGTTTCAAAACAACCAATCTCATAAAATATTAGGAGTTCGATTGGTACGTTTAAAAAACAAAACTTCTGAAATTGATTTTTTACTAAGTTATTTAGACTCAAAAAATGCAGGCTTAAAAGCTGAAATCATTAAAGCTCTAACCGCATTACAAGCTCCTATGTATGATAAACTAATAGAAATTTATGATACAGAACCTTTTATTGTACGTAAACAAATCTTACGATCGTTTCGTAAAAACACGCCACCCAATTCGATTGAATTTTTAAAAAAATGTGCCTTAACCGAAGATTTTGAGCTCCGACAAGTCGCCGTAATTGCCATACATAAAATGGATCCAGAGCATATCGAATTAAATAAATTATTAGTTTATAATATTATTGAATTAAATAATATTATCAGCTCCATACCTACTAATACCGCACAATAAAATGGATACTTTTGTTAATTATTTAAGCCTATTTTTTTCAAGAGCCATCTTGATATATGCTTTGTTTATTATGATATCATATATCATTTTAGCGTATATATCTATCCGCACTTCAAAAAAATATATCAAAAACAACCAGCGTGTAGATTATTCTAAATTGTTAACCTCTAACATATCACCATCTATTTCCATTTTAGCACCTGCCTATAATGAAGCGCCAACTATCAACGATAATATTAAATCTTTATTAAGTATTGAATATAAAAACTTTGAAGTAGTAATTATTAACGACGGAAGCAAAGACGAAACGTTACAAAATGCAATAGACGAGTTTCAGCTTGAACCTGTTAAATTTTCGTTTCATAGTGCCATACCTACTCAGTTGGTCAAACAAATTTATAAATCCAAGTTAAAAGAGTATCATAATTTAATTGTTATAGACAAAGAAAACGGAGGAAAAGCCGATGCTTTAAACGCAGGAGTTAATGTATCCGTAAATCGTTATATCACATCCATTGACGTCGATTGTATTTTAGAAAAAGACTCTTTAGTTAAAATGATTAAACCTTTTTTACAAGAAAAAACACGTGTTATCGCCACGGGAGGTGTTATCCGAATCGCTAATTCTTGTAAAGTAGTTGATGGAAAAATCAAAAAAGTAAAGGCCCCTAATTCCTTTTTAGCACGAGTACAAACCATCGAGTACTTGAGGGCTTTTTTGTTAGGACGTATGGCATGGAGTCGTATGGATGGCTTGCTACTAATCTCAGGTGCGTTTGGAATGTTTGACAAAGAAATAGTCATTAAAAGTGGCGGATACAGCACAAAAACCGTTGGTGAAGATATGGAATTGTTAGTACGAATGCGACGTTATATGATTGATAATAAGCACGAATATACCGTAAAATTTATCCCCGACCCTCTATGTTGGACAGAAGTACCTGAAGATATCAAAACTCTTACTCGACAACGTAACCGTTGGACACGTGGTACAATCGAAACTCTTTTGACGCACAAAAAAATGTGTTTTAATCCCAAATACAAAATTTTAGGATTATTAAGTTATCCTTATTGGTTGGTATTTGAGTTTTTAGCTCCAATTATAGAAATAATAGGATTATGTATTCTTTTGTTTTTAGCAATCTTCGGGAGTGTAAACTGGATGTATTTCTTGTTTTTGTTTGGTATGATTTATTCGTTTTCAGTCATGTTTAGCTTTTTATCGCTTTTAGCAGAAGAAAAAACCTATGCTCAATACAAAAAATTCTCAGATATTTTCAAATTAATGGGAGCTGCATTAGTTGAGCCTTTTATATTTCATCCTTTAATAATCAGAGCTGCAATGATCGGTAACGCTCATTATATAGATGGTAAAACCAGTTGGGGTGAGATGAAGCGTAAAGGGTTTCAGACAAAAGATTAATAATAAATTTTATTTGTAGATTAGCTTTGAAGCAAAAAAAATATAAAAATTATTTAGAATTAATACTGAAAAATGAAACTCATCATGAAAAAAAAAAATTTAGTTATAGCAGCATTTATAACAATTTCTCTTAAGATTGTTGCTCAACAAGTTGTATTTACAACACAAGACAAAATTAGCGGAGAAGATATTTTTTGGAAAGTAAATGTGAATACCCCTTTTATATATTATAATTTATCTACATCAATAAATACACGCGCTGCATATAGTGGTGTAAATAAAGGACCAATCTGTACTTCTCATAATGGAGATTATTATATTTTTCAGAGTGAACGTTTTGATAGTAGTAACAATATAGATGGATATGCTGCAATAACTATTTGTAAATCAAACTTTAGTTATTTCGAAGTTCCTAAAGACGAGAAAGGAAATGTATTTCATGCTGAAGGAATTATGCAAATTTCAAATGATGGAAGAAACATCTACTTTGTACAAAATGGAACTACACACACTCGAGATATTTTTAAAATCACAAAAACGGGTTTATTCTGGTCTGATCCTATTCCATTAAGTTCATTATCAGGTTATGATTATAATATTTCACCTTATTTATCATATGATGAAACAAAAATTATTTACGAATGTTCCAATAATGTAAGTTCATCCTCAGCAATAGTAGAAGTTTTGTCCGATGGTACGGGTCAAATTCAAAAAACTTCAATAACAGAAATTGTAGGTTGTTCACAAATGAAATCACCCTGTTATGATGTTGATGGAAATATTTATTTTGAAGCAGAAACTTCTGCCGAAAGAATTTGGAAATTAAATGTTGCTGGTGGAAATCCACACATAATAAATAATAGTTTTACTAATGACAATTCACCTGTAACCTTACCTGATGGAAGAATTGTGTCTGGTTATGTTGGCAATACTACGCATCAAATTAAAATAATGAATAGTAATGGATTAAATAATTTTATGTTAACTAATGATTCATCTCCGTTTCTTGAAATTTTTGACATCGGAATAAGCGCTGGAGGTAACGAACTACTAAATACATTAGATTTTAATACTAATAATGTAGACTTACAATTGTTTCCAAATCCATCAAATGGAGTCTTTACTATAAATACTAAAGTAAAAATTAAAAAAGTAACTGGTTTTGATGTTTTAGGAAAAGAAATAATAATATCCGTTTTATCCAATAATCAATTTTCAATTGAAGATACAGGCGTTTATTTTCTAAAAATAGAATTAGAAAATAATACCGTTACAAATCACAAACTAATTATATCTAATTAGGCACATTCAGAAGTAAGCCTGTCTGTGTTTTATGTTATCAGACGGACTCTTTGTTTTAAAAAAACTATCACCGCTTATCAATAAACGTAATAGGTTTACGGCTCATTGGTGGAAAGATGATTTTTTTGAGTTCGTCGGTTGGTACTATTGTTACATTAGGTGTAACACGTAGTTTGGCTCTAAAATGATCTTTGATGCGAACCAATAAATCTTGTGTTGGATTATTTGAAGCGATTTTAATCAAAATCTCGTCGGTGCCTAATTCATTCGTTGATATTTCGATAACATGGTTTTGAATTTCTTCAAAATACGTTAACAAATCGTGCATTACAGGCGGATACAAAGTTGTTCCCTTGTATTTAATCATGTGTTGTTTTCGACCAATAACAGGACCAACACGTAAAGTATTTCGTCCGCAAGCGCAAGGTTCTTTATGTAATCGAACAATATCTCCGGTTTTAAATCGTAATAACGGTAAACCTTCAACTCCTAAAGTTGTGATGGTTAATTCACCAGATTCGCCATCAACAACAGGTTGGTTGTTGTCATCCAAAACCTCTGTAATAATTAACTCAGGATGCTCGTGACCACCGCTTAACTGATCGCATTCAGTAAATGCAGTACTCATTTCGGTTGACGCATAAGTCGAATACAGTTGTAACGGCCATTGTTGTGTGATTTTATCCGCTAATAAACTGGGGTTAAAATCTTGTGTCCTTAAAGCTTCGCCAATACAAACGACTCCTTTTACACTTGATGCTTTGTAATCAATTCCGTTCTTTTCGGCATATTCAATCAATTTTAATAAAAATGATGGAACTGCAATCAGATATTTTGGTTTGTATTTTAGTATTGAATCCCATTGTAATTCAGGTATCCCCGCTCCTACGCGTATTATCCCTGCACCTAATTTTCGTAAACCTAAAAAATATGCCATACCCGCCATAAAACGACGGTCCATGGTTGTCATCAGTTGCACAACATCTCCTTTTTTAATCCCTGCACAAGCAAACGATATGGCTTCGTTATACGCCAAACGATCCAAATCTTTATCTGTTAAACCAAACGTAACAGGGCTACCCATAGTGCCTGATGTGGTGGCATAATCAATGATTTGATGCATGGGTACGCTATAAAAATCATCGTTAAACTGTTGCAAATCATTTTTTTCGGTTACGGGGATTTGCTGTAAATCTGCGATTGTTGTAATTCGAGAAATATCAATATTTTCTTTTGCAAAAAGCCTTTGATAATACGGCGAATGCGCATTTAAATACAACAACTGTTCTCTTAATTTTTGTTCTTGCAGTTGTTGGATTTCTTGTAGCGATGAAGTTTCTATTGCGGGTATCATATTAGTTCCTCTTTTTTTTGATTTTTGATAAATAACGAGTAATCGCTTGTTGATCGAGCACTGTCGTTACTTCTTTACTTTGGGCTATTTCAAATTGCACTCGAGCAGCATCGTAATTTTTATGGTCATAATAATACTGACCTATTTTATAATACACGATCCACAACTCGGGATTTAATGCTTGATATCTTGTTATTAATTCTTCTGAAATTAATGCTTTTTCATTTAATTTAGAATCTATTTCGCGGTCTAATATACGGTAGCGTTCGTAATCTTGATACGTTTTTGAATGAACAAATGAATCCTCTGCGATTATTAATTCGGTATCGTTTAACAATTCAGGAGCGCTTCTTTTTATATTAAAAACCATATCTAAATCATATGCCACAAACGCGCCTAATTGGTACGGATGGGTTGATATCCATACTTTTTTATTTTCAGGACTAAAAACAATCCCGTGATGTGCCAATAATTGATTTAACGCTTTTTCGTTTCCATAACCAATTTTTCGATCATCAATACCTTCTTTTTCTCGTAAAACAGCAACCATTTGGGTTGGTGTCATTTTTTGATTTTCAGAAAGTAATTCCTGCAATCGCAAATGGCGGTATAACGAATGACTTTCGTTTTTGTGTTGGGTGTTTTTTTTGTCATTTTGATAGGCTTGACTCTGAAAATGATTAGTGCAAATCAATGCTTCGGAATTTGGTACATCATATACCCCAAAGTTTTTAGGCGAAACCTCAATCAAAATCGCTTTTTTGTCTTTGGCACTCCCGACCATAATAGATTCCGAAACAAATACGTCTCTTTTTTTAGCAATCGCAATAGCTTCATCAATGGTACTTGCATATTGTAAAATCTCACGAGCGAGGATTGATATTGGGGTTTTCGCTTGCAAAGGTATTTTGGATTTACCCGCATTAATAGTTACCGTTAACCCTTCTAAATTCATACCTGATACGGCGCCAATCATGCCGCCCCAAGTTACCATCATAAAAGGATGACCTTGATCCGGTCGGATAAAAGCGATGATTTTGTCTTTGGCGAACGCGTCTCCGGCATAAAAATCAAAATTACGCCCGATCAACAATTTGCCATCTTTGGTTTTATCTCCCCAAACAGCCACGGATGAGCAACCCACCAAAGCCAAATCCTGTAAAGCGTGCCCAATGTCGTGCGCGCCGTGTAAGTATAAACTTCTTAAATAAGTAGGCGCTATAAAATCGTGTTCGGTTGAGGCATATTGTGACAATCCGTAAATTTCAGTTCGGTATTCGTCGGTAATGTGTTGATGCAGGTTTCGGTTATACAATTTTAAAAAACCACGTAATAGTTTTTGTTTAAATTTAGAAGGAACGATTTCTTCTATTTTATAAAAAAAGACACGTTCTTGTTTTTGATACAAATCCTGGGTTAAACCTCCGATTAATAAACCTCTTTGATAGGCATTTCCTTCTACATATAATTCCCACAAACCTTGTTGGTTTTTTACCAAAAAATTAGATCCTGCGGTACGTAATGTATCTGAATGTTTAATCACTTTTGGCACCACCGTTTCAACTTGCGTTAAATCAGGTGGCCTACTCGCTTGTTTGGTTGAAGCACATGATATACTCAGAAGTACGAATAAACAGATCAGTATTTTAAAAGTTTGATTCAAAGTATTGGGTTTATGCTGTAGCCTCTTCTATTATTTTAATTTCTTCTGCGGTCAATTCGTAGAGCTGGTAAACCAATTGGTCAATTTCGTTTTCTGAATCTTTTGTTTCTGCTGAATTGTCCTGCGATTTTTTAGCTAAAATCTCTAAAACTAATTCTGAGTGTTTCTTTATGGTTTCAGTGTCTGCATCCCTTATTGGAAAACTCTCAATTGGCTCTTTCTTAATCTTTGGAAATGTGGCTTTATTATCATAATGTTTTTTTAGCCAATAGAATTGAAATAACTTGGAGTTTATTAATGAAAGTAAAAAGCAAAGTCTATGAATATCTTCATTATGCAAATAGATATTGTAAATGGTATTTAAAGTCATAATATTAGGTTCAACTATTGTCCCTTCTGGGAAAACACCAATTTGTCTGACTACAATCCTATGTTTTTTATACACTGATGGGTCGCCTCCACTTTTTATTGATTCCTTTTTGAAAGAAACAAATTCCGTATTTGGTTCATATCTGTATCGTTTAACATTACCACCATCAATTACAGGATAATAGTTCTCATCAATTTTAGTTTTACTTACAAATTCATTTCTGTCAAACGTTTGAATTCCAAAATAAGACCTTCCATAAAAGCTCAAAGGCTTCGTGTTAAATTCAATCTTTGTGAGCAATTTTCTTGAGCTTGCATCAATATCAAGTTCTAGTTCATAATTACCTTTTATGAAGTCGCCTTGCAAATGGTAAACCTTTTCTGTTTCAAATAAGTCAAAGACATTTTTTCGATAAGCGGAAAAAACAAAACTATTATTTGAATTTGGTTGATTGTTTTTCGACAACATAAGAATTAAAGTATCAACTGAAGCATCTTCAAATACCTGAGTGTAAAAATTGATGATTTCAACTAAGGAATTAGAAAGTATTAATTGACGTAATTCTTTTGAATGTTTGTTCTTCAAAAAAGTGTTCGGAGTTATAAAGCAGAGTAAAGAATTAGTTGATAAAAGACTTGTTCCTAATTCATAAAACAGTGCGTAAGTGTCAATTTTATAGGTTGCTGTTTTAAAAGTTTGACTATAATAATTGAATATATTTTGGTCACCTAAAGTTTGAACAAGAATATACGGCGGATTTCCAATAACAACATCAAAGCCCACAAAATCACCATCATCATTAAGTACTTCAGGAAACTCGAAACGCCATTCAAAAGCATTTTGAAATATTTGGTTATTTTTTATTTCTTCAAAATGCTTTTCGATTTTGTCAATTTCTTTTTCTAGTTTTTCTTTTTCGACTTGTCGTTTTTTTTCTAATTCTTTTTCTGATTTGCCGTATGGAGTTTCGGATTCAAATAAAAAAGTGCCTGTAAATCTATGGTATAGTTCATGGGATAATTTTTGAAGTTTTGTACGTAATGGGTCGTTTAATCTTATTTCAGAGGTAAAACCTTGTTTTATTTTCAAGATTAAATCTTCCATATCCCGTTTCTGCTCTTTTGAGGTAGCGTTTTGGTAAGTTTTTACTGCATTTTTGTAATCGGCAATGGTTATTTTTGAGTTCTTTAAAGCTTGTTTCAAATCGGCATCAATGGCAAAACGGCTCACTAATGAGTTGCCGCATTTTATATTGATGTCAATATTTGGGAGTGTTTCTAATTCTGTGGCGTTTTTGTAATAGGCATTTTTAAGTAGCTCAATCCACAAACGCAAACGGCAAATTTTTACCGAGTTGGTATTGATGTCAACACCGAAAAGGCAATTTTCAATTATGGTTTGCTTTTCGTGAAAAAGGGTTTCTTGTATGCGTTGACTTTCTTTGTTTGTTGGATTGTATTCAAACAGTTCTCCATCTTCATCTGTTACAATCAGTTCGTCATTAACAACTTCAAAATCATATTCTTTAAGTCGCTTTCCTGTGCGGTCTTGTAATATTTTCAAATCATTTTTTACTGCAATCATTTCATTGAGTGCTGAAACTAAAAAATGACCTGAACCCACTGCTGGATCACAAATTTTTAAACTATTAATTATGTTGTTTGCCTCTTGTCGGTCTTCAATTTTATCGTAAAGTTCATCAATGGTTGTACAATTCCACTTTTTTGTTTCATTGAATTTTAGAACTACCGATTTACGAATGGTTTCACGACACATATACATGGTGATGAAACCTGGTGTAAAAAATGAACCGTCTTTGTAGCCGTTTATTTTCTCGAAAATTAAACCCAGAACAGATGCGTTTATGAGTGATTTATTATCTTCTTGAATTTCTTCTTTACCCTCACTACTAAAGTCGTAAGCATTTAGAAAATCAAATAAATAGGCTAAGGTTGTTATATTTCCTGTCCGTTTTTTGCCTTGGTCGTTTTTGAGAATGGTTGATGATAAAACGGGGATTGTTTTATCATCTTTTAAATTACTGATGAATAATGTTACTTGCTCGATTTCACTCGGTTCAAATAGTGAACTATTTAAATAAGGTACTTTTTCAAATGCTTTTTTTACATCTTGGTTTCTGTTGTCATACTTACGAGCTAACACCTGAAAAAACAAACTGTTTAGGTCGTCGTAGTTTTTGATTTTGGCTGAATTTAAAAACGAATATGATTTGTCACCCTTGTGATACGTGATAAGTTGGGCTTCCAACAATTTGAGAAACAAAATTCGGTTTATCCAAGTTATACTCAATTCAAGTCCTACATTAAATAAGCGCTCTTGTGTATTGTTTCCAAATTGGCTTGGTTGGTCTAATCGGTTTATTTTGTCTAAGCTATCGAGCTGAATGATTGCATCTTCAAGAATACTTCCTGAATTTCTTTTGCCTTCTTTGTGTCGTTCAATTAATTTTTTATTTCCTTCCTTGGTTTCTGTTAAACCAATGATGTGTAATAATTCGCTGTAAAACCTTTTGTCAAGGCTGTTGCTGTCATTTGCAAAGGGTAGTTTTAATAAATGTTCTGGTGAGAGTAACTTAAAAAGCGAAATAAGTTTTCTGTCGTCTTTTGGATTGCCTTTACGAAGTGGTTTTTGATATTCCTGTAAATCGAAGTAGGTAAATTCAATTTCTGTTTTGATGTCGGCAATGTAAGGCTCTGCAATTTGTTTGTAGAAAAATTCGGTTTTGGTGTCTGCCAATCGTCCGCCTTCAAAGTCGATGAATTGTTTTACGATATTTTTGTTTTGGGCAAAAAGCCTGTCAAATAGGGTCGCGTCAAAAATAAACCATTCGTTTATGTTGGTGGCAACTAAATGTCTTATTTCGAGATTTTTATGTGTGATTCGTTCTCTTAAATAGTAGAGAACCAATTCATGAAATGCTTTAACATTGATTTTGCTTTCAGACAGCATTTCCGCCTTGTTGGTTGTTTTTTTTGCCTCTATGATTACCCCAACTGTACTTTTAGCTTTATTTCCATTGTGTATTACAAGGTCATTTCTTCCTTTTGTATTTACGAAATGATTTGGCTCGTAATATGTTTTTTTTAGAAAGTCAATTACTAAGTTTTTATGAAACTCCTCGGATTCAGTATCATTTGTTCGGTCGAGAAGTTGAATCAAATTTGTCTTGAAATTTTCAATTTCCGTTCTGTTCGGTTTTATTTTTAAAAAGGCTTTGTTTATTGCCTTTCGTGGTTTCAAGATTTTTAATTCCATATAAAAAAAGATTCTCTATGTCAGTTTTTAAATTTATTTTTTTTCTTCTCAATATCACCCGATCTTTGGCAAAAAACAGCTTTTTTAGATCAAATTATTGATGTTTTTTTCACTGTTTTTAGCATCACTCACAACTCTTAATTATTTTATCAATTAAATAATCTTTACCTACAATCTCAGCACAGGTTACAACTGCTCCGATGGTCACGCCCAATATACCGTGCATATTAACACTTTGTCCTGTAAGGTAAAGGTTATCTAGTTTGGTTTTTGTGGGGATAAATGTTTTCATTGGACTATCTGAATCTTTGATATATCCGTATAAATTACCGCGGTGCACACCAATATAATCGCGATATGATAACGGTGTTGCGGTATATATTGATTGGATAGACGCTCGTATATTTGGGAATTTTTGTTCTAATTTTTGTAAGAAAATTTCTGTTTTGGCGTCTTTAAAAGCTTCGTAATCAACTCCCCTATCTTCTTTTTCGGCTACTGTGTTATGGGTGTTTTCCCACTGTTGTACTTCGTCATAATTCATATAGGTGATTGCGGTCATGCTTTCTGCCCAAACTTGTTGTTCGTCTGAAACATTCATGGATGCCATAAAGGCTTCTGGCCAAGATTCGGGGGTGTATTTACTGGCTTCCCAAACTCTGTTATGATCACTAAAATGATAAAAATTATGATTACAATATTTGAATGTTTCGGGTTTAAAAATAATATACAAGCTAAACGAAGAAGGCATTACCTCTAAAGCTTGAACGCGTTTATAAAACGATTTTCGGAAATGCTCTTGCCCCACCAATCGCAACGTGATTTTGGGTTCCATATTAGAGATAAATGTATCTGCATAATATACCGATCCATTTTTGACTTGTGCGGATGTTATTTTGTTATCCTGACACTCAAAACCAACAACCTCACTATGTTTGTATATTTCACCGCCGTATTTCCGAAACTGTTTGATTAATTGTTTCGTGATTTGACTTCCGCCGTTAATGCATCGCCAAGCGCTTTCGATGTACGAATTAATGGATAAAGCGTGTACGTATAAAGGTGTTTTTTCTTCTCCTGCATACAAAAAATTGGTTCCGACCAAAACGCCTTTTAACTTTTCGTTATTGGTTAATTCGTCTAAATATTTTTTGGCGTTAATGGATAAAATTTCATTTTGGTACCCTTCGCCTTCTCTTAAATTATACAACGGAAAGGAATCACAGGTAAATTTTATTTTTTCGCAATAGGCTTTTAATACTTCTTCTTCTTCAGGAAAATAAACCGCCAATTGTTTTACAAAATTAGCATAACCTTGTGCGTGTGGATAATTATTAGGATCTCCTTCAAATGAAATCAAATCAAAGGCATCGGTATCTAATTTTTGCAAACGCAAATCATCCATTATACCTAAGTATTTAAAATACCGATTTAGATTTTGCCCTTCGGCTAAAGCGCCTATGTAATGTACTCCTGTGTCAAAAATGTGTTTTTCACGTACGAAGGTTTGTAAATTACCGCCGTATTGGTTGTTTTTCTCTAAAACACAAACTTTTTTTCCTTCTTTAGCCAAAATTACAGCAGAGACTAAACCTCCCATACCGCTACCGACTATTACTACATCATATTTATTTTGCATCTCTCCTATTTTTTTAAAATCAAAAGACTGTTTTCTTCTCCTATAATTTGATACCCTAATTCAACCAATTGTTGCTGTAATTCAAAACGATACATCAATATTATGGTTGTGATGTTTTCTAATGGTAAAGCCTCTATTGTTGTTAAATCCTCCTGATTAATTACCAAAATGCTACTTAAATCAAAGGATTCCGATAATGTATCGGTATATGTTAAATGCCTTTTTTGCACCCAATATCCGTGGGCTGCCACGGCTCTGTTTTCGGGATTTGAAATATAAGACTTTATTTTTCTTCGGGATTCTTGCAACGCTAATAAAACCGATAATTGACCGTAATCGTTGGTTAAACAAGTAATTTTTGCTTCTTTCGGTATCCATTTGTTTATCGCATGATACACTGATTTATGGTTTTTAAAATCCGTAACGATGTACTGATAAATATCGTGGTCTTTATATAAAAAAGAATCTATTAATTTTCTTTTAAAATAATTTTCATCTTCAACCAACAGTCGTAATTGTGCAAATTCTTGTTTAAAATAACGGCTAATCTTTTTGGTTCTTTCTGCATATTGATTTCCGAAGGAAGTATCATTAATCGCGATGCGTTGTCCTATTTTTACGGTGATTTGTTCGTCGTAAATGATGTGATCGCCTTTGGGTAAAGTTTCCGAATTACCGTGGATATAAACGGGTAAAACATCTAAATTTAATTGTTCCGCCAAATAAAAGGCACCTTTATGGAAACGTTTTATATCATTATCCCAAGAGCGTTGCCCTTCAGGAAAAACCATTAAAGAGTAACCTTCTTCTACTTTTTTTCGAAGATGCTCCACGCCGCCTTCTAACCCTTGAGAAACAGGATAAAATCCTGCCAATCGAACGGCTCCTCCAAAAACAGGTGAGTTATACACCCAATCATTTACTAAAAAAATAATTTTAGGACTGAGCATCCCAACTGCTAATGTGTCTAAAAATGAGGTGTGGTTAGAAATGATTACGGCTGGTTTGTCAAAGTTTTCCTTGTTTTCGTTAAGAACCCTTTTACAAACAAATGGATTGGTGTACAATACCGATTTCATAAATAAAGACATCGTTTGTCTGAACCATTTCATTTTGGTTTCTTTTTTAACGGGAGCTAGTTTTAAAAGTAATTGTCCAAAAACCGATAAAAATATCCCACCCAAGCCGTAATAAAGAAACGATAGCGTAGAATGAATTAGCAACCTTAATGTTATTGGAAATTTTCCTTTTTTGGGTCGGTTTGTAATACCTATTCGATACAAAATAGGAAACAATACTATTGTAATTAAAACTGCAGTAAAAATCCCAATTAAAGAAACCAATGACACCGAATGTAACGCGGGATGTTTAGCAAAAATCAATACCCCAACTGCTAAAGCCGTCGTTAAAACCGCTAAAAATATAGATGCTCGATACGTTTTAATTTCGTTGTGACCATAAGTGTGTTCTTTTTGTAAGGCACTGGTAATGAATATGGTAAAATCAACACCATGACCAAAAATAAGTGTACAAACAATTGTACTAAATACATTCAGTTGAATACCTGTTAATCCCATTATACCAGCAATCACTACACCTGTTAATACAATCGGAATAGCGCCAATGATAACCAATTCTAACCTTCTGAAAAAGAAAAATAAAACCATAAAAATGGCTATCAACGAATAGTTAATCAGCAATGCAAAATCATCTTTTAGTTTTCCAAGAAAGGTTTCGTTTAATTGTTGGCGATCAATTACAATCGTTTTTTCTCGTTTTTTGAAATCATTTATAAAACTTTCGCGTTGTTCGGGTGCTACTTTTACAACCGATACGATGGTGTAAAAACCAGCTTTTTGAGAAATAAATTCATTTATTGATAAGGCTTTTATTTGAGAATAAGCTGCTAAATCTAAAGTTTTAAAATCGCCAGAAACCAAGTTGTAAAAAGCTTGATGTGTATCGGGTTTAAAACCTATAGATGCGCTGCTTTCAGAAATCCATTTTTGTACATTTTCTTTTTTGTTTTCCCAAAAAGAGTTCCATTTTTGAATACGTTGCGTTTGTGTAGCTTCGGATAAAATCAATCCTCCTGTTGAACTAAAACCTAAAATTTCTTTGTTTTCTTTTTTTGAAGTTAAATATCTGAATGTATTATTATTACGACTCATTACTTCATTTAAATTATCGCCATAAACCACCGTGTATATGGATTTTGAAGTAAGGTTGGTGGTGGCTTCTAATTTGGCTTCAGCTTGTTTAATTTCGGTGGGGATGTAATTTAAATCGGATAAATTATTATTGTACGAAACAGACGAATAATACACAAAACTAACCGCTACTAATGCAACAACAAACCCGACGACAAACTTGTTTTTATCATACGAAAAAGCTGCTACTTTATCCAATAATGTTGACCTGTGATTTATGGCTTGTGGTCGATATAAATGAGGTACAAAAAGTAACGCCATAACCGCAGAAACCATCACACTTACGGCAGCAAAAATTCCTAAATCTTTTAAAGCCTCCGAATTGACAAATAACAAACATAAAAATGCAATCGCCGTTGTCGCACTACTTATAATCAGTGGCTTGGTAATATCTTTATACAGGTTATTTACATCAGAATTGGCCTTAAAATGCGTTAAAATGTGCAAAGAGTAATCTATAGTCACTCCCAACAAAACAGCACCTATACTCAACGATATGGCCGAAATAGAATCTTTTACAAAATAAAGCACCATTAATCCCGACAATGCCCCAAAAAGTGGTGGTATAAAGATTAAAATTGGGATGGTTATTTTTCTGTAAAACAAAATCAACAACAGCATCAAAACACTTAACGAAATAAAAGTGGTCGAATGGATGTCGCTTTTAATTTGTTTTGCGTTGGCAACGGCTATAAACGACGATCCAAAATAATCAACAGTAGCTTTGTTTTGATTGATTTTGTTAAGATTATCCTTAATGTTGTTTAGTTGGGTAACAAACAAAGTACTTTTTTGAGTTTCAGTACCCGATAAAGTTGGCGTGATAAACAATAAAATAGTGTTGCCGTCTTTGGTGGTTATAAATCCATTTTTGAGCTGAAAATCATCACCAATATTAAGTTGTTGTAATTTTTTGAGTGCTATAAACGATACTCCTAACGGATCTTTGATGATAAAATCCCGAGATACAATACCTGCGGGTGATATTAAAGATCGGTAATTTTTTTGAATTTGTTGCTCTATCGAATCTTTAGATAGTTTGTTTTCAAGAATTTGATAATCGGCATCTTCTAAAAAAAGGTGTAGGTTTTGATATACAAAATCAAAGGTTTCTTGTATATTTTCTTGATTAATAACTCCTTGTATCTCTTTTATATAGGTATTACATTGTTGTACGCTATCCAAAAATTGTTGTGCAACTTCTGAAAATTGCTCGTCAGTAGTTCCCTTTTTACGTTCAATAATTACTGTTATTTTGTCCGAAAAATTAAGCTGTTTGAGTGCTTTAGCTGTAACATCTGAATTTTCAGATTTCGGGATAATCTGAGTAATATCCTCTTCAAAAGTAATTTTTGAGGCAAAAAATCCTGTAAAAACCAGAAACAAGACCGCTATACCGATAGCTATAAAACGGTTTTTACGGATAAACTGATGCGATTGTATAAAAAACTGATGCATTTATTTTGTTTCTGTTCGATTTCTTAAAAATAATAAGGCAACGTAAGTTATTCCTCCAACACATAACGAAACAAGACTTGCCAAAAGTAAACTTCCAACAATGTATTGTGTTAAATGATTTGAAATCGTTTCAAAAGTAAAGGTATTATTGGATAAAAGAGTTGTTTTTGATGGAATAAACACCCCTCCTACTTGAAGCGACCCGTATATAATCAAAGGAATCATTGGCGGTATGCTTATGTTTGATCCAACAAAAGCCAAGGCTTTATTTTGATTTAAAAACACGGCCAAGGTCATCACAATTAAGGTTTGAAATCCCCACAAAGGCGCAATCCCCACAAAAACGCCCAATGCCAAAGAAATTGCCAATTTACTGTTAGAATCATCTTGCGCTAAAAGGTCTTCTTTAATAAAAGAACGAAAACTTTTTTTTTTAAAACTTCGAAGAAAATCTCTCGGTTTAATATACAATAAGGTAATGATTACCAGTACTATATTTAAAATACTAATCCGTGTAAAATCTTTAAAAGGTCTAAAATGTGTTACGCGTTCTGCGGGATTGTACGATATATTTATAGGAATGTTTTTAACGCTCACCCCTTTCCAAGCCAAACGAACAATTGATTCTATTTCAAACTCAAATTTTTTGGTGAAATAATTTTTAGATAAACTTTTTAATGGATACGCGCGGTATCCCGATTGGGTATCCTCGAGTTTAATTCCTGTTTCGAACCAAAACCAAAAATTAGAAAATTTGTTGCCAAAACTACTTTTTTTAGGAATCCCTTCTTGTTCCATATTTCGGCTGCCAATTAACAAAATAGGCGTAGTTGATTGTTTGATTTCTTGTACAAAAATCGGAATGTCTTCTGGGAAATGTTGCCCATCAGAATCGATCGTAATCGCATACGAAAAACCTAGCTCAA
The DNA here is from genome assembly GCA_964420215.1 of uncultured Flavobacterium sp. Lineage (GTDB taxonomy): Bacteria > Bacteroidota > Bacteroidia > Flavobacteriales > Flavobacteriaceae > Flavobacterium. The sequence goes on along the minus strand of CAYQSQ010000007.1, from coordinate 77,501 downwards.
TTGCTTTTTTAAATCCTGCTTGTAGCGCTTTTCCTTTGCCTTGATTGGTTTTAAAATGAATAGGGACAATATTCTCGAATGTGTTTAAAATCGTTTGGGTTGTGTCAGTAGATCCGTCGTTTACCACAATTATCGTGGTAGCGTAACGACATACTTGCTCAATTATACGTGCAAGTGTTTTTTCATTATTATAGGTCGGAATAATAATGCAAATGTCTATACATTTTTCTTCGACTTCGATACGCATACTTAATTTTGTAGTGATTGAATTTCCTTTTCAGAAAAACTTTTTGATGTCACTAAATAACCTTTGATATAACTTTTAAGTTCGGGAGTTTGTTTTCCAAAAAATTGAAGTATTATTTTTTTGTCTTCCTGAATGTTGGAACTATACTTTAAAAACTTAGGTACATTTTCTTGTATACTCAAACGAATAACGCGCATCTCCGCATTTTCTGGATGTGATTTAATAGAAGATTCAATCTGTTGAGCACCTTCTGTAAATAAACTTTTTTTCTCTTTTATTGTTTTCGCAAATTTAGATTGAATGGCTTTAGAAGCTCCCTTGTAAGTTTGAATAACAGCGTTGTTACTTTTTACCTGATCTACACAAGCGGCAAACGCAATCGCATTTTCGTTAGATTGTGCTGCTTTTAAATAATGCGAACGCACCTCTTTTATATCGGTACAGATAAAAGATAAGAAAAAAACGCTGATGTAAAGTAATGCGTTCAAATTATACGACGTTGTAAGTGTTTGTCATTTTTAAAGCTACAGTATCTCCAAAACTACTCGTGTTTTTTACTTTAAATTCCGAATCTAAATCCCCTACAAACTCTAAATCTAAAGTAAGTGTATTGTGTTTTTCAGGATTGATAATCGCCATAAATTTAACGTTAGACGATGCACGCATAAACAATGTTTTTTTGGTTATACTTTCGGACAATTCTTTAACAATCTGCATCATACAAACACCTGGAGTAACGGGATTATCCGGAAAATGCCCTTTAAAAATATTGTGATCTTTGTTTAACACCACCACAGCTTTATAATTATTTTCTGAAAGGGTTTCTAAAGTTTGAACTTTATAAAAATCGTTTAATAACATTATTCTTTGTTTTTTTTATCAAAAGTAAATTCATACACCAAACCTAATTGAGTTACAAAATAAGTTCTTGGCCCCATAAAAGGAACTAAAACATCTAAATTTCCCGAATACGACGGATAATCATACGGATAAATCGCACCCTTTTTTATTCGGGTTTCAACAAACAAATTTTTGTACACTCTTGCGCTTGCACCTAAAACAATTGCTAAATCAAAATCACCGTTACTATTAGCAATAGGTGTGGTTAAAAAATCAATAGACGGTCCAAATTGTAAATTTACTGCTCCTTTAAACAATTTTAATTTATTGATTAAAGCCAAACTTACGTATGTACCTACAAAAGATTCATTAAAATAAGTTTCTACATAATAATCATAGGCGTATTTGTAATTTATTGTGCTGTATTTTAAGTTTTTAACACCTTGCCGACTAACAGTAAACTCAGGTTGTAAGGCGTAAATTTCACTTAGGTTTATCGCACATCCAGCTCCCAAATAGGATTCTATTCTAATATCTGCATCTGCATTTGTAATTGTTGATGTATTTGCACCTCCACGTACTAAAGGATCAAATGTTACTTGTGCACGGGTTATTTGGATTGAGCTCACTATAAAAAGTAGTGCTAAAATTATTTTTTTCATATTTTTTAGTTACCAATATAATTCATTGATATTGTCAATTTTATATTGTTGTGTTTGATCTGAATTGATTGTGCAAAAGTACTGTTTTTTGCATCGAATGTAAAGTTTACTTTTTCTTTTGTTTTAGAAGTTGTACTAATTTTTGTAAGAAGTAAATCGGATTGGTTTACAAATAGAAAATGATTTCTTTTTCCGTCTTTATTTTTATAAATAAAAGAATCCGCTGTTTCATACGTTTGGTCAACAAGGTATTTTTGCTCTAATAAAATTCTAAAATCTGATATGAGTGTATTTTTGATGATTTTTTTATCCAAATCTTCTATCACATAATTAACCTTATTGGTTGTTGGCGAAACTTGAAAGTCAAACAGTCGATTACCAAACTCCGTAGTAAAAACAACACGATGTTCGTATTCGCTGATTTTTTTGATGATAAATACACCTCCTAATTGATTGCCATAAACTTGGATTGATGCTTTATATACGTAGTCTTTTTCTGTATCTAAAAAGTAGTTGTTTTCAACAAAATTGCTCGTATTATCACTTTTTACAGCATCTTTCACCATGTATGTTTGGCACGAAACAAACGTTAGCAGCATACAAAAAACAAAAACTATTTGTCGTAACATTAATTAATTTGCTTGTTTACAAATTGAATTTCGGTATAATCATTAGAAGATTCAATTAAGCGAACCTTGGAAACAGTGGCGTCATCAAAGGGAAAAAACAGATTAACTTCTTTGATGTATTTTTTCATTGTTGTTTTGGTAACTAATTTAACGAGATAGTTTTTTTTAGTTTTGAAATAAGTGATGTCAAATTCTTTTTCGTCAAACATATCACCGCTCACACTACCCACAATCATTTTATTAATTTTAGCAAACATTTTACTATCACCAATAGCAACCGAACTTTTATTACCCTGATCGTCAATCAATACCTTATTGTCTTTAAAAATAATGCTATACATAAAGGGTTGCGTGTATTTCCACTCTAAATATTGAGGTGCTTTAAAAACCATCGATCCCGATGATTTGATATCATCCGTTAAAAAATCCAAATGTTTTAATTGTATAAAATTTGTTTTGATGCTTTTGATTTGAGCCGTTTGTTTTTTGGTTAATTCTTTAAAAGCTTTGATTTCTGACGCTGAAAGAGGCGTTTCTTGTGCGACTAAAAAACCTGTAATTAAGAATAGTGCGAATATTAATTTAATCTTCATATGCCGAAATTTGTAATAACCGATCAACGGTTGTAAATGAATAATTTTGAGTTTTCACATAAGGCAACAATTGTTCCAAAACGGTAATTGTTTTTTGGGAAGTATCGTGAAAAAGAATAATTCCGCCCGGTTGTAACTTTTTTTGTACGCGTTTAAAAATGGTTTCCGACTCTTTAAAAACCGTATCCAACGATCGAATATTCCAACCTATTACCGTGTGTTTTGTCGTTTGGATTGCTTGAGCTATTCGGGGGTTTGTAACCCCAAATGGCGGTCTGAATAATTTTGGACGAACCCCAACAACCGAATAAATTATCTGGTTTGTAGATTCAATTTCTTCTATAACTTCTTTTACCGTCATAACACCAAATGTATTTTGGTGTGAATAAGTATGATTACCTATTGTATGTCCTTCATTATAAATACGTTGTGTGATTTCAGGATAGGTTTTTACATGATGCCCAACACAAAAAAAAGTAGCTTTTATACCGTGTTTTTTTAACAGATCTAAAATACCAGGGGTATACAAAGTAGGTCCGTCATCAAAAGTGAGTGCCATTATTTTATCCGATGTAAAATGTTGGCTATGTGCTTTTGTAAAATAATTTAACCGAATATCAAACGATCCCCACGCCGTAAATAAAAACCAAAGTATCAAAACCAGAAATAAATACCCTAAAGAAAGTGGTGCTATAAAACACAATCCGAACCAAACAAGTACCAATCCGCTAAAAAAAAACGATATTTTTTTATGCGTTAACATCTTTTGAGTAACGTTAAACTATGGTCTTTACCTTGATATTGATTGTATATCAAAACGGTTTTGTATACTTCTTTAGTTAATTTATTTTTTTGAATTTCAGAAATTAGAACTTGATTTTTTAAAATCTTTGCTCCCAACCAAAACGCAATACTTGATACCGTATTAAACTCGCCTGTCAAATGTTTGTAATACGCTTGTGGCGTTTGCTTAAATAAATCTGAAACAGCTTCGTAATAATTATCATATTCAATATCTCCATTGTTTCCTAAAACAACAACATCTATTTCCGAAAACGCTATTTTATTTTTTTCCAAAAAAGAAGTCACAAAACTAGAAGTCTCTGATAATTCAATAGAATTGATTAACGCTACATCAATTACTTGTGCATAAGTCGAATCTTTTTTTTGATTTTCAACCACAAAAAAACCAGCTCCTTCGCCGTGAACTATCCCTTTAGAATTGGGATGAAGCACATCAAAAGGCAGATCTTCTTCTTTTTTGACCAAATGAACCAATTTGTATTGATTAATCGTGTGATCCGCCATTTCATCAACACCACCAATCAAAATACTGTTTTCTTCTTCGTTTTCGAGTAATAATTTGGCATCAACCAAAGCGGATTCAAAAGATATCGCTCCGTTTACATACGTAAAATTATACCCGTTACATTGCAAACCCAAGGCGATTTGACCGCCAACTGTATTGTGTGTGGATTGAATAAATGAAGTGGGGGTTAAAAACTGTTCGTCGTTATCTATTAGTGCTTTCAAAAACTTTTCTGAATCTTTTAAACATCCCATTCCTGTACCTGTAATAATTGCATCAGGAACTGTAACACCAGCTTCTTTTAAAGCTTGAGTAGATGCATAAATTCCCATTTTTACACCTTTTGCCATTCGTCGAGCGGCAGCAGCAGGAATCGAGTCCTTATAAGAAGGTTCTTGAGCTGGTAATATAATATTTGAATTGTTGATTTGAATGTCTTCAAAAAATCCATTTTCAGAAACTTTTTGTGCTGAAATACAACTTACGCCATTTATATAACAGTTTTTCATGCTTTTTTTGAAAAAATTAAAGTCGAACAATTTCCTCCAAAACCAAACGAATTGGATAATACGTGATTAATTTCTTTATTTTTTAAGGTAGTTTGTGGTTGTAAATCAAACTCTTTCATCGGAGTTTTAAAATTTAAATTAGGAAATACCACATTGTGTTGCATTGCCAAGATACTATACACCGCCTCGATTGCTGCAGCGGCAGCCAATGTGTGCCCTGTGTAGGGTTTTGTAGAACTGAACTCTGGGACTGTATTTCCAAAAACACGTTCAATCGCTCTACCTTCTGATAAATCATTATTAGGTGTTGCTGTACCGTGCGCATTGATATAATCAATATCGTGGGGTTGTAATCCTGAAACTTTAAATGCTTTTTGCATCGCAAGGTAGGCTCCTTCTCCATTTTCTGACGAAGCGGTTTGATGAAACGCATCATTGGCATTTCCGTATCCGGCAACATACGCCAATACTTTTTTGTTTTCTTTTTGGACAATCGCATCCGATTCTAACACCAAATAAGCTGCGGCTTCGCCCAAATTAAGTCCTTTGCGATGATCATCAAACGGAGTGTTTAATTCGTCTGTTAAAATCATTAACGATTTAAAACCGTTAATTGTAAATTTAGATAAGGCATCAGCCCCGCCTACTATCACGCGATCTAACTTACCCGACTGGATCATCCGAGCACCTAACATAATAGCATTGGCCGCCGAAGAACAAGCCGTACTAATTGTAGTTACAAATCCTTTTAACCCAATTATATCGGCAATTTTATGGGAGGAATCTCCTGCTCCATGCGATAAAATATATTTTTGAACGGATTCATTTTCAAAATACTCGTAAAAATATTTTTCTGTTTTATCCATCCCTCCTACGCTTGTAGAAGAAATCAACCCTGTTTTATAGGCATTGATATCACGTATACCTGCATTTTTCAAAGCTTGTTGCGCTGCGATTGCACCTAATAAAGCGGTTCTTGAAAAGTTATTATCCTCAGATAATTGCAATTGTTGCTCTAACTCAGAATTAGTTTTTTTTATCTCGCCAACTTTAATAACATCACGGTGTGATGTATCTAAATTTTGAATGGTAGAAATAGCTGTTTTTCCGTTAATTAGGGCGGTATAATTTTCTTCAACAGTAGTTCCTATTGATGAGATTATTCCCATTCCTGTTATAGCAACTCGGGTACTCATAATTTATTTGGTGCGATTTTTTTCGATATAAGCAGCCATTGTTTCAACAGATTGAAAAATGGATTTCCCTTCTTTTGGATCGGTTAATTTAATTCCGTAATCTTTATCTAAAAGTACGATCAATTCTAAAGCATCAATAGAATCCAACCCCAATCCATCTCCAAACAATACATCGGTATCATTAATATCTGCTACTGTGATTTCTTCTAAATTTAAAGCTTCAATGATTTTTACTTTTAACTCTTGTTTTAATGCTTCCATAAATGTTATTTAAATAATTTTTCTACGTTATTTTTAGTGATTTCGATACCTGATGTTTGATCTACTAAAAACAAAAAGGCCTTATAATCTTCTTGTAAATACTCTACCCAGCCGCACAACACTTTATCGGCTTTTTTAGTTTGTATTAATACTCTTGCGTACTGAATTATAAATTCGGCGTTAAAGGTATCAAAAATAAAAAAAGCATGCTCAGATTTTAACTGATGTTTGATACTTATTTCTCCCAAACAAATATTAGGGAGTGTATAAACAAATACTGCCGGACTTGGGTAATAGTTTTCGGAGTCTGAAATCGATTCTTGATATGCCAAATCAGTATCTAAACTGGACGATTGATTGGCAAAAACCAAAGCAATATGCTCTTTTTCGGAATCTGAAACATCTTGTAAAACAGCTTCTGCACCCAAAAAAGCGAGTTTACTTAGATTATCCATTTTAAAAAATTTAGGATACTGTATGCCTAAATCTTGGTACACTTTTTTTGTGAAAGATTTAAAATCTAACGCTTCACTTGTGGATATTATTTTTCCATTTAAAGAAACCTTTTGCTGGTTTATTGTACAAAAAGATTTAATATATAAAGGTGATGCGTTCATTTATTATTTCTTTTTACAAACGAAAATAGTGTGGTATTCTCCTACATTAATATCTTCTTTAAGAACCAATCCTGATTGATCAACCAATTCTTTCATCACTTGCGATTCATACATTTTACTATTGCCATTAGCCATTACGGTAAAATATAACGATGTTGCCTCTAAAATATAACGAGCATTATCAAATTTTTGCCTATCGGTATACGTTTCCATTATAAAAAGTTCGGTATCATCCGACATAGAAGACACACAAGCTGACAATATTTTTATGATTTCTTCTTTAGAAAAACAATCTAAAAATTGACTTAACCAGATGACATCTGCCCCTTGCGGAATTGTGGGATTATCCGATAACCAATCTATTTGATGCGATGTTACACGTTCTTTAAATCCTGCTTGTTCAACATTTGCCAACGCTTTTTTTAATTGCCCTGGTAAATCGATTATTTTAACGCTTACCGTACTATTTGTAGCACATGCATTAACGGCAAATTTCCCTGTATTTGCACCGATATCAAATATATTTTTAGGGTTGTTTCTTAAAACTGTTTTTAATGCTTCTTGAAAACTGCCGTCCGAATAATGGTGATCAAATTCAAACCAAGCTTTTTGTACTTCTGGAGTCAATTGTGACAGTCCTTCATATATCGTACTCCAATTTCCTAATTCTTTTAACCCTTCGGGTTTTCCTGTTAAAATAGCATCGTTTAAATGAAATAATCCTTTATAACAAACATCGTTTGTAAAGTTAAGATTGACATTAACAGTTTCGTTATACGTTAAAAAATAACCTGTGGTTGTTAATTCGTAATTTTCGTTTTCGTCTTGAGCAACGATTGCGGATGTTTTGGCGATTTCCAACAAAACACCCACGCCATATTCTGATAAGTTTAACTCTTTGGCGATGTCTTTTGTATTGATACCTCCTTTTTTTCGTCTTGAAAAAATTAAATCAAAAATCCCGAGTTTACGTAGTGAAACTACCGCTTGAAATAAAAACGGCGCCATGGCTATTTTTTGTGCTTCTTGGATTGCGTTGATTGCTTTTTGGGATGAATCGTTCATTGGTTTTTAGGTTAGTTGGTGGTTATTTTTTCAAACAACACAGCGGTATTACAGCCGCCAAAACCTGATGCTGTTTTTAAAAAATAGTGAATGGGTTGGTTTTTATTTTTAGTAATTACTTGAATATCTTTTGAAACGCCTTTATTTTTATATCCTTTTGAAGCCAATAAGATATTTCTTTTAGCGCATTCGATAGCTATAATAGCTTCTAACAAACCCGAAGCGCCCAGCGTATGCCCAAAATACCCTTTTAAACTGTTTAACGGTACCTTGTTAATCGCTGATCGACTAAATGCGATAGACTCCATCTCGTCGTTGTAAGCTGTCGCAGTACCGTGAGCAGAAATATAATTTAGTTTTTGTTTAGAAATCCCTGCTTCTTTAAAAGCACTTTCGATACTTTGATATAACCCTTCACCTGTTCGAGAAGGTCCCGAAATGTGATTGGCATCGTTTATGGCACCATCACCGATTACGGCAATGTTACTTTTAGCATTCGAATTAATTTGTGTAGAAATATAGGCAGCAGCGGCAGACTCACCTAAGGTTACACCTTTTCGGGCTTCGTCATAAGGGCGGCAAGGCTCATCACTTAACGCCTGAAAAGAATTGAAACCTGATAACACAAAATCCGAAACGATATCTCCTGCAACGATATAAAAATCATCGTACATTTCTGTTTGTAACATTCTTTTTGCGACAGAAATCGCTAATAATCCTGATACACAAGCGTTTGAAACAACGATTGGTTCGGTCAAAAAACCGAAATAATCGGCTATTTTACGGGATAAATTAGATAATAATGCCCTTGATATTGGATTTTTGGGTATTGCTAACTGCTCAATATTTCCTTTGGTTGTAGATAACAGCAAACCTGTTTTAGGTGTTACTTTATGGTTATCAACCAACGGTTTTAATGCCAAAATGAACAATTTTTCTAATTTAGAAAAATCAGTTCGTGTGGTTATTTTATCAAATTCGAGATCAATCGTTGTATCGTCTATTTTAGCGAGATAAAAATCAGATTGAGTGGCTTCGTTTTTATAACATTGAATACCGGATTTGTTTATTTCTAAAGCTTCCATCGTTGTTGTTATATCAAACCCTAAAGGCGTGACACAATTGTAATCTGCAACAAAGACTTTTTTATTTTCCATTATTTTATTAATCCTACTTTTCTTTTCCATTCTTCATAAAACGGAGGACAATTCAGTGACAAATCTCCATTTTTATCTACAAAAACTTGTGTGGTTTCTCCTGTACAAGCTACCTCTCCGTTGGCATCAAATATTTTAAATCTAAAAATTATTTTTGCGGCAGGTGTGTCTACAATAGTAGCTTCGATCCGAGCTACATCACCATATCGCAACGATAATTTGTGTTCGCATTGCGACTTTACTATCGGAGTGGTGTAACCTTGAGCGTGAACATCTAAATACGATATACCGTGTTTGCGCCCAAATGCCTCTCTCCCATCTTCAAAATAGATAATATAATTGCCGTGCCATACTATTCCTAAAGGATCGGTTTCGCTAAATCGAACTCTAAATTCTTTAGATACCGTTAAATGATCGGCGACTTTATACTGCTCTTTTTTTCTTATCATAAAATACCGCAATAGTTACTGTTGCAACAAAAAACAAAAATAAAAAATTCAATTCCAATAGGATTTCTGATAGCCCGCTATTTCGCAACAATACATCATAAAAAGCATTTAAACCCCAATTCATTGGGGAAATATTAGACACGTATTGCATCACTTTAGGCATTGCAAATACGGGTACCCAAACGCCACCAACTGCGGCTAAAATTACGACTAATGTTGCACCAAATGGTGCTGATTGTTCTTGAGTTTTGGCGATGGTCCCCAACATGATTCCTAATCCGATGGCTGCTAATCCTGAAAAAGTAGCTACGAGTAGCATTAACGTAAATTTTCCTTCCATATTTAATTCGGGCAAACCCAAATACGGAAACAAGAATACACCAACGGCAACCATTAATAAAAACTGTACAATACAAATGATTAAATACGTTGCTGTTTTACCTATTAAAAGCAATAAATAAGGCGTTGGATTAATAATTAATCGGGTCATTGTACCTTGATTTTTTTCCTTAACTATGTTTATAGAAAGTGGTACAATAATGAAGAATATTGCAAACAACGCCCAAGCTGGAACGTTGTGTTGCACCGAGTTAGGCTTTACATCTTCATTATTTACTTTAGGTACTATTTCTTTAAAAACAATAAAACTTTTTTGCTCAAAAATAGGTTCATCCGACTCGCCTAACTCTTTTTGAAAGCTAGAGTAAATAGATTCGTTTTCTATTTTAGAGATCATTTGATCCACAGCATTTTTAACCGCATTTTTAAATGTGATTTGTGTTGCTGGATCAAAAAACAACTTGATTTCTTTGGTTTCGGACAGCGTAGATTTTGGTGTGTTTTCGGAAATTACTTCCGTTTCTCCTACCCCAAAATTTTGCATGATCTTACTTACATTCTGAGATACTTTGGCTTCTAAATCCCGACTTAAATGTGCCGGAATAACAATTGCCAATTGATACGTTCCTGAAAAAACTAAATCTTGCGCTTCCTTTTCGGTAATGTTTTTTCCGTTTAAAGTAGTAACGATCTCAAAAGCTTCATTAGAATTTAAATTTGAAATAACTGTTTTTGAAATATCTGCTTTGTCATTATCAATTAATAAAATGGGAATTTTATTTGAATTAACCGATTTAAAAGCGCTGTCTTGAATTAAAGTTATGGTAATTATTAAAACCAAAGGCATCACAAACAAAATGACTAAACCTCCAAAATCTCGCTTTAACAAGAGTGTTTCTTTGATGATCGACATCCATAATTTATATAACATCTCGCAAATCTTTACCGGTTAATGCTATAAAAACGTCTTCTAAATTGTGGGCATTGGCTGTTTGGTCAATTAGTCCCTGTGCGGTTCCTTCAGCATATATTTTACCTTTATCTATAATCGCTATTTTGGTACAAAAATCTTGTGCTTCGGTTAAATGATGGGAAGTATAAATGATGGTTGTGCCTTTTGCGTTTAATTCTTTTAAAAAATCAATAATCACATTTTTAGATTGTACATCTACCCCTACTGTAGGTTCATCCAAAAACAAAACTAACGGATCGTGTAATATACCTGCAATCAGATTAATACGCCTTTTCATTCCTCCTGAAAAGGTCTCTATTTTTTTGTTTGCAAATTTTAACAATCCCAAACGATCTAATGCATCGTCTATTTTTGCAACTAACTCTTTTTGTGATATCCCGTACATACTACCAAAATACATCAGATTTTCCTTGGCGGTGAGTGAAGGATACAACGCGTATTCTTGTGGTACAACACCTATAATTTCTTTGATGTAAGTACTGTTAGTGCTGTACGTAAAATTATTTATTGTAAAACTGCCGTTAGTTGGCTTAACTAAGCCACACAAGAGTGAAATCAAGGTTGTTTTACCCGCTCCATTTGGTCCTAATAACCCATAAATCTCATTTTTTTCAATAATTAAACTCAAATCATCGACAGAATAAAAATCCGAGTCTTTGTATTTTTTACTTAATTTATTGATATGTATAATGGGATTTTTCAAAGAAATTAAATTGCTTTTTGTAATTTTTTAAAAAATACCTCTTCTAAATCGGCTAAATGAGTCATCTGGTCAGCCAAAGCGTTGTAAACATCTGTTTGATTACTTCTGTTTTTGTACACGCGTGAAGCGTTAATTGCAAAATCACGCCATTGATCACCTATCGAAGTCAATTCGGTAGATAATTCACGTAGTTTTTCGTTTTTTAAAACACCCGCTGCTTCTTGCAAAAATGCGGCGTATATAAAACGAAATCCGCCACCGCCTGTTCCGATTTCTTCTTGCATACGAACAATTTGAGCCAAATAATGATTAGCAACCTTAACACCTTTTTTCTGCGGCCATTTCCGAATCATTTTAGCGACCATACGTATGCCTCTAACTCCAATAACAGGCATGGGTGCCAACATATCGCGACAAGTGTTTTTAATACCTTTTTTGATGGCGTATTCCCAATTTAAATTTTCGGGTATATATGTTGGGTAATACATTTGTCCTTTAGGAGCAAAAGCGCCTTTGGCAAATCGCACTTTTTCTAATTCTTTTTCAGTTAAAGTGGTAACATTTTCCATTACGGGATCGCTAATCAAAAACGTATCGTCCTGTTTGCCATACACCACTAAATTGTGTGCATTAAAATGGAAACGGTATTCATCCGGGAAATATGTAAGATTATATACCCCTACCTGTAATCCTGTTGGGATATTATTTTTTAAATTTTCTTCTAACGCTTTTTGCGCCGAGTTGGTACTCGAAAATTTGGTTCTTTTTACGGTTATTCCTAATCGTTTCGCTGCTCGATTAAAAATAACACCCGGCATTGGGCGATAACTGATCGCTGGTGCGTGATTAACTTGTAAAAATGGGATATATACAAAAAACAAACCAGACCCAATACCAAAAACCATAGGTTCGCTAATTTCTATACCTTTATTTTTAAGTAAATTGGAGGCTACTCCGTTTTCACAATGTGCGGATTGATGGTGGGTAAAATCTGTTTTCATTATTGGGTTTTAAAATTTTTTAACGCGTCTATTGATACTTCAAAAGCTTCCGCGTATTTGGTCAATGTGGCATCGCTTAGTTTTTTAAACACGTTGGGTTTTGTATGTCTTTTAACACGCCACTGCCACATACCTACGTAATCTGCTAATGTTGTCCAGTCCATTTTATGTAATTCCATATAATAAACAATCGGACTAACAGTGCCTGATAAAACATCTTGTTTGGCTTGTGCTACGCGTTCTTCAATATCTTTAATAGAATTGGTTAAGGCTATGGTCTTGGGCTCCCAACCAGAACTTAAGGCTGTTGTGTAATTTCCGTTTTCGTCGGTTGCGTAACATAATTCTTTCATGTTGGTTTTTGAAAGATTACTTGCATCCTGTGGGACTTCCGTTTTTTTCATTTTAATTTTCTTGTCGGATAAACATATTTATTTCGGCTTCTAATAGTAATTCTTGTTTTAAATACGTTTTACAAGAGATCGTACACAAGCTATATCCTTCAGCATCGTATCGGGAACCTAATATGCCATTCATTTCTATCGTATCACCTACTTTAGGTAGCTTATTTATTTTTAATTTTTTGATACCACTTATAAAACCTATAATTTTAACCCCCTTTATTTCCTCATTATTTTCGTCTAAAAAATATGATTTAGCAACAATTGCCGAGCAGGACTGTGCTGCATTTTCAACCAATCCTGACTCAATTAAAAGGTTTTCTTGTATGAAAATATTATCTTCCTTGATGGTAAAAACTGTTTTTACATCTTCATCATTTTCTTCTGAAATATAATCAACCATTAACATGGGTGCACGATGAGGCAAAAATCGATGTATGTCTATCAGTTGATTTTTAGGATACATGGGCTATAAATTGGCTATTACGGTTTTCATTTCGCCTGTGGCTATTACTTTTGTATTGATTTTGGATTGTATCCGAACTAAAGTTACTCCCATAAACTCTTGTAAAACGGAAACTTCTGTTTCTATTGTATCTCCTAATTGAGGTAATTCGAATATTTCTATTTTTTTTATTGATCCTATATATCCTACTGGTGCTGGTTGCTGCTTTAGGTAATATTGGTATCCTGTATGTAAAGCTACGGATTGTGCCATGTGTTCAATCAAGCCTGCTTCCTGAAAAATAGTGTTTTTTGTAAAAATATTACCCTCGTTTACTTTAATTCCTGATTTTAAATATGTGTCGGTAAAAGCAATCAAAGCATCAACCATTACAAAAGGTTTTCTTTGAGGAATTAAGCCTGTTACAAGCTCTTTATCATACAGGGGTAATGTAATTTTCATACGCTAACAAACGGTTAAATAGGCGTACGCATAAGAGAATCGACCACTTTCGGGTACTGATAACAATATGGTGTCTCCTTTTTGTAATTTTTCTGAATTCATTAGCTCTTCTAACATCAAATATATCGAAGCTGAACCTACATTTCCTACATTTTTTAAATTCATAAACCATTTGTCGGATGGTAAATTAATACCTCTTTTATTTAGTGCATCAGATAATCCTTTTACAAAATAATGCGATGAAACATGGGGTAAAAAATAGGTTATATCATCTGCTTTAATTTTATGTGTGTCCATAACGGATTTCATACTGTCAGCTCCTTTTTCAAGGATATATTCGTCTAAAATTTTTACATCTTGTTTGATTGAAAATATAGATTTTTCTAACCATTCGTTAGAGGCATAGTTAGACCACGGTTTTATCGAACCGTCATCTAATTTATCACCTCCCGAATACATACAAGCTTCAATTTCGTGTGCGTAAGAGAAACCTTTAATCCATTCAATACGCAAAGATTTTTTACCAATCGGTTTATTTTGTAATAAAAATGCTCCAGCTCCATCGGATAACATCCAACGTAAAAAATCTTTTTTAAAGGCTAATATTGGTTGTTCTTTTAATTCTTTAAGATTTATAATCTCATTTTCATATTTTTCAGCCACCAACAATGACGATACACGTTCTGACCCCGTACATATTGCGTTTTGGGTATTACCTGTTTTCACAGACATATAGCCGTATTTAAGCGCACTCATCCCTGAACAGCATACTCCAGATGAGGAGTTTATCTCAAAAGCATGGTTTTTCATTAATCCATGTACCATTGCGGCATGAGATGGTAATATATTATCAGGTGTTGATGTGCCGCAAGAAAGCAATTCAACATCTTGAGATGAAAAATTTCCATCGTATAAACCTTGAATTGCTTTAACCGTTAACTCCGCATTATTATGGGTTGGATTTCCGTTTTTATCCAAGGCATAGTACCGTGAAATAATACCGTTATTTCGTAAAATAATTCTTCGTGCTTTTGATGCCGTATTATTTATCATTCCCAAATACGATTCCATTTCGTCATTTGAAATAGCTTCATTCGGAAGATACTTAGACGTTTTTGTAATGTAAACTTCAAACATATTTCTCCTAAAAACAGTTACACTCCTTTAAAATACTGCGCTTCTTTCTTGATTTTATTATAATTTATGGGATACAACAAAAGTTGCAAGATATATACAATTGGGGAAACTACCCAAATAGCAAACAATAAATATTTCTTAAAAGCTTTGAGCCAAATTTTTCTTGATTTTGTTTTCTTTTGTATAACATTTGCCCATATTACAAATGTTTTATTTCCTGTTTGTTCCATTTTTATATGAAACCAATGGATAACTACCGCTCCTATTGTTACCAATTGTGATTGTAATTCCGAAAAACTAGATTGATGAAGATGTTGTAGTATTACTTTTCCAAATTTTACAGAATCTACTATATCTTCATCTGAAACACCCGGCTTAGGGAAAATCCCCAAATATTTTTTCTTTTCTCCAGAAAACATCCACTCTACAATTGTAATGACGCTAATATGATTGGGGTTTTTATCTACCAACACAATATTGCCTACTAATTTACAATCTAAATCATTTAATAAGGCTTTTACTTTTTCTTGAGCCATTGCCCACATATTACGGCACCCAATAACGGTTATAACTGGTGTATTATTTAGTAATTGTTTAGCATACTCACTTTTTAAAAATGAATTAAATGGTATCGAAGGTGATAAATACCAAACTTGATATCCTAAAATTACCAAATCGTATTTTTGAGATAAAACAGCTTCGGGTGGTGCTATTATTTCAGAAGGAATTTGCAACCGTGATTCGGGAAAAGCATCAAAAAATGACGTTTCATCCCAAGGAAATGGAAATGATTTTTTCATTTGTATATTATAGTACGTAACAGATATCCCGGCATCTTGCTCTAACGGTTGCGTGATGTTGGTAAGAATATCTTTTAATTGACCTGATTGGGAATAATATACTACTAGAACTTTTTTCATTTAATTAGCTTTATTTTAAATCATTCCAAAAATCAAAATAATTAAACCACTGAAGTGGGTATTTGTGTATCATTCCTTCTACACTGGTTACATAGGCTTCTAACAATGCTGTCGCATCACGATGTTTTGTGTTTGATTCTTGAGTATATAAATGATAGTGCATATTATTTTCTTTCATCACATATACAAAAACGACAGGAACTTGTAATCGTGAACCTATTAGAAATGGTCCTGCGGGAAATTGCGCTTTTTTACCTAAAAGGGACGCTTCTAAACATTTTACACCCTCAAAATAACGATCTCCTGTAAAACAAATCAATTCATTTTGTTGTAATGCCCTATTGATGTCATATATGTGTGATACATCTTCTTTAACTATAATAAATTTAATAGTTGATTTTTTTGAAATGCTTTCTAAATATTCTTTGATAACGGAACGCTCTCTATCGGTTGTGACTAAATTTATTTGGCAATCCAAGTCAATTTCACTAAAAAAATATTCGGCAATTTCAAAATTACCTATGTGTGCACTTATTAAAACACCTCCTTTTTTATCGGCTAATAAACGATGTAAAATTTCAACCCCCTCAAACTCGTATGTAAATCGATTTCTTAAACCCGATGATATGGCTGTTTTATCTATAATGGTTTGCCCAAAAATAAAATAACTCTGAAATACAAATCGCTTGGATTTCCAATAGGAATAACCTAATCTTTTTCTGAAATAATAAAATATGGCACGGTTACTCTCTTTTAAAAAAATGAAATAATATAACGCCACAAAAAAAAGAACTCCATATGAAATGCGAAGTCCTAATTTTTTGATACAGAAAACGAAAATTTTATACCCTAGTAAGGTACCCTTAGATTTTCCATCCCACTTACTCATGGTTTATCCCTTGAGTTGTTTGATTTTATTTTCTAACAAATCATAAAAATTTTGAAACGTAACTATCCCTGTAAAATCAGCTTCTCCTAATTTAACCCCTAAATTAGACTCGATAGTTACCACTAAATCTACATAGTCCAAGCTATCCAATCCCAAAGTATCTTTTAAATTTGCTTCTGGGGAGATTAAATCTCCATCAACTTCAAATTCATCTACTAAAAAACCGTTAACTATTTCTATTATTTTAGCTTTTTCCATCTTTATTAGTTTATTTTTTTTATTACTAGGGCTGAGTTGGTACCACCAAACCCAAATGAGTTTGACAAAAATATATCAATTTTTTTATTTACAGTAGTTGTCGCTAAATTTAATTTTGCAGAATCTTCATCTGGTTTTTCAAAATTTATGTTTGGGGCTACAAAAGAATTTTGCATCATCAATATCGAATAAATAACCTCACTTGCACCTGCCATCCAACACTCGTGACCTGTCATTGACTTGGTTGAACTTACCAGTGGCATATGGTCTCCAAATATTTCATAAATGGCTTTTGCCTCATTTGCATCTCCTACTGGTGTTGAAGTTGCGTGCGCGTTAATGTAATCTATTTGACTCGGTTCTAAACCTGAATCTGACAAGGCTCGTTTCATAGCTATAGATGGTCCGTCGACATTAGGGGTTGAGATATGTCCTCCGTTTGATGAAAAACCATACCCTACTACTTCTGCTATGATTGGAGCTCCACGTTTTATAGCTGATTCATAACTTTCTAAAATTAACGTTGCTCCTCCACCACTAGGTACTAATCCGTTGCGTGACGCATCAAAGGGCTTTGAGGCGGTTGCTGGATCAACATCATCTGAAGCAAATACTCCCAAACCATCAAAGGTACTCATGGCGTATTTGTTAATTTCTTGCGCTCCGCCACAAATAACGATATCTTGCAACCCATTTTTAATTAAAAAATAACCTAATCCTATCGAGTGTGAACCACTTGCACAAGCAGCGCTGATGGTTAGATTTATTCCTCTTAATTTAAAAATAGTAGATAAATTCATATTTATTGTCGAGTTCATCGACTTAAAAATTGCTCCCGAACCAATTAAAGAGGTATCTTTTTTATCTCTAATAATATCTACCGCTTCAATAATAGATCCCGAAACACTGTCGTTACCATACAAAATACCAACCTCGTTAGTGTCTAAAAAATCTTGATCTATTTTTGCATTTTTTAACGCTTCAACAGTGGCTACATAAGCGTATTCTGTTTCTTCTCCAATGCTAATTCGTTGTCTTCGGGTTAACTCTTTTTTTAAATCAGGGCGAGGTACCATACCTGTTAAGGTAGATTGAAAACCGAACTCTTTTCTGTTTTCGTCTTTTACAATACCCGACTTTCCTTGATATAACGATTCTGTAACTTCCTCAAGGGATAATCCCAAACAAGAATAAATTCCCATACCTGTAATTACTACTCTTCTATTCATAACTTATTGGTTTTTTATGAATATATACCACCATTAATATTGATTATTTCACCAGTGATATAACTTGATTTTTTTGATATTAAAAAACTAACCAAATCCGCTACTTCTTCTGCTTCTCCAAATCGATTTGCAGGCACCATTTTAATCAATTCACTTTCATCCAAACCACTGGTCATGTCTGTTTTTATAAAACCTGGGGCTACTGCGTTAACCGTTATTTTTCGTTTTGCTACTTCTTGTGCCAAAGCTTTTGTTGCTGCTACTATTGCTCCTTTTGCAGCAGAATAATTGGTTTGTCCGGGTGTTCCTTTAACCCCTGATACAGAAACTATATTTACAATTCTACCATATTTATTACGTAACATTTTTTGCATAAAAAAATTAGTTACGTTAAAAAATCCATTTAAACTTGTGTTGATAACATCTTGCCAATCTTTGTGTGTCATCCACATAAACAGTCCATCTCGTGTAATTCCTGCGTTATTTACAATCGCTTCAACCAAAGCTTTTGGGTTTTGCTCTTGCCATTGGGTAAGTACTTGATTTACCTCTTCTGAATCAGCAACATTAAATTGCAACAATTCTCCTGTTGCTCCTAAAGCAATTATTGACGCCAATGTTTCTTCTGCGGCAGCTTGATTTGATTGGTAATTAATTAAAATGTGATAATCGCTATCAACAGCTAATTTTTGACATATTGCGCGTCCGATACCTCTTGAACCTCCTGTTACTAATACACACTTCATAAATCTATTTTTTTGCTGTATTTTTAGATTATATTATTCTTGTTGTAAATACTCTTTTACTTTTTGTACAAAAGGATACATTATCTGATCGTCTTTAAATGTAGGTATGATCGCTCTAACTTCGTCATACATTTTACGGGTTACTGCGGATACTTTGTCTTTTTGATCTAATAAATCTATTGCTTGCACGATGGTTATGATTTCAATACTTAATACTTGAAAAGCATTTTCAATCACTTTTTGAGTAATTACCGCCGAGTTCGTACCCATACTCACAATGTCTTGATTGTCATTATTATTAGGAATACTATGAACATACATTGGATTGGATAACATCTGGTTTTCGGCAGTAGTAGATGTTGCTGTAAACTGAACGCCTTGCATCCCAAAATTAAATCCTAAAACGCCCATATTAACAAAAGGAGGTAGTATTTCGTTTAATTTAGAATTTAATAAGTAATTTAATTGCCGCTCTGCCAACATCGTTAGTTTTGTTATTACAATTTTTAATTTATCCATTTCTAATGAAATATAATCTCCATGAAAATTTCCTCCGTGATAAACGTGTTCATTTTCGACATCAACTATTGGATTGTCATTGGCAGAATTAATTTCATTTTCCAATACTTTATTTACATTATCTATAGTGTCTAATACAGGACCTAATATTTGGGGAACACATCGTAAGGAATAATATTCTTGTACTTTATCTTTAAATACTTCTTCGTTATTATCGCCCGAATATAAATGATCTTCTCTTTTTCGGACTAATTTACTGTCTAACAAATTAGCACGCATTCTTTTTGCGATCTCTTGTTGCCCGTGATGTAGTTTGGTTCGGTTTAATTCAATAGAATAATGATCATCGTACGCTTGAACAATTTCGTTGATTGCACAAGACATCTTAATTGACCAATCTATTAATTTTTCCGCGTTATACGTATTTACAATACCGATTCCTGTCATGACTGAAGTACCATTCATTAAGGCTAAACCTTCTCGTACTTCCACTTTCATAGGAGATAATCCTTCTAATTTAAAAACCTCTTCAGTTGACTTTCTTTCTCCTTTATAAAAGACCTCACCCTCACCAATTAACACCAATGCTAAATGGGCTAATTGAACCAAATCACCACTCGCTCCGACACCGCCATGTTCAAAAATTAAAGGAGTGATGTCTCGATTTATTAACTCCGTCATTAAATGAATGGCCGATGGATGAACCCCCGAATTACCTAATGATAATGTATTTAGTCGCGCTAAAATTGCAGATTTTACACATGTTGGATTTAAGGGGTTACCAATACCCGAAGCGTGACTTCTTATCAAGTTATATTGTAATTGCAAGCGATCTTCATCTTTAATACGGTACTGTGCCATAGGTCCAAAACCAGTATTAACGCCATAAATGATTTTATTTTGAGAAAAAGATTTTAAAAAGTTAAAACTTTTATCAACTCTGTTTATAACGTCTTGACTCAACGATACTTTTTGACCTTTAAAAACTATTGATTCAAAATCCTTTAAATTTAAAAATTCATTTATGGTACTCATAATTTATGTATACTAGTTGTGGTTTCTGCAAAATAATTATGGAACTATTTTATATATGAAATAATAATAGTTACTTTGAACTGGCAAATGTAATATTTTTATTAACAAAATATAAGATTTTATGTCCACAGAGTTTGTAGACGTTTTGGTGATAGGAGCTGGTCCTTCAGGGTGTGTTTCCTCGTCTTATTTACACCAAAAAAACATCAAAGTTAAAGTTGTAGAAAAAACTAAATTTCCTCGTTTAGTAGTTGGAGAAAGTCTAATCCCTAGAGTTATGGATCATTTTGACGAAGCCGGTTTGTTACCTGCTTTAAACAAAATGAATTTTGAAAAAAAATTAGGAGCTCGTTTTATACGAGGAAAAGAAATTTGCACTTTTGATTTTAGCAAAAAATTTGGTTCTGGCTGGGACTGGACGTGGCAAGTGCCTCGGGCAGACTTTGACAAAACATTAGCTGATGAAGTGATTAACAAAGGGGTTGATTTAGAATATGAAACCGAAGTAATTTCTGTTACGTTTAACGGAGCCAACTCTATCACTGTTGTAAAAGACAAAAATGGCATCGAAAGAGAAATTCACGCCAAATTTATTATAGATTCTAGTGGTTATGGACGGGTTTTACCCCGTTTATTAGATTTAGATTCGCCCTCTGGATTAGACCCACACTCGTCTATATTTACACACATAAAAGATGTTCGCAGACCCGCTGGAGAGGAAGGAACTTTAATATCTTTTGATATATTAGAAACCGAAGTTTGGCTATGGGTAATCCCTTTTTCAAACGGAAATACAAGCATTGGTGTAGTAGGTCCCACAGATTACATACAATCACTTTCTAAAAACGGTAATACAACCGAAGCCCTAAAAAAAGCCATCAGTTTGTCCGACTATTATGTACAACGATTTGGAGGACTTGATTTTGTGTTTGAACCTGTACTTCTTCAAAATTATTCAAGAGCGGTAAAAAAAATGTATGGTGATGGTTTTGCATTGACAGGCAACAGTTCGGAATTTTTAGACCCTGTTTTTTCATCAGGTGTTGCTTTTGCAACAGAGTCAGGTATGTTGTCAGCAAAATTAATTACTCGACAATTGAATGGCGAAACCGTTGATTGGGAAACGGAATATTCAGATTACATCAAACGAGGTGTCGAAGTTTTCAAAACCTACGTTAAAGAATGGTATACGGGTAATTTACAAACCTTATTTTTTCATCAACCCGAGGATCCAGAAGTTAAGCGTAAAATATGTGCTGTACTATCTGGATATGTATGGGATTTAGAAAACTCTTTTGTTAAAAAACACGATAACGTCATTAGAAATATGGCGTATATGCTTAATAACCAAAAGTAAATTACGAATTATCTTGCCTAAATTTTATTTTGGTATTCATCAAAAGCACTATAAATCAGATCGTTGGTGACGGTTTGGTTTATGGCTATTTTTCCGATTCCGTCTAATAAAGCGAATTGAATGGTTCCGTATTCGTTCTTTTTATCATGTATCAATAATTCCAAAATTTGTTCGATATCATTGTTTTCGAATGAAATCTTATCATAAATACGGTTGATTAGGTTTTTAATTTCAAGAAATTCCTCCCCTGTGAGTAAATCTTTTTTCATCCCAATATAAGATTCTAAAATCATCCCAACAGCTATAGCCTCTCCGTGTAGAAGGGTCTTTTTTTCGGTGCTTTCTAAAAAATAAGACTCGATTGCATGACCTAATGTATGTCCAAAATTTAACGCTTTTCGTAATCCATTTTCACGAGGGTCTTGCGTAACAACGTCATTTTTTATTTCAACTGATCGGTAAATTAATTGGTCAATATTATTTAGTGAAGTAAAATTTTCATTCGTCAATCCCGAAAAAGCATTCCAATATTCTTTATCATAAATCAAACCGTGTTTTAGCATTTCGGCCATCCCTGAACGAATTTCAGCTGCTGGTAAAGTATTTAAAAATGCTGAGTCCACTACAACCATCATCGGATTGTTAATTACCCCTACTTGATTTTTTAAATTTCCTAAATCAACACCGTTTTTTCCCCCAACAGACGCATCTACCATCGACAAAAGAGTCGTAGGTATGTGGATAAAATCAACCCCTCTCTTAAAGGTAGAAGCTACAAATCCTCCTAAATCAGTAACTACACCACCACCAACATTAATTACCAAGCTTTTTCGATCACCACCTAACTCGGTTAAGGCGTGCCATATTTGCACACATGTTTCAATGTTTTTATTAATCTCTCCAGCTTCAAATTCAATAATTTCAAAAGCGATATCTGTTTCTAGCAAAGGTAAAAAGTAGGGTAAACAATACTCGTGCGTATTTGTATCACAAATGATAAAAATTTTAGAATATTTTTTTTCTGCAATTTTTTTGTTTAAAAATGGATATGCTTTTTCATTAAAATGAATACGGTAATTACTAGCTGTGATAGTGTTCATAAAGATAATGTGTCGTCGTTATTTGGTGTTGCAAAAGTAAGGGATTTTTAAAACACATAGGCAAAAAAAAACTCCTCATTTTATGAGGAGTTTTGTGGGCGATGAGGGATTCGAACCCCCGACCCTCTGGGTGTAAACCAGATGCTCTGAACCAACTGAGCTAATCGCCCGATTATTATGGTGCAAATATAATCTTAAAAATTAATCTTCCAAATTTTATTTACCAAAAAAATCAGCAAATTCAAACAACTTAATTTTAGACCTCAAATATTAATTCCTTTACATATTCGGGAGCTTGTGTTGGTTTGTTGGTTCTCATATCCACAAAAACCAATGTTGAATCGCCAGTTGTTAATAAGTCTCCCTTTTCATTGTGAATCTCATAACCAAAGATAATTTTTACTGAAGATAATTCTTTTAGAAAAGTTTTAACCGTTAATAAATCATCATAATAGGCTGGTTTTTTGTATTGAATTGATAATGAAACAACAGGCAACATCACACCATTATCTTCCATTTTTTTATATGAAATGCCTTTATTTCTGAGCCATTCGACGCGTCCCATTTCGAAATAAACAGCGTAATTGGCGTGATAAACTACTCCCATTTTGTCGGTTTCTGCATAACGCACTCTAACCTGATAAGTATCCATTGATTTTCTAATTTTAGACAACCTTACGCTATTATTTTTAAAAATACAACCGTATATAATTTTTTTATAACTAAAATTATCCACACTTTTGTATCTGTAGATTTAGAGGTGTAAAACTTGACTATTTTTAACAATTAATCGAACTAATTATATTTAAAAAATTACTTTTTTCATGAAGAATACAGCTCAATCAGCATGGGAAAACTGCCTGTTATTTATAAAGGATAATGTTCAGCTACAAGCGTACAAAACGTGGTTTGAACCCATTAAACCTTTAGAACTAAAAGATAATGCTTTACATATTATGGTTCCCAGTAAATTCTTTTATGAATTTCTAGAAGAGCATTATGTTAAATTACTCAAAGTAGCTCTTAGTAAAGAGTTAGGTGCAGATGCCCGTTTGATTTACCGCATCAAAATGGCAAACG
Source organism: uncultured Flavobacterium sp. (assembly GCA_964420215.1). Lineage (GTDB taxonomy): Bacteria > Bacteroidota > Bacteroidia > Flavobacteriales > Flavobacteriaceae > Flavobacterium. Next base: position 53,373 of record CAYQSQ010000007.1, on the reverse strand, counting down.
CCATTGATGACAATAAACAACCTTTTACCGAACAACTTCCAAGTTCTAATTACAACACCAATACCAGTCAAAAAGTTGATGTTCCTGTAAATAAAAATACAGAAATAAGAAACCCTTTTATTATACCTGGTATTCGAAATATTAACATTGATTCGCAACTGAATTCTAACTATAATTTTGATTCTTTTTTAGAAGGTGATTCAAACCGATTGGCACGATCTGCAGGTATGGCAGTTGCTAATAAACCTGGTGGCACATCTTTTAATCCTTTGATGGTTTATGGTGGTGTTGGTTTAGGAAAAACCCATTTGGCTCATGCTATTGGTTTAGAAATAAAATCTAAACATCCTGATAAAATTGTTTTATATATTTCTGCCGAAATATTTACACAACAATTTATCGACTCGGTTCGAAAAAACACCCGAAATGATTTTATTCATTTCTATCAATTAGTAGATGTTTTAATTGTAGACGATATCCAGTTTTTATCTGGTAAAGCAGGTACACAAGATGTGTTTTTCCATATATTTAATTATTTACATCAAAATGGCAAACAGGTAATTCTTACTTCTGATAAAGCACCTGTAGATATGCAAGATATCGAGCAACGTTTATTATCTCGATTTAAGTGGGGATTGTCTGCTGAGTTAACACAACCTGATTATGAAACTCGTGTAGCCATACTTAAAAATATATTGTATCGTGATGGGGTTTCATTACCTGAAGATGCCGTTGAGTTTGTAGCCAAACACATCAAAACAAATATTAGAGAATTAGAAGGTTCAATTATTTCTTTGATTGCACAATCGTCATTCAATAAAAAAGAAGTAACTCTTGAATTAGCAAAACAAGTTGTCGATAAATTTGTTAAAAACGTTAAAAAAGAGATTTCAATAGATTACATCCAAAAAGTGGTTTCAAATTATTTCCAAATGGATGTCGAAACATTACGCTCACCTACTCGTAAACGACATATTGTACAAGCAAGACAATTGGCAATGTATTTTTCTAAAAAACTAACCAAATCTTCTTTAGCCAATATTGGTTCTCAAATCGGTAAACGAGACCATGCAACGGTATTACATGCTTGTAAAACGGTTGATAATTTAATATCTACAGATAAACAATTTAAAAAGTTTGTAAATGATTTAAATGCCAAATTATCGAATTAAAATAATGAGAACAAGAATCTTAATGGTATGTCTGGGGAATATTTGTCGTTCTCCTTTAGCACAAGGAATTCTTGCTAGCAAATTACCTCCATCGGATTTTATTGTTGATTCTGCAGGTACAGGACATTGGCATGTGGGTAAAAAACCTGATGTTCGTTCAATCGCAGTTGCCTTAGATAATAATATTGATATTTCCACCCAAAAAGGACGTCAAATTTCTGTAGCTGATTTTGAATCTTATGATATTATTTACACTATGGACATGAGTGTACATAAAGATGTTTTAAAATTAGCTCCCAACAATCAATCCAAACAAAAAGTAATTTTAATTCTTAATGAATTATTTCCTAACGAAAACATCGATGTGCCAGACCCCTATTACGGGAGTCCTGACGGTTTTACGTCGCTTTATAATATGTTAGACCAAGTTTGTGATACTATTGCCCATAAATTAATCAAAGCCACCGATTTAAAATAAAGTATGACTATAAAAGGAAATGTATACCTCATACCTACCACTTTAGGAGAGTCTAACCCTTTTGATGTTTTACCCCAAACTGTTAAAAACACAATCGACCAATTGGATTATTTTATTGTCGAAAATGAAAAAACAGCCCGTCATTTTATTAAAAAAATTTCCCCTGATAAAAGTCAACCCAAACTCCACCTTTCGATATTAAATAAACGAACCGAAAACTCTGAATACGAAACATTTCTCGAACCTTGTTTAAATGGAATTTCAGTAGGTATTTTATCTGAAGCTGGATGCCCTGGTATAGCTGATCCAGGAGCAGACGTTGTTGCACTTGCGCATAAAAAAAACATCCGCGTAATCCCGTTAGTGGGTCCCTCCTCTATTTTAATGGCAATGATGGCGTCAGGAATGAACGGTCAAAGCTTTGCATTTAACGGCTACTTGCCCATTGATAAAGCCGAGAAGAAAAAAACAATCCAACATTTCGAAAAAATTTCATTAGATCGCAATCAATCGCAAATTTTTATCGAAACCCCCTACCGAAACAATAAACTTATCGAAGATTTAATCACCATACTTCATAAAGACACCTTATTATGTATCGCATCAGACATCAGTTTAGATACTGAGTTTATCGTTACTAAAAGTACTGCTCAATGGCGAAATTTCGTACCTGATTTACATAAAAGACCCGCGATTTTTATTATACATCGCTTTTAATAACTACACTAAATAAATTTCCTTTATTTTAAAATAAAAACATATAATAAACCTTTATAGAAAAAGCAATAAGTTAATTTTAGCTTTGTAATCGTTATATAAATCATTAATTAATTTTTAAAACCAAATAAAATGTCTTTAGTCGGAAAAAAATTCCCAAATATTGCCGTTGATGCGATCTCTGAAATGGGAGATAATTTAAGTATCAATATCTTTGAAGAAGCTACAAAAAACAATAAAAAAGTATTGTTATTTTGGTATCCAAAAGATTTCACTTTTGTGTGTCCTACAGAATTACACGCTTTTCAAGCTGCATTACCTGAATTTGAAAAAAGAAACACAATCGTTATCGGAGCATCATGCGACACCAACGAAGTACACTTTGCTTGGTTAAACACACCAAAAAATAACGGAGGAATTGAAGGAGTAACCTACCCTATTTTAGCCGATACAGCACGTAACCTATCTAACAAATTAGGAATTTTAGATATTGAATCAGCAGATTATGACGAAGATTTAGACGACGTATTAGTTGTAGGATCAAACGTTACTTACAGAGCTACTTATTTAGTAGATGAAAGCGGTAAAATTTTCCACGAAAGTGTAAACGATATGCCTTTAGGAAGAAACGTAAACGAATACATCCGTTTAATCGACGCCTACACACACGTACAAACTAAAGGAGAGGTTTGTCCTGCAAACTGGGAACAAGGTAAAGAAGCTATGAATGCAGACCGTAACAGTACTGCTGCATATTTAACTGCAAACTAATATGTTACACGAATTAGAACAAGACAACTTAACGCAACTCGTTGCTGACAACCCTAAGGTTGTCGTGCAATATATGGCTACTTGGTGTGGAAATTGTCGTTTGATGAAACCAAAATTCAAAAAATTAGCTTCAGAAAACGAGAACATAACTTTTGTTTTAGTCGATGCCGAAAAATTTACGGAATCCAGACAATTAGCAAACGTTAACAACCTTCCAACTTTCGCTACTTTTGTGAATGGTGTTTTAGTCAATCAAACACAAACCAATAAAGTTGAAGTCCTGACAGAGTTGGTACAAGAAATTCAATAATTATAAAACAATAGCGTTATGAAAATTCCTGTAATACGTCATTTATTCAAAAACAACAGTACTGAATCTATCGAAAATACGATTACCGTTTTAGAATCTTTTAGTGAACATCGTTCTATAAAAGATGAAGAGTTAGATGTTGTTGGTGAATTAATCACTAATTTATGCGGCGCTCTTGAAGTACACCAAATGGTCGCCCAAGGAATGAATGAAATTGATGCCGTTAATGCTTTTTCTAAAAAAGTATTGGGATCAATCGATCAGTAAATCATCCGCTAATTAATCCACTAAAAGCCCGTTATATCTTTTTATAACGGGTTTTATGTTTATAATTTTGGCAAAAGTAAAGACTTTCTGCCAATCGTTTTGGTAATGATATCCTTATCCAAACTCCAACCCCTTGCGGGAGAATATTCACGTCCATACCAAATGATTTGTAAATGTAAATCATTCCAAGCTTCTTCAGGAAATAGACGCTTAGCATCTTTTTCCGTTTGTTGTACATTTTTACCATTGGTCAGTCCCCAGCGATACATCAACCGATGGATATGCGTATCAACTGGGAAAGCAGGCACACCAAATGCCTGAGACATCACTACACTTGCGGTTTTATGCCCTACAGCAGGCAATTTTTCTAAATCTTCAAAATTTTGAGGCACTTGTCCGTTATGTTTATCAATCAAAATATGAGATAACCCATGAATACCTTTTGATTTCATAGGCGACAACCCACAAGGTCTAATAATTTCTTTAATTTCTTCCACCGACATCTTAATCATTTCGTAAGGATTATCTGCCTTTGCAAATAAAATAGGTGTGATCTGATTCACCCGAACATCTGTGCATTGTGCCGATAACAACACCGCAATCAACAACGTGTACGGATCCTTATGATCCAACGGAATCGGGATTTCAGGATACAAATCCTGTAATGTTTCCATTACAAAAGCAACTTTTTCCTTTTTATTCATTCTTAAAAAATTAAAAGTCAAAGGTACAAATTATCAGGGGTATTCCTTTTTTTTATAGGCAAGAGTAGGGTTGTCTCCTGTAGATTTTCAAATTTACATTTGATTAAAAAAGAACCCCAACAAAAACACTACCTTAACACTTAAATAATTTTCCTTATTTTTGAGTAAAAAAAATATGACTTCATTACATATCGGTGATGCCGCACCAAAAGTTTCAGGGATTGATCAAGACGGAAAAACAGTAGCTATTACAGATTTTTTAGGAAAAAAATTAGTCGTGTTTTTTTATCCAAAGGCAAATACACCTGGTTGTACGGCTGAGGCCTGTGATTTAAGCGATAATTATGAACGTTTTTTAGCACAAAACTACGCTATTATTGGGGTTAGTGCTGATAGCCAAAAAGCTCAGAAAAAATTTCAGGAAAAATTTAATTTCCCGTATTCCTTAATTGCTGATGAGGACAAAACCTTTATCAATGCCTTTGGGGCTTGGGGTCGTAAAAAATTTATGGGACGCGAGTTTGATGGCATACATCGAATCACATTTATTATTGACGAAAAAGGCTATATCGAAAATATTATTGATAAAGTAAAAACTAAAGATCACTCGAATCAAATTTTATAACTAAAATAATTACCAACACCTCGATAGTGATTAGTATATTTGCAACTTATTTAAAAGTTGAAAAACAATAATGACAATATCTTCAAAAACTTTACAAAACTTTGTATTACCCTACGCTTTTGGTGCGGCAATCATTAGAGTTGGTATCGATTTAATATCTAAAATCGTTTTAGATAACCCATTGTTATACTATCTTTCTTTTTTATTATGTTTTGTATTAGAGGTAATTACAATTGTTTATTTGACTAAAAAATTTAAATCAATAAACAATAATTTGTTAAGTGTACAAGAGGGTTTAAAGATTGGTTTGATTACTATGTTAATCATCGGGATTATCTACTCTATTGTATCATTTTGTTACGATACTTATATAGATCCTGATTTTCAAATCAACACCATGTTGGCAATGGTAAAAAAATACAATCCCGCACAATTAGAGCAAACCTTAGCTCAAGTCGAATACAGTAAAAAAAATCCTAATGCTATCGGTATATTAACTACTACGATTTGGTTTATTATTGTAGGATTTGTGATTTCCTTAGTCACAGGTAATCTATTTAAATCAGAGCAATAATGGATATATCCGTCGTTATACCCTTACTCAACGAGCGTGAATCTATCACAGAATTACACGATTGGTTGATAAAGGTGCTTAATGCCGACAACCGAACTTACGAAATCTTATTTGTAGATGACGGTAGTACGGATGATTCTTGGAAAATAATCGAAACCCTAAGCCTGCAAAACCCCAATGTAAAAGGCATTCGTTTTTTATCCAACTTTGGTAAATCACAAGCTTTACACGCGGGTTTTAAAGTGGCGCAAGGCAACGTTGTAATTACGATGGATGCTGATTTGCAAGATAGTCCTGATGAAATTCCCGAATTATACCAAATGATTATAGCACAACGATACGATTTGGTCTCCGGATGGAAAAAGAAACGCTACGATTCGGTATTGTTTAAAAATTTACCTTCAAAATTATTCAATTGGGCAGCCCGAAAAACATCTGGTTTATCCTTAAATGATTTTAATTGCGGTTTAAAAGCTTATCGTAAAGAAGTTGTTAAATCCATTGAATTATCAGGCGAAATGCACAGATACATTCCTTTATTAGCTAAAAACGTAGGTTTTAGAGCCATCGGTGAAAAAGTAGTTCAACACCAAGCGCGTAAATATGGCGAAACTAAATTTGGTGCAAGCCGTTTCATCAATGGTTTTTTAGACTTAATTACCATTTGGTTTTTATCCAAATTCGGTAAAAGACCCATGCACTTATTTGGCGCTTTGGGTGTAATCATGTTTGCTGTTGGTTTTATGTCGGCAGGTTACATTGGTTATATCAAATTATACCGCTTATTTAATCACTTACCCTATTCGTTAGTTACTGAAAATCCGTGGTTTTATATTTCTTTAACGACAATGATTATTGGTTCGCAATTATTTTTAGCAGGATTTTTGGGCGAAATTATTTTAAGAACAAAAAAGACATCTGATAATTATAAAATCATTTCTCAACTTAATATTGAGTAATCAAATCAATCGTTTATGAAAATAGACAAAAAAATCTTAGACAAAGTTAACGAATGGTTAACACCTACTTTTGACAAAGAAACTCATGCAGCTATCGATTACTTGATGACAACATCACGTGAAGAATTGGTTGAAAGTTTTTACAAAAATTTAGATTTTGGTACAGGCGGTATGCGCGGCATTATGGGAGTTGGTACCAATCGAATCAACAAATATACGTTAGGTAAAAACACGCAAGGTTTATCCGATTATATGCATCAGGTCTTCCCTGATCAATCCCTAAAAGTTGTAATTGCGTACGACTGTCGTACCAATAGCGATACCCTAGCTAAAGTAGTTGCCGATGTATTTTCGGCCAATGGCATTAAAGTATATTTATTTTCGGCTTTGCGCCCTACTCCAGAGTTATCTTTTGCGGTTCGTTATTTGCAATGCCAATGTGGTATTGTGTTAACCGCATCACACAACCCACCCGAATACAACGGATATAAAGTATATTGGCAAGACGGCGGACAATTGGTGCCTCCTCATGATAAAAAAATTGTACATACCATTGAACAACTCAATTACAATCAAATAAAATTTGAAGCAAATCCAAGTTTAATTGAATACATTGATAAAGAGGTTGACGATGCTTTTATTAATTCAACCATTGCCGTTGCTGGAGGCAAAACCACCGCTGAAGCACGTGATAATTTTAATATTGTTTTTACACCCTTACATGGCACATCAATTACAGTTATCCCGCAAACATTACAACAAGCAGGATATAAAAATGTAAACATTGTTGCCGAACAAGAACAACCTGATGGAAATTTCCCTACTGTAGTTTCGCCTAATCCAGAAGAACCCGAAGCTTTAGCTTTAGCATTGGATTTAGCCGAAAAAACAGGTGCAGATATGGTTGTTGGTACCGACCCCGATTGCGATCGTTTGGGTGTTGCTGTCCGCAATAACGAAGGGCAATTGACTCTTTTGAACGGAAATCAAGTGATGGTATTGATGTGTGATTTTTTGCTAAACCAATGGCAAAAAGAAGGAAAACTGAACGGAAAACAATTTATAGGTTCCACAGTCGTTTCCACACCAATGGTTGAAAAAGTAGCACAAGCTTTTGATTTAGAATGTAAATTAGGTTTGACCGGTTTTAAATGGATTGCCAAAATGATTGAGGATTTTCCGGAGCTCCAATTTATTGCAGGTGGCGAAGAAAGTTTTGGTTTTATGGTTGGCGATGCCGTTCGGGATAAAGATGCGGTTGCCTCTACCCTTTTGGCTTGTGAGATTGCTGCTTACGCTAAAGCAAACAACAGCAGTATGTACCAAGAGTTGTTAAAACTATACGTAAAATATGGTTTTTATAAAGAAAAATTAATTTCTTTAACCAAAAAAGGAATCTCTGGCGCTGAAGAAATCCAACAAATGATGCAAGATTGGCGAAAAAATCCACTCTTAACAATTGCAAACGAAAAAGTCATTAAAGTTGAAGATTATCTAAGTTCTCAGGCGATTAATCCGATTACAAAAGAAAGTACCGCTATTGATATGCCTAAATCCGATGTGTTAATTTATTATACCGAAAAAGGAACACAAATCGCCGCAAGGCCAAGCGGTACAGAACCTAAAATCAAATTTTACATCAGTGTAAACGAAGCTTTAGATACTGTTGAAAATACGCAATTAGTAGAAAATCAACTTGATAGTAAAATCAACACCATTTTATCAGAACTTAAATTAGTTTAATGGATAACAATTTCAAACGAATAATACCTTACATAAAACCGTATAAAAAGAACGCTGTATTTAACATCTTTTTTAACATTTTATACGCTTTATTTAGCTCATTATCTATGGTATCGTTGATGCCAATGCTCAATGTTTTATTCGGAAAAAAACAAGAAGTCATACAGGTTAAACCCATATTGGGTTCTATCTCAGATTTGGGTAGTTATTTAAAAGACTTACTCTCCTATTACGTAACCAAAGTCACACATAACGATGAAACGTTAGCCTTGGTTTTTGTAATTGGATTGGTAATCAGTCTTTTTCTACTAAAAAATATTTTCAATTATTTGGCGATGTACAACATTACCAAATTGCGAAATGGCGTATTAAAAGATTTACGTAACGTATTGTATCACAAGATTATAGACCTCCCTATCTCATTCTATTCTGAAAAAAGAAAAGGAGACGTTATGGCGCGTATGTTAGGTGATGTGGGAGAGATACAATACTCCTTTTTCGCTATTTTTGAATTGGTTGTACGAGAACCTTTGACCATTTTATTTACCATTTTGACGATGTTTTACATCAGTGTTAATTTGACTTTGTTTGTGTTTATATTTATTCCGATATCGGGTTTTATCATTTCGTTAATCGGAAAATCACTAAAAGCACAATCCGAAAAAGCACAACAAGAAGCTGGATATTTTATCTCGATTGTAGAAGAAACATTAGGCGGACTTAAAGTAGTTAAAAGTTATAATGCCGAAAATCAATTCAAACAGAATTTTGAAAATTCAGTAACCCGTTTATTAAAATTATCCAACTCTATTGGTAATAAAAATAATCTTGCCTCGCCTGTTAGTGAATTTTTAGGAATTTTAACCATTGCGATTTTATTATGGTACGGCGGACATATGGTTTTAATAGAAAAAACCCTCGAAGGCGCTCAGTTTATCGCTTATATGGCTTTGGCATATAACATTTTAACCCCTGCCAAAAATATTTCAAAAGCATCTTATAGTGTTAAAAGTGGTTTGGCCGCTGCGGATCGGGTTTTTAGTGTTTTAGATCAAGAAAATACTATTGAAAACAATGCAAATGCGATTAAAAAAGCCACATTTGATTCTAAAATTGAAATCGAAAATATCAATTTTGCTTATGAGGAAGAAAATGTTTTAAAAGACTTTTCCATAACCGTAAACAAAGGCGAAACCGTTGCTTTGGTGGGGCAATCAGGTAGCGGAAAAAGTACCATTGCCAATCTATTAACCCGTTTTTATGACGTTCAACAAGGCGTTATTAAAATTGATGGCATTGCCATTAAAGATATGGAATTACACGCTTTACGGGGTTTAATGGGCTTGGTAACACAGGATTCTATTTTATTTAACGATACCATCAAAAACAATATTTTGATTGGTAAAAAAGACGCTACAGACCACGAAATTATTGAAGCCCTAAAAATTGCCAACGCCTACGAATTTGTTAAAGATTTACCTTTAGGTATCGAAACCAATATTGGAGATAGTGGTAATAAATTATCAGGTGGTCAAAAACAACGTTTATCCATTGCACGAGCGGTTTTAAAAAACCCCCCGATTATGATTTTGGACGAAGCGACTTCGGCCTTAGATACCGAAAGCGAAAAATTAGTACAAGTCGCGCTCGAAAATATGATGAAAAACCGAACCTCAATCGTTATTGCACACCGTCTTTCAACCATACAAAAAGCCGATAAAATTATAGTCATGCAAAAAGGAAAAATTGTTGAACAAGGCACTCATGAACAACTGATACAAGCCAATGGGGTTTATAATAATTTGGTAACGTTACAATCTTTAGCATAATCTATTTGTGTGATGAGCCGTCAAAAAATAATCCAACCAATTACAGACACATCTATTCTTTGGGATATTGTAATTATTGGAGGCGGAGCAACAGGCATGGGAACCGCAGTAGATGCTGCGTCACGCGGATATAAGGTATTGTTGGTTGAGCAAGCTGATTTTGGAAAAGGAACATCCAGTCGCAGTACAAAATTAGTGCATGGTGGCGTACGTTATTTACAACAAGGCAATATTTCGTTAGTCTTAGAAGCTCTAAAAGAACGGGGGATCATGAAACAAAACGCGCCTCATTTGGTTAAAGATTTATGTTTTATTGTACCTACGTATGATTGGTGGGAAGGTCCATTTTATGGGATTGGCTTAAAATTATACGATTTATTGGCTGGTAAAGAAGGATTGGGCGCTTCTGAATTTCTTTCTAAAGAAGAAACTATCGCACATATCCCAACCGTTGAAACCAAAGATTTAAGAGGCGGTATCAAATACCACGACGGACAATTTGATGATGCCCGATTGCTTATCAATTTAGCCCAAACCGCACAGGAATACGGCGCAACCATAATCAATTATATGAAAGTCGTTTCGTTACATAAAAAAGACGAACTCTTACATCGTGTACAACTCCAAGATCAAGAAACACAGCAAGAATATACCGTAAAGGCTAAAGTAATCATTAACGCAACAGGTGTGTTTACGGATACGATTCGTAAAATGGACGATCAAAACATACAACCCATTATGACCAGCAGCCAGGGCGTGCATATTGTTTTGGATAAAAAATTCTTACCAGGTAAAAATGCTATTATGGTACCGCATACCGATGACGGAAGGATTTTATTTGCAACACCTTGGCACGACAAAATTATTGTAGGTACAACCGATACACCCGTAACAGAATATTTGTTAGAACCAATACCATTACAAAAAGAGATTGATTTTTTAATCACTCACATCGCCCGTTATTTAACCGAAGACCCAACACACGATGATATCAAAAGTATTTTTGTAGGATTACGTCCATTAGTTAAAGAGGTTGAAGCAAGTTCAACCGCTGCAATTTCAAGAGAGCATACCATTACCATTTCCCGAAGTGGTTTGGTGACCATCGCTGGTGGTAAATGGACAACGTATCGTAAAATGGCGGAAGATGTGGTAGACAAAGCAATTGCCATCGGTAATTTATCCGCCAAAAAATCAATCACCGAAACCTTGCCAATTCACGGATTTCATTCACTTCCCGTTAAGAATATTAATTTTGAACATTATGGTTCGGATATCGATAATTTGAATGAATTTTTGAATGAAGAAACATTTTATCGCAATCCATTACATCCTGATTATCATTACCTCGAAGGCGAAGTAATCTGGGCTATCCGATACGAAATGGCACGCACTATCGAAGATTTTTTAGCCCGAAGAACTCGTTTGTTATTTTTAGATGCAAAAGCAGCCCTAAAAATCGCTACAAGAGTTGCTCAACTAATGGCGGAAGAATTGAAGAAAAATGAAGACTGGATTGATAAACATGTTAATGAATTTAAAGAACTTGTGAAAAATTACCTTCCCGTATTCGTATAGAACCATTGATTAGGTGTGATTTACAAAATTAAACTCCTTGGCAAATATTTCGTTATTCTTAACAAACAACCCGAAACAACCCTTCTAATGTTGTTTTAGTCCGATTATTCTATTGGGAATTTTGAAACATCCATATAAAAAGCCATTAATTTTTGCAAAATAATATTAACGAAGCAAGGTAATTTACCGTCATATTCTCCAAAAGCAACTAATTTTCTTGCTTCGATAAAATTCTTAATTAATTATAAATCAGATAGTTTTGGTTTTATAGGCTTAAAATAGAAATTATCAGAAAAATCTAATCTTTTTAATTCCTTTAAAATTAATTCGTATTTTGCTTCGAAGTTGTTCATGGTTATACAAGATTAGTAATCAGTTTATTACCTTTTTTACTGAAGCGAACAACTTTTTTTTATAATGCACTAAGGGTTTTACTTATTAATAATTACCATCTAAAATAAACTCAAAAAAGGGTAGCAATCAATAAATCACTACCCTTCATAATTTATATTAAATCTTAACTCTATTTCTTACTTCTCTTTTCCAAAACAGCTTCGATATCTTTCAATCTAAAACCTTTGGCTTGCAGCAACATCATATAATGAAATAATAAATCTGCAGATTCATCTAAAAATAATTGATCATTATTGTCTTTGGCTTCAATAACAACTTCTACCGCTTCCTCCCCTACTTTTTGAGCAATTTTATTGATTCCTAATTTAAACAACGACGCTACATAGCTATTTTCAGAATCGGCATTTGCAATACGTTGCGCAATGGTAACTTCTAACTCGGATAAAAAACCAAACTTAGATTCGTTTATTTCTGCCCAACAGGTATCGGTTCCTTTATGACAGGTAGGCCCAACCGGATTTACTTTGATCAACAAAGTATCTTCATCACAATCGTTTTTAATATCGACTACGTTTAAAAAGTTTCCACTTTCTTCGCCTTTGGTCCATAACCTGCTTTTGGAACGACTGAAAAAAGTAACTTTGCCTGTTTCTATAGTTTTTTGATAGGATTCTGCATTCATGTAACCCAACATCAAAACTTGTAAAGTGATGTTATCTTGTATAATGGCAGGAATTAATCCATGTGCGCTTTTACTAAAATCTATGTTCATTTTTATTAATTTAATGATTGAAAGATTAAAAGATTGAAAGATTAAAGAACACATTTCCTTTAAATCTAACATCTAATATCTAAGGTCTATTGACTAATTTTTAAAGTCTAACTTCTATTTGATGAGCTCTTAATACTTCTTTTAATTTTATAATTTCTATTTCTTTAAAAGTGAGTATATTTTTAAACCCATAAAAAGTTTGGTTTATAAGCAGTAAAATAAAGAAAAATATATCAGATATAGAAAATAATATTTCTTAGGGCGTTCCCTTCGCCTATCGGCTCAGGTCAGGCTGTCACCAGTCGTTTTTTTTATTCCATTACATTTCATAAAAAAGAACTCCAACAATGGCTCCATCCTTAACGCGGTTTGCAGGGTGTTGGGTTTTAGGTGTTGGGTTGAAAGTCTTTTTCGATTACAACGATTAAACAATAACCGTGTGATTGATCACAGCAAGCCACCATTGTAGCGCGAAGAGCCAAACATGAAAAAAAATCCTTCTTTTTTTCATAAATATACCACATACTTCAAATCAACTATTTTTTACTTTATTTTAGTTTCTTTTTTTATACGGTTTAGTATATCTTACATTTACAAATAAACACAAGTGCGCTAAATGAAATTCAACGAAGATTCTAGAGTAAAAATACCTGCCTTATTACATTTAATGCGTTTAGGGTATCAGTATATACCTTTGAATGAGCAAAATAGAATTGAAAGTAATAACATTTTTCCTTCGATTTTCATTTCTAAGATTTCAGCTTTAAATGGAATAACAGAACAAGAAGCGCAACGAATTTTAGATGAAATCAATCTGGAGTTGGATTATGAAGACTTAGGAAAAAAGTTTTATGAGCGATTAACTTCTACATCTGGAATCAAATTAATTGATTTTGAAAACTTCAACAATAACGAATTTCATTTCACAACCGAATTAACATGTAAATCGGGAGATGAGGAATTTAGACCAGATATTACGGTTTTAATCAATGGAATGCCTTTGGCTTTTATTGAAGTGAAAAAACCTCACAATCAAGAAGGCGTAATAAAAGAAAGAACCCGAATAAATGAACGCTTTAAAAACAAACACTTTAGACGTTTTGCCAATATTACCCAGTTGTTGGTTTTCTCTAACAATATGGAATATGAAGATGGAATTGTAGAGCCGATATTTGGAGCCTTCTATGCTACACCCGCTTATGAAAATGTTCATTTTAATTATTTTAGAGAAGATCCTGATTATCCAGTTCAGCAAAAGTTAAAGGATATTGACGACAAAACAGAAAATGAACTTTTAAAAGATAACAACTTGATTGTTATTAAAAATAGCCCTGAATACATTACCAATAAACAACCGAATACTCCAACGAATCGAATCTTAACTTCTTTGTTTAGTAAAGAACGTTTGAAATTTATTTTACAGTATGCTATTGTTTATGTGGAAGAAGAAATAACTGGAAAAGTAGCTTATCAAAAGCATATCATGCGTTATCCTCAGTTGTTTGCTACACAAGCCATATCAACAAAAATCGACGCAGGACAAAACAAAGGAATTATTTGGCATACGCAAGGTTCAGGAAAAACGGCTTTAGCGTATTATAATGTTAAGCATTTAACGGATTATTACGCCAAAAAACAAGTCATTCCAAAATTCTATTTTATAGTTGACCGATTAGATTTATTGATTCAAGCTTCAAGCGAATTTGCAAACAGAGGTTTGAAAGTCAAACAAGTAAATTCAAAACAAGATTTTATTACAGACTTAAAAGTAGTCGGTGCCATTCATAATGACAGTGGAATTCCTGAAATTACAGTAGTAAATATTCAGAAATTTTCAGAAGATGCCATTGCCATTAAGGATATCAGCTATGATATAAATATCCAGCGTGTCTATTTCTTAGACGAAGCGCACAGAAGTTATAATCCTAAAGGAAATTATTTAGCAAATTTGATTAATTCTGACCGTTCTGCGGTTATTATAGCCCTTACAGGAACTCCATTATTAAAAGAAGTAGCTAAAGAATATGATTCTAAAATGTTGTTTGGTAATTACTTTCATAAGTATTACTACAACATGTCGATTGCTGATGGCTATACGTTACGTTTGATTCGTGAACAAATTGAAGGAAACTTCAAAATGGAAATGAAAGAAGTAATGGATCAGATTAAAGTATTACAAGGCGATATTAGCACACGTCAGATTTATGCACATCCTAAATTCGCAAAACCTTTATTAGAATATATCGTTTCTGATTTAATCAAATTCAGACGTGATTTACAAGATACCTCTTTAGGTGGTATGGTAGTATGTGATTCTGCTAATCAAGCCAAAGAATTATTTCAATTATTTCAAGATAAATATGGCGTGCAAGAAACAGATGCTAGTATTTTAATGGCTGCTGAACCGCCTGCCAAATATGGGAATCATGATGTTCCAAAATTAACTGCTGCTTTAATATTACATGATGAAAACGATAAAACAATTCGTAAAGAATTGATCTCAACTTACAAAAAAGGAAAGGTTGATTTATTATTTGTTTACAACATGTTATTGACTGGTTTTGATGCCAAACGATTAAAGAAATTGTATTTAGCACGTGTCATTCAAGACCACAATTTATTGCAAACCTTAACACGTGTTAATCGACCGTATAAAAAATACCAATACGGTTATGTAGTTGATTTTGCAGATATTTCAAAAGCTTTTGATCGAACCAACAAAATGTATTTTGACGAATTGCAAGAACAGTTGGGCGATGAAATGGAAATGTATTCGCACTTATTTAAAACGGAAGAAGAAATCCAACAGGAAATTCAGGAGATTAAAGAAACACTTTTCCACTACGACACACAAAATATGGAGTTGTTCTCCAAGCAAATTGAACAACTTACAGATAAAAACGAATTGCTGCGTTTAATTAAAACCTTGCGAACAGCCAAAGAATTAAAAAATATTATTGCCTTAAATGGTTATGAAGCCCTAGATGGTATTGCCAATTTTGACATTTGGAATCGCTTATTATTAGAAGCGCAAAGCCGATTAGATAACCTAAATTTTGTGGAAAGTATTGGTAACGAAGAAGCTTCCGCTAATTTATTGAATACTGCTTTGGAAGATGTCATCTTTCAATTTATCAAAGTAGATGAAAGCGAGCTGGTTTTAGCCGATGAGTTCAAAAACATATTACGTAAAACCAGAGAATCACTACAAAATAATTTTGACCAAATCGACCTTCAATTTGTGAGTTTGCGTGAAGAGTTAGAACGTATTTTTAAAAAGAAAAACCTAAGCGAAGTTACACAAGCCGACATGATTGAAAACATGCATTTGCTACAAAAAATATACGACCAAGCCAAAGAGCTGAATCGTAAAAATGCGTTGTTAAAGGCAAAATATATTAATGATGAAAAATATACACGAATTCATAAACGCTTGAGTGAAAAAGGGACGCTCAACGCTAAAGAAATGCAATTGCATAAAGCCTTGATGCAAGTAAAACAACAAGTAGATAATAAACTTGAAGGACAAGAAGACATTATGAAAAATGAAGCTTTCTTTAAACGTTATTTATTGCAATTAGTAGTTCAGGAATTTAAGAAAAATGAAAACATCCCATTGGATTTTTCAACCACAGAAACCATTAATAAATTAATAGTAAACGAATATTTACAACAATATCAGTATAGGTGACTTCGACAGGCTCAGTCACCAGACAGGCTCAGTCACCAATCGACAGGGTCAGTCATCAAAATTTGAAATGAAAGTATATCGGAGGCTGAGCTTGTCGAAGCCAAAGCCCCGGAAATAAGTTTGTATATGAAAGGTTATATGTATATTTTATTATGTGGTAACGGCAGTTATTATACCGGAAGCACTATCGACTTAGAACGAAGATTAGAACAGCATCAAGCTGGAGAAGGTGCTAATCACACGAAAAAACATTTACCTGTTGAATTAGTCTATTATGAAGAGTACGATCGAATTGATAAAGCTTTTAATAGAGAGAAGCAAATTCAAGGATGGAGTAGAAAAAAGAAGGAAGCTCTGATTGAAAATAGAGCAGAAGATTTGCCTTTGCTGTCACGGAATTATACACAATATGGGGCTTCGACAGGCTCAGCCCCCGTTGAAACAGGCTCAGGCTCCGAGACGAATGAAGGCAAAACTGTGCCTTCGACAGGCTCTGGCTCCGTTGAAACAGGCTCTGGCTCCGTTGAAACAGGCTCTGGCTCCGTTGAAACAGGCTCAGGCTCCGATTGAAACAGGCTCTGGCTCCGATTGAAAATAAAACGTTAAACCGATGGCTGATGGTTTCTGAGCTTGTCGAAGAAAAGAAGCCGAAGCAGTAAGAAACAATAATTAATTAAAGAATCTAAAAAACCAAAATCATATAATGACGCAGGATATAAATTTCATGACCAAAACAAAAGCACTAATTGACAACTTAAAAAGTGTGTGTGCGAATTATGGTTTAGGCAATGACGGAAACGAATTTAAAATCATCACCCAAGTATTTTTATACAAGTTCTTAAATGATAAGTTTCGTTATGCGGTGAAACAAGAAAAACCAGAACTAGACCAAACGGAGAACTTTTCAAAAGCTTTATTGGGTTTAAGCGAAGATGAATACCAATTCTTAATTGCCAGTTTAGACCCAAACATACCTCGTTTACGACCAGAGCATTTGATTTCGCATTTATTTGCGAAACAAAACGATAGTGATTTTGCCAAAACGTTTGATGATACCTTACGTCAGATTTCGATAGAAAATGCCGAAGTATTTTCAGTAAAATCATTCTCGGGAGCGAAAGACACTTTGTTTGATGAATTAACACAATATATTTCAGATAGTTCGCAACGTGATGCTTTTGCCAAAGCGTTAATTAATAAGTTGTTTGAATTTAGTTTCGAAGAAATGTTCGAACAGAAATACGATTTCTTTGCCACTATTTTTGAATACTTAATAAAAGACTACAATACAGATTCGGGCGGAAAATACGCCGAATATTATACGCCTCATGCGGTAGCTCGTATAATGGCACAAATTATGGTGCCAACACCTGTAAAACAAGTAAAAGTATATGATCCTAGTGCGGGTTCGGGGACGCTTTTAATGAGTATCGCACATCAAATAGGTGAAGAAAATTGCACCATTTACTCCGAAGATATTTCGCAAAAATCAAGTAATATGTTGCGTTTGAATTTGGTGTTGAATAATCTAACACATTCGATACCAAATATTATTAAAACCAATACCATAGCACAACCCACTTATTTAGATTCTAAGTTTGATTACATTGTATCCAATCCTCCATTCAAATTGGATTTTTCCGATTTTCATGCGGATTTAGATAAAGACGCTTTCAAAAAACGATTCTTTGCGGGGATTCCTAATATCCCTAAATCAAAGAAAGAATCCATGGCTATTTATTTGTTGTTTATTCAACACATCATGTTTAGTTTAAGCGATAAGGGTAAAGCCGCCATTGTAGTACCCACAGGTTTTATTACTGCACAAAGTGGCATTGAAAATAAAATAAGGGAACGTTTGATAACCAACGGTTGGTTGCGAGGCGTAGTGAGTATGCCTTCTAATATTTTTGCCAGTACAGGCACTAATGTTTCAGTCTTATTTTTAGACAAAGAAGCCGATAGCGAACACATTGTTTTGTTAGATGCTTCTAAATTGGGAGAAACCGTAAAAGAAGGAAAAAACCAACGCACCGTTTTAACCCCAACCGAAGAACAACTCATTATTGATACTTTTAACCATAAACAAGCAGTTGAGGATTTATCCGTTGTGGTAAATAAAAAAAAAGTAATTGCTAAAAACTATTCGTTCTCCGCAGGGCAATATTTTGAAGTAAAAATTGAATATACTGATATTTCCCCAGAGGAATTTGCTAACAAAATGAAAACATTTGAAAATAATTTAGCCCATTTGTTTGCGGAAAGTAAAACTTTAGAAAAGGAAATTCAGAATAATTTGAAAGGGTTGAAATATGAGTAACATTATAGAACAAACCAATAATAATGGCTTGTTTAACGAGCTTTCATTATTAATAGAACAAAGTAAACAACGAATTGCCGCTACGGCAAACAGTACGCTCACTTTATTGTTTTGGCAAGTTGGAAAACGAATTAATGAGGAAATATTAAATAACGAACGTGCCACTTACGGAAAACAAATTGTGGCTACTCTAGCTCAACAATTAGAAAATAAATACGGTCGAAATTTTAATGAAAAAAATGTTCGGAGAATGATGCAATTCGCAGAACAGTTCTCAGATAATGAAATTGTCGTTCCACTGGCACGACAATTAACTTGGTCTCATTTTTTAATTTTAATTCCATTAAAATCCTTTGAAGCTAAAATATATTACGCCCAAAAATCCGCAGAAGAAGTTTGGGGAAAAAGAGAACTGCGATATCAAATCAGTCGAAAAGCATTTGAACGCCAAGAAATTGCGACTATTCAATTAAATCAGTTTGAACCAGAAATAAAAAACACCTTTAAAGACCCTTATCTACTAGATTTTTTAGAACTAAAAAACACCTATTTAGAAAAAGATTTAGAGTCTGCTATTTTACAAGAATTACAAACATTTATTCTTGAATTGGGCAGAGGCTTTGCTTTTATGGAACGCCAAAAAAGAATAATCATTAATGGGGAAGATTTTTACTTAGACCTATTGTTTTACAACCGAAAACTAAAACGTTTAGTAGCTATTGAATTAAAACTAGGCAAATTTGAAGCAGCCCACAAAGGACAAATGGAATTATATTTAAAATGGCTCAGTAAGCACGAAAAACAAGAAGGAGAAAACGAACCTATTGGATTAATTTTATGTGCAGAAAGTAATAAAGAACAAGTAGAATTATTAGAAATGCACAAAGACGGCATAGTAGTTTCTGAATATTGGACAGAAATGCCCCCAAAAGCAGAACTAGAGGCCAAATTACACCAGTTACTAATAGAAGCCAAAGAACGTATAGAAACCCATAAAATTGAAAAAATATGATTTTGAGTGGTGTATTTGCAGAAAGTAAAACGTTGGAAATGGAAATTCAGAATAATTTTAAAGGGTTGAGGTATGAATAATTGGAAAAAAATATCTGATTTCATAACTTTTTCAACCAAAGGAATTACACCAAAATATGTTGAAAATAGTTCAATTATAGTTTTAAATCAAAAGTGTATTAGAAATGGTGTCATTGACTATTCATTTTCTCAATTTACAGATGATACTAAACAAATATCAGAAACTAAATTTGTTAAAAAAGGAGATATACTAATAAACTCTACTGGTGTTGGTACAGCTGGCAGAAGTGCTTTTGTTGATGAATTACCAACAAATAAAAGATTAATAACTGATTCTCACATATTATTGCTTAGATGTAATAATTATTTTGAAGCAAGATGTTTAAGTTATTTACTTTTTTCTTTTGAAAACACATTAATGTCATACATGACAGGTAGTTCTGGACAAGGAGAATTAGATAAGGTAGTTGTACTAAATCTTTTAACAAGATTACCAGTAAGTTCTGAAACCCAACAAAAAATCACCAAAGTCCTTTCTGATTTAGATGCTAAAATCGAACTCAACAACAAAATTAATGCGGAGTTAGAGGCTATGGCAAAAACGCTGTATGATTATTGGTTTGTGCAGTTTGATTTTCCAGATAATAATGGGAAACCCTATAAGTCTTCAGGTGGTAAAATGGTTTGGAATGAAGAGTTGAAAAGGGAGATTCCAGAGGGATGGGAGGTTAAATCTATAGATGTATATGCTGAAGTAAAAAAAGGAGAATTAATTACAGCAAAAGACTCTGAAGTTGGAGAAATAAAAGTAGTTGCTGCTGGAATAAGTTATTCTTATAAACATTCCAAAGCAAATAGAGAAAAAAACACCATAACAATAAGTGGTTCTGGAGCTAATGCAGGATTTATTAATTTTTGGAGAGAGCCAATATTTGCATCGGATTGTATAACCGTTAGAGGGAATTCAGATACTGAAACATTAATATTACTTCAGTATTTAAAATTTATACAAGCACATATCCTGAAACAAGCAACAGGCTCAGCACAACCTCATGTTTATCCAAGTGATATTAAAGTGTTGAATTATACAATACCCTCAGAAGAGTTAATAGTAGAATTTGGTAAAATTATTATTCCAATGAATGATAAAATTGCTGTAAACCAAAAAGAAAACCAAGAACTCGCTTCGTTACGTGATTGGTTGTTACCTATGTTGATGAATGGGCAGGTTACGGTTGGTGGTTGTGAGGTTGAGGATAGAGAGTTGGGGATGGTTGCGGAGGATAAGGTTGAATATAAAAAGTACAATACATGAATATCTTAAACAGAAGCGCCATCACAGTTAAGGCAAAACAACCATTTATAGATTGGGCTAATGCTTTAACACCCGAATTGCCTATGGAAATAAATATTTTAGGAGAATCAAAAACCTATTTGACTAATCCTGATTTTGACAATGCAGAAAAACACATTAAAAAATATTTCAAACAGATTTTTGAGGAAGAATTAGAAGGTGTTTGGTTAGATGAAAACGATTGGCCTTCAAAAAGAGATTTTAAAACCTTTTGCGAATGGTTTGATTTCGAAATCAGTGACATGGTAATAGATTTAAGTAAGAAAAATCTATTTGATGTATTTTAATAAAAAAATTAGAAGAAATCCAACTTCAACCCAATTTCACTTACAAACAACCCGTGTGAGGGATCGCAGCAAGCTACCATGTAGCGCGTAGAGCCCGACAGCTAAAAACAAAAAGCCCTATGAACGGTTGATTCATAGGGCTTTTGGTTTTTTGGTGGCACACCCAAATCTCAAAACTTTAAAGTCTAACGTCTATTTGATTATCTCTTAATACTTCTTTTAATTTTATAATTTCAATTTCTTTAAAATGGAAAACACTGGCTGCTAAAGCGGCGTCTGATTTTCCTTCTTTAAATGTATCAACAAAATGTTGCATATTCCCTGCTCCGCCCGAAGCAATAATAGGAATATTCACCAACTCCGACAATTTAGCCAAGGCTTCATTGGCGAATCCGTTTTTGGTTCCATCATGATTCATGGAAGTAAACAAGATTTCTCCTGCGCCTCTTTCGGCAACTTCTACTGCCCAATCGAATAATTTAATATCGGTAGGTACTTTTCCTCCTACCAAATGCACCATCCATTCTCCGTCAATTTGTTTGGCATCAATCGCTACCACCACACACTGACTGCCAAATTTTTCTGCCAAATCATTAATCAATTGCGGATTTTTTACTGCTGATGAGTTTACCGAAACTTTATCGGCTCCGTTATGCAATAAAATATCAACATCTTCCACGGATGAAATTCCACCGCCTACTGTAAATGGGATGTTTATTCTTTCGGCTACTCTTTTTACTAAGTCGGCTAACGTTCTGCGGCGTTCTTCAGTGGCTGATATATCTAAAAACACTAATTCATCCGCTCCTGTTTGTGCGTATATTTCCGCTAATTCCACCGGGTCACCTGCGTCTCTTAAATCTAAAAAATTTATACCTTTTACGGTACGTCCGTTTTTAATATCTAAACAGGGAATGATTCTTTTTGT
>CAYQSQ010000007.1:0-30808 GCA_964420215.1 uncultured Flavobacterium sp. | reverse complement strand
TACCTTTTACGGTACGTCCGTTTTTAATATCTAAACAGGGAATGATTCTTTTTGTTAACATTTTATTAATTTGAAAATTTGAAAATTCGTCAATTTGAAAATAGACAAACCCTCTATTTGTTATTTACTTAAAACAAATTTCTCAATTTGTTTTAAAGTGATTCTTCCTTCATAGATGGCTTTTCCGACAATCGTGCCTTCGCAACCTATTTCGGATAATTTTGGTAATTCATCAAAAGTTGAAATTCCACCTGAGGCGATTAATTTTAAATCGGGTGTTGCCGCTAATATTTTTTTATACAACTCAAACGAAGGACCTTCCAACATGCCATCTTTAGCAATATCGGTACAAATTACATAAGAAATTCCTTCTTTTTGATAGGCTTCTATAAATGGGATTAAATCTTCTTTCGATTCTTCTAACCAACCGCTTATGGCAATTTTTTCGTTATTGGCGTCAGCGCCTAAAATAATTTTGTCTGTCCCGAATTGCGCCAACCATTTGGTAAAAACACTTCTGTTTTTAACGGCTATGCTTCCGCCTGTTATTTGATGGGCACCGCTTTCAAAAGCAATACGCAAATCATCGTCTGATTTTAAACCGCCACCAAAATCTATTTTTAAAGTAGTATTGGTTGCAATACTTTCTAATATTTTATGATTGATTATTTTGCTGGATTTTGCACCATCTAGATCTACCAAATGTAAATATTTTATACCGTGGGCTTCAAATGATTTGGCTACTTCTAACGGGTTTTCGTTATATATTTTTTTGGTATCGTAATCTCCTTTGGATAATCTTACGCATTTTCCGTCTATAATATCTATTGCGGGTATTATTCTCATTTAATTATTCTTTATAGAAATTAATGAATTAGGAAGCATTAAAAGAAATGGAATGGATTTTTCATAATTCAAACTGTCATAAAACATTCCCAATCTTGCTAAATTTTTGTAATAATCAGGCACATTTTTATAATAATGCTTTTCTGACTGAATATACCACGCTTTCTCACCTAATTTTTCTGTTAAAAACCATTTTTCAAGCAACCTTGAAATTCTTCCGTTTCCATCACCAAAGGGATGAATGTTTACAAATGCCAAATGTATAAAGGCGGCGTAATAAAAAACCTCTTCAATCAATAATTCTTTTTGTAAAAGCATTTCTATTTCAAACCAAAATTTATCGTGCATTTTTTCAACAACAGCTACCGATGCCGCTTCATATTGGATACGTCCGGTGTTGTGTTCCATAACAAGCATTTCATAATTGCGTATTACGCCTCTTTGATTTAGAGGTAATAAGTGTGCTGAAATTAATTTATGCGCTTCTAAAAAATTAGACTTATTTAATTTATTTTCTTTAGCAAACAAATAAGCATTATACAAATCATTTGGCTTTTCTGTTAAGTTTGGAAGATACTCAATATTTAAAACTTTATGTTTTACGTAACTATCGACCTCTAATTCTTCTCCTTCTATTTTAGATGAAGACATAACAGAAACCGATGTATAAAATGTAAAACTGTGAGGTTCTATTTCTCTTTCTTGAATTTCCAAAAATTCATTTTGGATATCAATTGCTAACATTGATTTCCAAGTTTCAAAAAAATTAGACTTTATAAGTTCTGTCATTAGTAAAATCAGTACTTATTTATAATTTCAAAAAATTATCTAAAATTTGCTCACCAGCAGCACTACTTTTTTCGGGATGAAATTGTACACCGTAAAAATTATCTTTCTTTAGAGCGGTTGAATAATCTACATCATAATGCGTGGTGGCAATAGTTTCGTCGCATAACGGGGCGTAAAAACTATGTACCAAATACATATATTCTTCTTCGTTTATACCTTCAAACAAAGGCGATTGCAGGTCATCAATTTGATTCCAACCAATTTGAGGTACTTTCACTCGATTTGAAAAACGCAATACATCTACATCAAAAATTCCCAAGCCTTTGGTGTCTCCTTCTTCAGAATGATTACACATCAATTGCATGCCCAAACAAATCCCTAAAACAGGTTGTTTTAAAGTAGGAATTAAGGTATCTAACCCACTTTCTTTAAGCATTTTCATGGCGCTACTTGCTTCGCCTACACCTGGAAAAATTACTTTGTCGGCTGCACGAATTTCCGCTACATTATCAGTCAACACAGCTTCGTAACCCAATCGGTTTATCGCAAACTGAATGCTTTTAATGTTTCCGGCTCCGTAATTTATTATTGCTATATTCATTTAAATTGTAAGTATTAAGTAGTAAGTATTAAGTTTTACAGGCATTACTTACGCCTTACTACTTAATACTTACTACTTATATTAAAGCATTCCCTTCGTACTTGGTAAAATCATTTTTTCGGGATCGCGTTTTACCGCTACTTTTAAGGCTTTCGCGAAAGCCTTAAAAATCGCTTCTATTTTATGATGCTCGTTTTCGCCTTCGGCTTTGATGTTTAGATTCGCTTTGGCACCATCGGTAAACGATTTAAAAAAGTGAAAAAACATTTCCGTTGGCATTTTACCTACCATTTCGCGTTTAAATTCGGTTTCCCAAACCAACCAATTGCGTCCGCCAAAATCTATGGCTACTTGCGCCAAACAATCGTCCATCGGCAAACAAAATCCGTATCGTTCAATGCCTAATTTATTGCCTAACGCTTTGCTAAAAACTTCGCCCAATGCAATCGCAGTATCTTCGATGGTATGATGTTCGTCTACTTCTAAATCGCCTTTAACGGTAATGTTTAAATCCATTTGACCATGACGGGCAATTTGATCTAACATGTGGTCAAAGAAAGCAATTCCTGTGTCTATTTTAGCTTTGCCTGTTCCGTCTAAATTCAATTCAATTTGAATATCAGTTTCGTTGGTTTTCCTAACAATAGATGCCGATCGATCTTGTAATTTTAAGAATTCATAAATCTTACGCCAATCATTGGTTTCTAAAGCGATGTATGGATTTAACTCTTCGTGTTTTACCGTGATTTCATCACTACCTAAAGTTACATTATCATTGATAAAAATAGCTTTAGCACCTAAATTTTTAGCTAATTCTACATCGGTTAAACGGTCGCCAATCACAAACGAATTAGCTAAATCGTAATTCGGATTATCGATATATTTAGAAAGCATTCCAATGGCCGGCTTACGTGTCGGTGCATTTTCATGCGGAAAAGTTTTATCTATAAATATGTCGTCAAACAAAATACCCTCGTTCATAAATGCCGTAAGTATTTTGTGTTGTGTAGGCCAAAAGGTATCCTCAGGAAACGAAGCCGTACCCAGTCCATCTTGATTGGTTACCATTGCCAATTCGTAATCCAACTCATTAGCTATTTTGGATAAATACTGAAATACTTTGGGATAAAACTCTAATTTTTCTAAACTATCTAATTGATAATCAACAGGTGGTTCAA
Organism: uncultured Flavobacterium sp.; assembly: GCA_964420215.1. Taxonomy (GTDB): domain Bacteria; phylum Bacteroidota; class Bacteroidia; order Flavobacteriales; family Flavobacteriaceae; genus Flavobacterium. Next base: position 27,394 of record CAYQSQ010000007.1, on the reverse strand, counting down.
TTACTATCGTTCCATCTCTATCGATAAATAATACTTTTTTCATCTTATAAACTGCGTAAAGCTTCTATTAATTTTTTATTTTCTTCGGGAGTTCCAACCGTAAAACGCAAGCAATTTTTACATAATTCTTGTGTGGTTCGGTTACGAATTACAATGCCTTTGGCTACTAATTGGTTGTATCGTTGGGTAGCATCATCTACTTTGGCTAATATAAAATTAGCTTCTGATGGATAAACTACCGAAACAAAAGACAAGGTTTTTAACGTGGCTTCTAAATTGTCTTTTTCTTCCAAAATAGCTTCGACTTCTTTTTCGATTACGTCAATTTCTTGTAATCGCTTAATGGCGCGTTGTTGCGTTAATTCGTTTACATTATATGGAGGTTTTATTTTATTTAAAATTGCTATTATTTCTGGGGAAGCGTAACAAATACCCAAACGAATACCCGCTAAACCATAGGCTTTTGACAAGGTTTGTGTAATGACCAAATTAGGAAACTCGTTAATGGCGTGTAACCACGTTTCGGCTTCTGAAAAATCAATATATGCCTCGTCAATTACTACCAAACCGTTAAACCCGTGCAATAACATCAATACACTTTCGTCTGAAAAAACATTTCCTGTGGGATTGTTGGGCGAACATAAAAAAATCATTTTGGTATGCTCGTCAACATTTTTTAAAATTTCGTCAACGTTGGGTTCAAAATCTGAGGTTAAAACAACTTGCTTGTCTTGAATGTTGTTTATGTTTGCCAACACATTGTACATTCCATAAGTTGGCGGTAAAGTGATGACGTTATCTACAGATGGTTCACAAAAAGCTCTGTATAACAAATCCAACACTTCATCGCTTCCGTTACCTAATAAAATCTGATCGGTTGCAATGCCTTTTTGGGCAGCTAAAATAGATTTTAAGTTGCGTTGTTGTGGATCTGGATAGCGATTGACACCATTTTCATAGGGGTTTTCATTAGCATCCAAAAAAACCATATCTAACTCAGCAAAATCTTTAAACTCATCTCGAGCTGACGAATATGGTTTTAATTTTAAAATATTAGGTCGAACCAGATATTCTAATGAAAAATTAGTTTTCATTTTTTAATGCATTTAATCGGATTGTAACGGCATTTTTGTGTCCGTCTAATCCTTCGGCTTCTGCCATTACTTCGATATATTTCCCTATGTTTTGGATGCCTTTACTAGAAATTTTTTGAAAAGTCATCGATTTCATAAAACTGTCCAAACTAACGCCGCTATAATTTTTTGCATAACCATTTGTAGGCAATGTGTGGTTTGTTCCTGTCAAATAATCTCCTGCGCTTTCGGGTGTGTAATTACCTAAAAATGTAGAACCAGCATTCTCTACGTGTTCTACATAAAAATTCTCATTTGCTGAGCATACAATAAGATGTTCGGGGCTGTATTCATTGATTATTTCAAGTGCGATTTCATCGTTCTCTACATATATTAATTTTGAGTTTGCAATTGCTTGTATTGCAATGTCTTTTCGAGGTAAATCAATAATTTGCTTTTCTATTTCAGCTTCTACTAAATCAATTAATTTTTTAGATGTTGAAACCAAAACTACTTGACTATCACCACCGTGCTCCGATTGTGATAATAAATCGGCCGCTACAAACGATGGGTTAGCTGTATCGTCTGCCACAACTAAAACCTCAGAGGGTCCTGCAGGCATATCAATTGCGATACCGTGTTTGGTTGCTAATTGTTTGGCTATGGTTACAAATTGATTACCAGGTCCAAAAATTTTAGACATTTTTGGCAAAGTCACTGTTCCAAAAGTCATTGCTGCTATAGCCTGGATACCACCTAATTTAACAATTTTAGTCACACCACATAAATGAGCTGCAAATAAAATTGCTGGGTGTACTTTTCCGTTTTCGTCAGGTGGTGAATACAATACAATCTCTCTACAACCTGCAATTTTAGCAGGTACCGCTAACATTAATACGGTTGAAAATAAAGGCGCTGTACCCCCTGGTATATACAAACCTACCTTTTGTATCGGTCGTTTTTCTTGCCAGCATTGTACTCCATCGGATGTAGTTACATATAAACGTTCTGTTTTTTGGGCTGCATGAAATTTTTTAATATTTGAATGAGCGATCATTATCGCTTCTTTCAACTCTAAAGAAACCAAATCAAGTGCTTCCTTTACTTCTTCAACCGTTACATAAAATGTATCCAAAGTAACACTGTCAAACTTTTTGGTTAATTCTATTAAAGCTTTGTCTCCTCTATTTTGTACTTCTTCAAAAACATCATTAACAACGTCTTCAATTTCCCAAATTGATTTTGTTGGTCGCTTTAATAATTCGGACCATTGATTTTTTGCAGGATTATATATTTTATTCATACTAATATATTTAGGTTGACAGAATTAATTTAATGTTTAAAGTACCATTTTTTCGATTGGACAGACTAAAATATCTTCAGCTCCATTGGCTTTCAATTCATCAATCACTTCCCAAAACTTTTCCTCTTCAATTACTGTATGTAAACTACTCCAACCTGATTGCGCTAACGGCATTACTGTTGGACTTTTTAATACAGGTAATATTGAGCTTATCGTTGCTATTTTGTCGTTAGGCACATTTAATAATATGTATTTCGATTTTTTGGCTCGTAAAACTGCCTGTATTCGAAATTGTAATTTGTTTAATATTTGTTGAGTTGCAGCTGATATTTTAGGTGAAACAGCTAATACGGCTTCACTTTTTAAAATCAGTTCGACTTCTTTTAAATTGTTTTTAAACAACGTACTACCACTGGAAACGATATCTACGATAGCATCTGCTAAACCAATATTGGGTGCAATTTCTACCGATCCTGATATTTGGTGTAAATCAACTGTTACGCCTTTGGATTCAAAAAATTTATTTACAGTATTGGGATATGATGTTGCGATACGCAAACCGTCTAAGTCTTTTATGGTATTGTATTTAAAATCTTTTGGTGTTGCTACTGATACTTTGCATTTAGAAAACCCCAATTTTTCAACTACTCCAATGCCTTCTCCTTTTTCATACAACAAATTGCTTCCGATTATGGCAATATCAATTACGCCGTCTTTTAAATATTGTGGAATATCCGAATTTCTTAAAAACATCACTTCTAAAGGAAAATTAGTCGCTTCTACTTTTAATTGATCTATTCCGTTTACGATTGAAATACCACAACTCTTTAATAAATTGATGGAATCTTCGTTTAATCTGCCACTTTTTTGAATGGCTATTTTTAGTGTATTCATTTTCTTTATTTTAATATAAAAACCCGTTTGAATACTCAAACGGGTCATAAAATATAACGTATTACATCATAATCATATTACCTCGCCTGAGCAATAGTGTGCAATGAATGATGATGGTATTGGATTTTAATTTTCATTTCTTAAATATTGATACAAATTAAGCCAAAAAATACGACTTGTAAAAATATTGTCTAAAATTATTTTCCAACTACACCATACTGTTTCGCGGCAGCTTTTGCTTCTGGTATTGCGTTTCTTAAATTATTGATACGTGTATCATGTGATGGGTGCGTGCTCATGAATTCTGGTGGGGCTTCTCCACTTGAATTTTGTCCCATTCGCTCCCAAAACGGTACGCTCTCCTCTGGATTGTATCCTGCAATAGCCATCAATTTTAGTCCTATTATATCAGCTTCTGATTCATGACTCCGACTAAAAGGTAACATTGCTCCAAATTGACTGCCTAATCCATACGCTTGCATCCATAACGCTTGTGTTGATTCGGATTTTCCTCCTGTTGCAATAGCTATTCCTGCTCCGCCAATTTGCTGTAATTGTCCTGCACTCATTCGTTGCGCACCGTGATCGGCTAATGCGTGAGCTACTTCGTGACCCATAACTACTGCAATACCATCTAAATTTTTACACACGGGTAAAATCCCTGAATAAAAGACAATCTTACCTCCTGGCATGCACCATGCATTTAAAGATTTATCTTCTACTAATTTATATTCCCATTGGTAATCGTTTAAAATAGCTCCGTTACCGCTTGCATTTAAAAATTTTGCGGCAGCAGCAGCAATTCGTTTTCCTACAATTTCTATGTTTTTAGCGTCTTGTGTACCTACGATTACTTTATTTGTTTTTAAAAACTCATCATACTGCTGAAATGATGAAGGAAATAATTGGCTATTTGGCACAAAGTTTAATACTTTTTTACCTGTCATAGGATTTGTTGCGCATGCGATAATCAATATAGATATTAATCCTAAAAAAAACTTACTTCGTTTATTCATTATTCTATAATTTGTGTTTTTGCTATAATTTGTACTTGCATGAAGTTTTTGTCTACTAGAAGCGTTTTATCTTTATTTAATTTAATTAGATCAATATCTACTTCTTCGTTATCTACCTTTACCAATTCTATTTCAAATGGTAATCCATGGAACAACATCTTAATATTATCATATTCTGTTTGGTATTTACCTTCTTTATGTTGTGTAATAATTACTTGATCTGCTTTACCTGATAATTTAAAACGACGTAAAGAAAATCTTCCTTTTTTGTAATCATATCCGTCTTGTTCGTCTTCATAAACATCTGAATTTTCTTTGCCATTTTTATAATAGATATCTAATGCTAATTCATCTATATTTTTTTCACCAACATACTGTTGTATTGGATATCTTGGAATGATAGCTCCCTCTTTTACAAAAATTGGAATTTGATCATAATCTGTCGCTATATATTGTTCTTTTCCTCCTATTGTTAACTCGCTATTCCAGAAGTTATACCAATTTCCTTTTGGTAAATATAAACGACGTCCTTGTGCATTTGGTTCTAATATTGGACACACGAACATGTGTTTACCAAAAATAAACTCGTCTGTACGGTTGTGTGTTTGTTTATCGTGTTGATCATAATACACCAATGATTTTAGCATCGGCGTACCTTCGTTTACGTAATCATAAAACATAGTATACAAATACGGTAATAATTGGTACCTGATTTCGATAAATTTACGGGTAATATCCACTACTTCATCGTCAAATGCCCAAGGTTCTTGATCGCCATGATCTCCTGAAGAGTGTGTTCTACAAAATGGATGAAATACACCTAACTGAATCCAACGTACGTACAACTCACCTGTTGGTTGTTCGGCAAATCCACCAATATCAGTTCCGGTAAAACTCATACCGCTCAAACACATTCTTTGTACTTGTATGTTGGCTATCCATAAATGTTCCCATGATGCTACGTTATCACCCGTCCAAGAAGATCCGTATCGTTGCGCTCCTGAATAAGCCGATCGTGTAATTACGAACGGTCTTTTTGGGAAAGCGAAACGTTTTACACCTTCGTAAGTGGCACGTGCCATTTGTGTTCCGTAGATATTATGTGCTCTGCGATGACTACTATGTAACCCATCATAATTATGCCGTACATCTAATGGAAATGTTTTGGTTGGTACGTCCATAATCGCAGGTTCGTTCATATCATTCCAAACTCCTTTTACCCCTACATCTGCAATTAGTTCTTTAAATAATCCTGCCCACCACTCTCTAACTTTTGGATTGGTGTAATCTGGAAAATTACATTCTCCCGGCCACACTTTACCTTTCATGTATGGACCATCTGCTCGTTTACAGAAATAACCATTTTCAACAGCTTCTGTGTAAACAGAATATTCTTTGTCTATTTTAATTCCTGGATCGATAATTACAATGGTTTTGAATCCTTTTTCGGTAAGCTCATCTACCATCTTTTTAGGATTCGGAAAGTATTCTTTACTCCAAGTAAAACATCTAAAACCTTCCATATAATCGATATCTAAATAAATAGCATCGCATGGTATTTGTAATTCTCTAAACTTATTGGTTACTTCTTTTACTTTACTTTCGGGATAATAACTCCATTTACATTGGTGGTATCCTAATGTCCATAAAGGCGGTAATTCTGGTTTTCCTGTTAAATCGGTGTACGACTCTACCACATCAGGCATATCCGGCCCGTAGATAAAATAATAGTTCATCTCTCCCCCGTCTGCCCAAAAGCTGGTAATCCCCCTTCTTTCGTGACTAAAATCAAAAAATGATCTAAATGTATTGTCAAAAAACACTCCGTAAGTCATATCGTGGTGTAATCCCATATAAAATGGAACTATCTTATATAACGGTTCTTGATCTTTAGAGAACGCATACGAATCGGTTGCCCAATTCTCTAAACGACGGCCTTTTAAATTGGTGTGCGATGCTTTGTCTCCCATTCCATAAATACATTCGCCTTCGGCTGAAAATTTGGTCATTTTAACAATATTTCCGCCATTTTCATACGATTCTTCCCAGTGAAAACCGATTTCGTCCTCTAAAATCATTTTACCAGTCAAATCTAATATCGAAATTCGCATATCTTCTTTGCGTATACGACATTCTACTTTATTGGTGCGTATTGCAAAATAATCTAACCGATCTTCAAAATCTAGAACATTATAACCTTGGGCGTAATCGTCGTCAATGGCGTACGAAAAATCAGGTTGAAACACGCCTTCAGTTGCGTATCTAAAACGAATTACACTATCTCTTAAAATGGAGATTTTTAGGATTACATCATTTTTTGAATAAAAATAAAACGATTCTGAATCTTTTTTAAACTCGACTACTTCATTAGGAAACTGATTTCCTTTGTATTCCAACTCGGTATTTATAATCATGCTGTGCTAATCTTAATAATAATTTATATTTATTTTTTTATTTTGAAAACGGAAACACCTAATGGTGGTAAATTTATGACTGCTGAATACGGTTTTCCATCTCGTTCTTCTTTTTCGATTTTTACTATCGGATTTGAAACTCCTGAACCACTATATATTGCCTCGTCTGAATTAAATATCTCATGTAATTTCCCTGGTTTATCTACACCAAAACGGTAATTTTCGCGTAATACAGGTGTAAAATTACAAACTATATAGAGATTATCTTTCTCGTCGTTTCCTTTTCGGATATACGACAATGCAGAGTTTTGAGCATCTCCATAATTAATCCACTGAAACCCTTCTTGAGAAAATTGCTTCTCATACAATGCAGGTTCTGATCGGTATAATTTATTTAAGTTGGTGATTACTTGCTTGATTCCTTTATGAAAATCGTACTCTAGTAAATGCCAATCCAAACTTTGTTCAAAATTCCATTCGCTACTTTGCCCAAATTCACCTCCCATGAACAATAATTTGGCTCCTGGATGTGTAAACATATAACCGTACAAGGCTCTTAAATTGGCAAAACGTTGCCATTCATCTCCAGGCATTTTATATAACATCGCTTGTTTACCATATACAACTTCATCGTGAGATAAGGGTAGCATAAAGTTTTCGGTAAACGTATAGGTCATACTAAAGGTAATGTCATTTTGATGGTACGTTCTGTATATTGGCTCTTTTTTAAAGTATTCTAAAGTGTCGTGCATCCACCCCATCATCCATTTCATACCAAAACCTAAACCGCCCACAAATGTTGGTCGGGATACCATTGGGTAGGATGTTGATTCTTCAGCTATGGTTTGTATTCCGTTAAAGGATTTATACAATTCTTCATTAAATTCTTTTAAGAAAGAAACGGCGTCTAAATTTTCGCGTCCGCCATAGATATTTGGTTCCCACTCCCCATCTTCACGTGAATAATCCAAATACAACATCGATGCAACTGCATCTACTCGCAAGGCATCAATATGATATTGATCCATCCAAAAAGCAGCGTTACTGATTAAAAAGGCACGTACTTCATTGCGCCCATAATTAAAAATCAAACTTTTCCAATCGGGATGATATCCTTTACGCATATCTGGATGCTCATACAAATGTGAGCCATCAAAAAAGCCTAATCCGTGTGCATCACTTGGAAAATGAGACGGTACCCAATCCAAAATTACCGCAATTTCATTTTTGTGTAACGTATCTACTAAAAATTTAAAATCCTCAGGTTCACCAAAGCGGGAAGTTGGTGCAAAATATCCTACCAATTGATATCCCCATGAAGGATCGTACGGATATTCCATTATTGGCATTAACTCTACGTGGGTGAATTGCATTTCTTTAACGTAAGCAACCAATTCTTCAGCTAATTCTCTGTAAGTTAGTGATCGGTTCTCTTCAATTCTTTTTCTCCACGAACCCAAATGCACTTCATATACCGAAAACGGTTTTTCTAAACTATTTACTTCTGCTCGTTTTTGCATCCACGAAGTATCGTTCCATTGATAATTAGCGTCCCAAACAATGGAAGCTGTTTTAGGTGGTGTTTCACAATAACGTGCAAATGGATCTACTTTTTCGGTCTTGATATTGTTGTGGTGCGAATGGATTTTGTACTTGTATCGTGATCCTACTTCTAAATTTGGAATAAATCCTTCCCAAATACCTGATCCATCCCAACGTACATTTAAAGGGTGGTCGCCCTCTAACCAATAATTAAAATCTCCAACTACCGATACGTGTTTAGCTGATGGAGCCCAAACGGCAAAATAAACGCCTTTTACGCCATCGACTTCGGTAACGTGTGATCCTAATTTTTCGTACAATCTAAAATGTTTTCCTGCTTTAAATAAACTGATGTCAAATTCAGAAAATAACGAATGTGAAATTACGTTGCTCATGTTTACTGTTTATATTAATATTCCATTATACTTGCAATCCCTTCTAACGGAATAACAGCCCATTTGGGTCTTGAATTTAATTCGTATCCTAATTCGTATACCGCTTTTTCTAGCATGCAATATCTCAAAAAGAAATCTATCTCTGGCATATAACCGATATCTAAGTTGTTTGATCGCACAAGATTTACGTAATAGTGTAAAAATACACCCATCAAATATTTATTTAACAATTCCCCTACGTGAAATAAATCTTTTTGCTCAAAAGGGAATTCTTCGGGGTTATTGAAAATGGTTGCATATATTGAATAATGAAACGATCGAAACAATCCTGCTACATCTTTTAATGGGGGTTGTTTTACTTTTCGGTCCATAATCGTATTCTCGGGTTCTCCCTCAAAATCTAACAAATAAAAATCATCTCCGTTTACTAATATTTGTCCTAAGTGATAATCTCCGTGGATACGAATTCGTTCACTTTTCATCTTATGCCAATCGAAACTTAAAAAATGTTTCCGAATTTCTTTTTTATGATCTAAAAATTTATGTGCTAATTCTAATGCTAATCCATCTAATTTGTGAAGATTATTCTCGATGGTGTTGATTCTGTTTTGGAATTGGTAGGTTAATCGGTTTTTAAGCCATACGGTGTAATCACCGTTATATCTTTCTGGGGTAAATGCGGTATCGTGGATATCACTACCTAAAGCGATGTGCATTTGAGCTGTACGTATCGCTAATGTTTTTATTCGCTGAAACATGCCTTTACCTACCCATTCTTTAATGGGTTCGGGAACATCGGCTATTGCTAATCTTTTAAATAATTCGGTATCGGGTAATTCGTAAATCTTAACCTTTTTTAATTCTAAATTTTTAAAAACTTGCAACATCTCTCCTTTCATGAATTCCCACGCATCACCTTGGTTTTCAACCATCTCTTGCATTAATGCTAATGTGATGTCTTCATTGTTTGATCTAAAATTAATACTCCCTTTGTATTTTGGAGTATATTCGAATTTCATGGTTTCCGATAAAAAACGATTTACCTCATAATCAGGGTTTGTATCATAATAGATGCGTCTGAAAAATTTCATTACAAATTTTTCGTTATAAATTATAGACGTATTACTTTGTTCAACGCCCATAAATCGAGATGAAGTATACTCTTCTCCTAATAATGAATTACTACCATGATACTTTAATGTAGTAGAATCTTCTTGTAAGCTCGAGTTTTTTATTTTATCAAAAATGAGCTTTCGAAAATCTTCTTCATGCAAAGCATCAATAATATACCCCTCAACTCCATTTAAAACCATAGGTGCAACTACGCGATCGGCTTTGGAATAATCAGAAACAAATGCTATTGGCATGAAATAATTTTGATAAAAAGCTTCTTTAAAATTAACTTCCAACAACAGACCGTAATAGGTCGATTCTTCCGAATTAACTTTAAACAAATCGATAATATCAATATACTTTAAGGTACTTGATTTTCCTCCAAACCATCTTTTACTAACTACATATTGCTCTAATACGTTGGATGATAAAATGTTTTTAAACTCACTATCCTCAAACACATTTTCCCACGCGGTATCAAATACAAAAGGAACTTTAAAATTTTCTAATCCAGATATGTCCATCTGATGTTTTTTATTTATTGATTTTGAATAAATGAAAAGGCAGTCCTGGGTTTAACTCCACAAAACACCATTCTTTATCCCATGAAAAAGTATTACCTGTTATTAAATCCTGCATCTCTAATCGGTGCCCTTCATGAACACCTAATTGATGCAACGGTAATTTAACCCAACCTTGTTGCGTATGATGCGAATCCAATGATGCGATCATTAATGTCTCATTTTCTCGGTTGTCGTCAAACTTATAAAATGCAATCATGTTGTCATTATCAATGTCACAAAATTGAATATTATTAGTTTGCTGAAGCGAACTTTGAGTTTTTCGGATACGATTAATTTTACCAATTATAGTTGTTAATTTATTTTCAACATACCAATCCCAATGGCGAATTTGGTATTTTTCAGAATCTAAATACTCTTCTTTCCCTGGTAAAGCAGAAGAAACCATTTGTTCAAATACAGGACCATAAATACCTGTATTAGAACTTAGTGTGGCTGATAAAAAATATCTAATCATGTGTATTGCTTCGTTACCTCCTTGCAAATGACCCGGATTAATATCCGGTGTGTTTGCCCAAAAATTAGGTCTAAAAAACTCTCTAAAAGTTGTTTTAGTTAATTCATTAACGTAGTCTGTCAACTCTGACTTACTTGTTCTCCAAGTGTAATAGGTATAGGATTGTGTAAATCCTTGCTTCGCCAATTCCATCATTGTTTTTTGATTGGTAAAAGCTTCCGCCAAAAACAACACATCTGGATGTTTCTTTTTGATTTCACTAATCAACCAACCCCAAAAGTAAAATGGTTTTGTATGGGGGTTATCAACCCTAAACACCTTTATGTCGCATTCTTCAATCCAAAATAGTGTGATGTCTAATAATTCTTTCCATAATTTTTTCCATTCTTTACTTTCAAAGTAAATTGGCTGAATATCCTGATATTTTTTAGGTGGGTTTTCAGCGTATTGTACTGTTCCATCGGGTCTCCATTTGAACCATTTTGGATTATCTTTTACATATGGATGATCGGGCGCAGCTTGCAAAGCATAATCCATTGCAACTTCAATATCATACTCTTTTGCACGTTGCACTAGCGCTTTAAAATCTTCTACACTACCTAATTGCGGATGTGTTGATTTATGACCTCCAAATTGAGAGCCTATCCCCCAAGGAGAACCTACATCATTTGGATTTGCATGAGTGGCGTTGTTTTTTCCTTTTCTATTTACCTCTCCTATGGGATGGATTGGAGGAAAATATAAGGTATCAAACCCCATTTCTGCAACTTTCGGCAAAATATGTTCGCAGTCTTTAAAAGTACCGTGTCGTCCTTCTTCTTTAGAGGCTGATCTTGGAAAAAACTCATACCATGTACTGAATAATGCTTTTTTGCGATCCACATACACCTTTAACTCCGCAGAGGTATTGGCTAATATTTTTTCAGGATATTTGTGAAAAATATTATTTAGAATATCCAGTTTATGAAAATCAATCCCATGGTGGTATTCATTTTCATCCGAAAAGAAATGAATCATTTCGTGCAAAAACTGTTTTTCTTGATCGTCTACTTTTTCAACAATATTTTTGATATACTCCGCTCCTTCTAACAATTCTGAGCGTACATACTGCCCATCAGCTATTTTTCGCTTTGTACCATGTACCCAACTTAAAGAGTAATCAATCCAAGCCTCAACATAATAGCTATAAAAACCTTGCTTTTCAACCTTAAAATGTCCTTTGAATACTTCATTTCCAACACTATACATGCGGGCTTCACTCCATTCATTGTCTGCCTCATTCTTAAATCGTACAGAACTCTGAACCACATCGTGCCCGTCTGCTAAAATATCAGCTGTGACATCAATTTGTTGACCTACAATTCGTTTTATTGGATTTATACCACCGTCTAATTGTGGATATACGTTTTCGATTACTATTCTAGTTTGCTTTAACATTTTTTTATGAGTTTCAAAATTGCCATAAAAATAGAAAAATTATGTTTCACTTTGTCGTAAAACCTATTTATTTTTATAGAATATTTAACACATCTAAACATCTTATTTAAAATATTATTAGCATTTATAGTTATTATTTAAAATTATATTTGCACATTTTTCAATCAATCAAAGTTTAAATTGCTAAATGATGAGATGTTTAAATATCATCCTTTTAATTATATCTCTTAGTTCTTGGGGTGTCCAAAGTCAATCTTTAGGTCGAAATATTATTTCAACAGGAAATAATTCTGATACTTTCGATAATTATACTATTGATTGGATTATTGGTGATTTTTCAATTACAACAATTACTGATTATGACACTCTGATAACTCAAGGCTACTTACAACCAACAGATATTGTTCTTTTTAATTCTGGAATTCCGAATCTTAAAATCAGTCTATCTCCTAACCCAACTTCAGATTGGGTAATTGCAAATGTTGATATTTCGCAAGATTCTGATGTTGAAATTACGATTTCGGACGTTAGTGGTCGAATTTTAAACTCTAAAATAATCTTTGGTGATATGGTTTTTGAAAAAATTGATTTACGAAATTATACTGTCGGCACTTATTTTATAAGTTTTAATTTTATTCAAAATAAATTTCAAAAAACATTTAAAGTTGTAAAACAATAAATTTATGAAACATAGATACTTTCTATTGTTACTCGTTTTTAATGCTGTTTATTCACAAACGACACCTTTTTTTAATTACCAAGGTGTTGCGCGCGAAAAATCTGGGTTACCCGTTGTTGAAAAATCCATTAGATTACGAATATCTATCGTACAAGATTTTGAAACTGGAAATGCTATCTATAGTGAAATCCACCAAACAAATACATCTAAATTAGGTTTATTTGCTGTTAAAATTGGATTAGGAAGTATCGAGTACGGAAATTTTTCAACTATCGATTGGAGTAGCCATAATTATTTTACTCGAGTAGAAATCGACTTAAACGAAACTGGATTTAAAGAAATAGGAATAAGTCAATTATCTAGTGTACCGTATGCTTTGTATGCTAAAAACAGTACTACATCTGTCTTTAAATTTGATAAAAATACGGGGGTTATTACACATGATGATGGAGCTGGAAAAACAATTAGCGCTCCAATTATCAGTACTGATGCCGATAATACACTACAACTTGGAAGTGACGGCGGAACCTATTTTAAATTTAATAAAAGTATTTTTAGTCAAAATATTAAATCCGGGGAAATTAATTTCGACAACGGTGATGGTAAAATTAGTATTGCTAACACACTTAGTAAAGACGCCGATAATTCTATAATAATAGGAAGCGATGGAGGAACATATTTTAAATTTAACAAAAGTGTATTTAGCCAAGATTTAAAATCCGGTAAAATTAATTTTGATAACGGAGACGGTAAAATAATATCCGCTAACATACTTAGTAAAGACGCTGATAATTCTATAAAAATAGGTGGTGACGGTGGAGTTTACTTTTTTAAAACAAAACCTGAATTTATTCAAAATAAATCAAACGGGACCATCACACATAATGACGGAGAAGGCAATATCAACAAAGCTAAAGTTATTAGTTCCGATCCAAACAATACACTTGAAATAGGAAGTGACGGAGGTGCATTTCTAAACTTAACTAAAATTGATGGTAAACTGGTTCAGGAAAAAAATACTCAAAAATCTAGTGCTAAAAAATGTGTTGAAGTGTTTAAACAAGATGCTGATTCTGTTGATGATACTGAAATTATTCAAAACGCTATAGACAAAGCTGGTAGTAATAATTGCGTTTGTTTAGAACCTAACACTACTTACACTATTACATCAAGTTTACAATTAAAAGATTATCAAAATTTGAGTATTATAGGTAATATGTCAACCCTTAAGAGGGCTAATTCTGACCAAACTACATCCAAACTCACAAAACAATATTCTGGAGGAAATTCTATCGAAGTAGCAAATCCTTCATTATTTAAAATTGGGGATCTAATCTCTTTAATTACAAGCTCTTCTGGTGATGATATCGTTGATGAAAGAAAAATCATATCAATTAATGGAAATACAATTACATTATTTCATGCTTTTAAAAAAACATACGGAGGGAATAGTAATTTCCCTGCCGGTACAATCGTAGGAAAAAATTACCCTTTAATTGTTGGATTACCTAGTTCAGACACATCTGAGAGCGGAAATGCAGGCTCAAACAAACATATTTTAATCAAAAACATTATTTTTGATGGAAACGGCACAAACAACACTGTTAGTGATAGTTGGACGTATTGCGCCACAATTATACTTCACGGTGAAGGATCTCAAATAACCAATTGTAAATTTATTGATATTGGAAACGAATGTATTGTAGGTCACGGAATAAACATAAACAATAATCACTTTGATGGCGGAGATGGATCTGCTTTTCATACCAGTGTAAATGATCAAACCTTAGAAGATAACACCCCTGCTTTTTTTAGTAATAACACGGTCGAAAACTTTAATCGAGTGAGTAACCTAAAATCCAAACACAGTGAAGGAACAATTACATTTTCTTGGGGGGCTGGTAATCTTACAATCAATAATAATTATTTTAGAAACGATAACAAAAAAGATCAAACGTCTTTATTAGGCTCTTTTGGTTCAGGAATAGAAGGCGATAATTTAGATAAAAATTTAATTTTCGTAGGTAATCAATCGTTTAACTATAGTTCTATCTTTTTTTATTTAAGTCCATCCGCGAAAAATGTACTTATAAATAATAATATTTTTAGTAATTGCGGAAATAATTCCTTTCCTAGATTATCAACTAATAATGAGGTTAAATTTTGTGGAAACATCTATTCTGATGGTACAATTGTAACAATTCCTGACAACCTAAATTGCAATTAGATTACTTCAAAATCCCATTTGGAGTAAAAATAATCTTGTTTTTAACGGTGTTTTTTCGGATTTGAAGATTTTTTTGAATAGACTCTCTGGTCATGTATTGTCTGTCGTGATCCAAATGAATGCAAATAGCGCTATAACGTATTTGCTTTGATTTCAAACCCAAATTAAACAAACGTTCACCCAACTCACGATCTAATCCGCCATACTGCATATCTTCGTTAAAACCATTCACGGCGATAACATCTTGTTTGTATCCAGAGGTGTTATGGCCATTCCAGGTTGCTTTTGTTGGTGTAATCAAATTCATAAACTCTGAAAACCACCCCTTTGAAGTTAATTTTGCTGATTTTATCAATGACCGTTTCAATCCTTTGGATTTTAACCAGTCAATAGAAAAGCATTTTTGATCTTTAATATCTTGATTGGTAATTAAGTTAGAAACTGCTTCCGACAATTTAAAATACCCTCCCGATAAAAAATACCCTCTTGATTTTTTTTCTAAATGCGTCGCTACAAAATCTTTACGAGGTACGCAATCTCCATCTGTAAAGATCAAATAATCGCTTTTTGCTGTAACGATTGCTTTGTTTAATATTTGAGATTTCTGAAAACCATTATCTTCTTGCCAAACGTGTACCAAAGGCATCGTAAGTATTTTTTTGTACGAATCAATCAATATCTTCGTCGCTTCTCGTGAACCATCATCAGCAATCAGTAACTCAAAGTCTGTTTCTGTTTGTACAGAAAAACCGACAAGAACTCTCTCGAGCCATGCTTCGGAATTGTAGGTACTAAGTATAACAGATGCTTTCATATTCTAGAAATCAGCCATTTGGTTAAGCCGAATAGTCATTTTTAATATTACGGGAAACAAATATAACTTTAATAATATATTTACCTATACTTTTTAAAAAAAGACCATATAATTTTTTTAGTGGCGATTCCCTGTTTTAAGTTGCTATAATGCGTAATTTTGTAGCGAAATGATCTACATCTTAATTTAAAAAAATGATTGAAGAAATTGAAAAAGCGTTAGAAGTTTTAAAAAACGGGGGGATTATTTTGTATCCTACCGATACCGTTTGGGGACTCGGTTGTGATGCTACCAATCCTGAGGCGATTCAAAAACTATTTCAATTAAAACAAAGAGCCTCGGACAAAAGTATGATTGTGCTTACCAATGGAGATCGCATGATGCATTATTTATTTAACGACATCCCCGAAGTGGCTTGGCAAATTATTGAACTTTCGGAAAATCCAACAACACTTATTTTAGATAAACCCAAAAACATCGCTCCTACTTTAATCGCGGCTGATGATACTTTAGGAGTTCGTATGGTTAATAAAGACCCTTTTTGCAATAAATTATTAGAACGATTTAAAAAACCTATTGTATCTACTTCTGCTAATATTTCTGGCGCGGCAACTCCATTAACTTATAAAGAAATCAGTTCTGAAATCATAAATAATGTTGATCACGTTGTCAATTTCGGAAAAGAACAATCCGCTAAAAAACCTTCAACAATTATTAAAATAACACGTGACAGCCAAGTAAAAGTTATACGTGAATAAAATAAACGTATTGTATTTATTATGAATTATTTAAAAGCCATACAACACCCTATATTCTCCATAATTTCTGCTACAGCTAAACAACTCAACGTTGATAGTTACGTTATAGGTGGTTTTGTACGAGATTACTTATTAAAACGAGGGGATTCAAAAGATATTGATATCGTAGCAATTGGTAGCGGTATCGACTTAGCACTTGCGGTGTCAGAAGCATTGCCACACAAACCCAAAGTACAGGTATTTAAAAATTATGGTACCGCCATGTTGCGCTACCAAGATATTGATATCGAATTTGTAGGCGCTCGCAAAGAATCGTATCAAACCGACAGCCGCAATCCCATTGTTGAAGACGGTACTCTTAAAGATGATCAAGACCGACGAGATTTTACAATAAACTCGTTGGCAATTTCTTTAAATGAAAAAAATTATGGTGACTTAATCAATCCCTTTAACGGAATTCAAGATTTATCCGACAAAATCATTCGCACTCCATTAAATCCTGATATTACCTATTCTGACGATCCGCTACGAATGATGCGCGCCATCCGATTCGCTACACAATTAAATTTTACGATTGATTCTGAATCTATCGAATCCATCACACGTAATAATGAACGTATCAAAATCATTTCAGGAGAACGTATAGTAGACGAACTCAATAAAATACTCGCCTGCCCAGTCCCATCGGTTGGTTTTTTACTGCTACACCAAACTCGGTTGTTACACCATATATTACCTGAACTAACTAACTTACAAGGTGTTCAAGAAGTTGACGGACAAAGGCATAAAGACAATTTTTATCATACACTAGAAGTTGTTGATAATATCGCACAACATACTGACAACCTTTGGTTGCGCTGGGCAGCATTACTACATGATATAGGCAAAGCTCCTACCAAAAAATTTAATCAAAAAGTTGGATGGACGTTTCACGGGCATGAATTTGTGGGAAGCAAAATGGTGAAAACCTTATTTCAAAGGTTGCATATGCCGCTTAATAACAAGATGAAATTTGTACAACAAATGGTTCGAATGAGTTCACGACCGATAGTATTAGCACAAGATATCGTTACTGATTCAGCCGTACGTCGGTTGGTTTTTGATGCAGGAGAAGATGTTGAAGATTTAATGACGCTTTGCGAAGCTGATATCACGACCAAAAACCCTAAAAAATTCGAAAAATATCATAACAACTTTAAAATTGTTCGGCAAAAAATTGTTGAAGTTGAAGAGCGAGATCAAGTTCGGAATTTCCAACCACCCATAACGGGTGAAGAAATTATGCGTTTATTTGATTTAAAACCATGTAAAGAAATTGGTCAACTCAAAAATATAATCAAAGAAGCCATTTTAGAAGGCGAAATTCCTAATAATTATAACGAAGCATATGATTTAATGATGCAAAAAGCCGCTAAAATGGGATTAACTATTAAAATATAAATCAGATGAAAAACAAAAGTGTTATTATTTGGTTGTTTTCAGGATGTTTATTATTATTTATTATGGTGATCGTTGGGGGTATTACACGATTAACCAATTCTGGATTATCTATGACGGATTGGCATTTAGTTACCGACACCTTCCCTCCTCTTACCGAAGAAAAATGGCAAATTGCCTATGAGGATTACCAAAAATTTCCAGAATACCAAAAAATCAATCAATACAATGATTTTACACTTAGCGACTACAAACAAATTTACTTTTGGGAATGGTTTCACAGGTTTATAGGTCGCATAATCGGAATCGTATTTATACTGCCTTTTCTTTATTTTTTAATTAAGAAAAAACTTTCCCCTTCCATAATTAAACAATGTCTTGTACTATTGTTTATGGGAGCTTTACAAGGTTTTTTTGGCTGGTATATGGTCAAAAGTGGTTTGATTGATCGCCCCGATGTCAGTCATTATCGTTTAGCCTTACACCTTATCACGGCATTTATAACTTTTTCGTTGACTTTGAATACAGCGTTAAATATTATTTATACCGATAAAAAACAAGCAATCTTACCTTTACGGAATATAACACGATTACTACTAATTGTACTACTCATACAAATCATGTATGGCGGATTTGTCGCAGGATTAGACGCAGGTAAAATCCACAACACCTGGCCAACCATGAACGAAAACCAATGGATTCACGAAAGTGTATTTATCGAACAACCAACACTAATTTTAAACCTAATTGAAGGAAAAAGCGGTGTGCAATTGGTCCACCGCACATTGGCTTATATTGTTGTTGGATTACTTTTGTTTTTATTTTTTAAAGCTCGAAAATTTACACTTGATACCACGCAACAACGGCTTTTACACCTTGCCTTAATCGTTGTTGGATTACAATTTATATTAGGTGTTTTTACCCTTATGTATAGTGTGCCGATTTTATTGGGGTTAGCCCATCAAATTGGTGCTTTTATACTACTCTCAACTGTTGTTTTTATGTTACATCGTTTTTCTAAATAATACTTTAGATAAAAAAAGTGTTTTAAATTGTGAATAACACTTTGATTTCTTTATTTAAAAACCGATTGATTATTACTAGTGTATAAGTACTTTTATAATTGATTTTTAATACAAAAAGTATGATTAAGACTATCGAAAATATCGAGTTACATTATTTAACAATAAACGATTATCAAGAACTAAAATCCGCAATGATTGAGGCTTACGCAACAATGCCTGGATCTTATTGGACGGAAGAAAATATTAAGGTTTTAATCGATAAATTCCCAAAAGGTCAAGTTGTAATTAAAATTAACAATCAAGTTGCTGGATGTGCTTTATCAATTATGGTCGATTACGATAAATTTGAAAAGCACCACACTTATAAAGAATTAACAGGTAATTTCACTTTCGACACCCATACCGACGACGGAAATGTATTGTACGGAATTGATGTTTTTATCAAATCTGAGTACCGAGGATTGAGATTAGGACGACGATTATACGATTATCGAAAAGAGTTGTGCGAGCAGTTAAACCTAAAAGGTATTGCCTTTGGTGGTCGAATTCCTAACTTTCACAAATACTCCGATACGATTTCTCCAAAAGAATATATTGAAAAAGTAAAACGAAAAGAGATTTATGATCCGGTATTAAATTTTCAGATCTCAAATGACTTTCACCCCTCAAAAGTATTAAAAGGCTACCTCGAAGGAGATGAAGCCTCTAACGAATATGCCGTATTATTAGAGTGGGATAACATCTATTACACCAAAAAATCCAAACAAGTTGCCCGTAATAAATCAATTGTACGTTTAGGATTAATACAATGGCAAATGCGTCCGTACAAAAACTTTGACGACTTGATGCAACAAGCCGAGTTTTTTGTGGATGCCGTTTCGGGATACCGTTCTGATTTTGCATTATTCCCTGAGTTTTTTAACGCACCGTTAATGGCGGAAAACAATCATCTTTCCGAAGCGGATGCCATACGCGAACTCGCTAAATACACTTCTGAAATCGTTCAAAAATTTTCACAATTAGCGATATCTTACAACATCAATATCATCACTGGAAGTATGCCCGAAATAAAAGACGGTCTACTTTATAATGTAGGATATTTGTGCCGAAGAGACGGAAGTACAGAACGTTACGAAAAATTACATGTTACTCCTGACGAAGCAAAAATTTGGGGATTACAAGGTGGTAGTGAGCTAAGATCATTTGACACCGATTGTGGAAAAATTGGGATTTTAATTTGCTATGATTCTGAATTTCCTGAATTAAGCCGATTATTAGCCGATGATGGAATGGATATTTTGTTTATTCCGTTTTTGACCGATACACAAAATGGCTATTCAAGAGTACGGCATTGTGCGCAAGCAAGAGCCATCGAAAACGAATGTTACGTTGCCATTGCAGGTAGTGTAGGTAATTTACCTAAAGTGCACAATATGGATATTCAATTTGCGCAATCTATGGTATTTACACCGTGTGATTTTTCATTTCCGGCTAATGGTATCAAAGCCGAAGCGACAACCAATACCGAAATGATTTTAATAGCCGATGTAGATATCGATTTATTACGCGAGTTAAATCAATTTGGAAGTGTTAGAAATTTAAAAGACCGAAGAAAAGATATTTTCGAATTACGAAAAAAATAAATTTAACGCCACAAATTCGTTAAATTTGTGAAAACCGTATTTGATGACTAAAATCTATACTACTGTTATAACCTTGTTTCTTTTGACCCACTTGTTTGGTCAAAAGAAACAAAAAGTTATTCAGACTATAAATGATTTAACACCTTCCGATGTGTGTTTAATTACACGATCGTATCATGATTCGTGGATTGATTGGTCTAATGACGATAAATACATTGTGTATATTTCTCCTGCAGCAGGTAATAATAATTTATATCGTATTCCGTTAGATAGCATACATTTAGTAGAAACCCAAAACAATTTTTTTGTAGCAAATTATCTTTTGGATCCCACTATTGATATACCAATGCAACAAATCACTTTTGAGAGAGATCGTTATATTGATTCTCCTATATTTTTGCCGGAAACAAATGCTGTAGCTTATCAAACGCATTTCAAATATAGCCCCAACGGTTTTTTTGATTATGACATTAGAGTATATGATTTCAAAATCGAAAAAACAAAAATAATCTATAAAGGAGAATTATTATTCTTTGATTTTATAGATAGCGACACCATGTTGTTTGTTAACAAAATAGATAAAAACACCCTCCAAAAATTAACCATCTCAACTGGTGAAATTACATCTTTTGTAACGTTAGCGCATACTATTGAAGGATTGCAATTTGATTCTGACCATTTGTTAATCAAATCATCAAACGGAATTTATACCTTAGATTTAAAAACTCAACAGTTTAAATTAATTTACGATCGTAAAATCTTTGCGACTCGAATGCTTTTGAATGATAATCAATTGTTTGCCACCTTCCCTGGTCCTGCATCGGGTATGGTTGATATAAAATCTAAAAACTACATTACATTCTTTAACGCAACGGATTACGAACCATCACTTTCTAACAACAAAAAATTTGTAGCTGCTATTAGTGAACGTTCATTAGGGATTTTAATTAAAAGAGTAGAATCGCCAACAATTACCGAGTAACCCATTAGGGGGGGTATGAATCTTTAACTTTTATTGGATCTATTATAACTCAAAATAAATACTATTGTAAAACCTCTGGTTTTATTTCAACCTAATTATTCTTCTAATAAAATAGCAACATCCTTTTCTAAAAACGCCATGTCGTCTGAATCTAGCGCATCGTATAATCCTCTTATATTCATTTCTTTATCCAATAAAACAGCATTGCTAGTATGGTATAAATTTTCATCATCTTCCATGTCTATGGCACTTAAATAATATTTAGCAATAACTGTTAAATCTTTTTTAGATCCCCGTAATAACGTTTGGTTAGATTGTTTAAACAATTCA
Source organism: uncultured Flavobacterium sp. (assembly GCA_964420215.1). Taxonomy (GTDB): domain Bacteria; phylum Bacteroidota; class Bacteroidia; order Flavobacteriales; family Flavobacteriaceae; genus Flavobacterium. Next base: position 5,274 of record CAYQSQ010000007.1, on the reverse strand, counting down.
TGATATTCTTTTAAAATGGATATACTATCCTTATCAGGATCTATTGTGAATGAAATAAATTTAATATTCGCATATTTTTTAGCTACTTCATTTAACGCAGCTTCCGATAAGGGACAAATTGTTTTACATGAAGTAAAGAAAAAATTCACAATATGAACCTTCCCTTTTACCGACGAAATCAAAAATCGTTGATTGGACTGATTGACAAACTCTAAAGAATCCAATTTTTCTTGGTGAAGTGCAATGTCATTACTTATAAAGGGGATTTTTTTATCTTTTTTAGTACATGAAATGACTAAAAGAAATAGAAAAACAAGAGCAACTATTTTAAACTGAAAAGACTTCATTATCAATTACTTATTATTAAAACTAAGAGATTTACCTTTTAGTTTGTCATTTAATTCTTGGTCATAAAAATACACAAAGAAACTAGTCATCATATCTACTTCTTTATCAGAAGTATTATCAACATCTAAAATCATTTTATACTGATGGTCGGGTAATAATGTTACCCCCTCAACAGATGAAAATGAAGTGATTTTTGTAATAGATTTTTTATCTTTTGAATTTGTAATTATCGATTTAAAGATACTTGTGTTTGTGGTAGCATCTACTAATTCTAAAGACGTAGCGTAAGGATGTGCGTGCGCATTTATATAATGAATCGTTTTTGGTTTTTTTAAATCTAAAATATAAGTAACATCATTAATATAAGTATGTCGCCCCTTTGGAACTTTCCAAAACGCAGTCGTTGTTTGACCGTATTTGTCCGAACTTTTATACATATCTTTTGAGCTTGGTCCTGCACATTGTACAAAACTAGGAAGCTGATATTCCATTAAATTTTTCTGCTCAGGAAAATCAGTTTCATATGGCAAAGCCATTACTAGATATTGCATGTATAAAGGCTTAAAATTCTTATTCTTTGAATAATGAATATTAAAATCATAATATAAGTTAAACCATTTATGTTCGTTATTTAAATTAAGTGTTTGAGATCCTATTAGTATTTTTTCGTTAGAAAAAACAGGATACGCAAAACCCTCTGGAAATTGAACATTTAACGAGCCTGTAGTTAAAGTAATCAACTGAGAATGGGATTGTTTACCGATACGGTCGTTAAACCCCATTCTGGAATAATGTTCCGTACTACTGTGGTAAAAATTTACATGACATATAAAATCATTCGATCGATTTGATGTTGCTAAATTACTATTTGCTTTAGCATCAAAGCCCTTAATCCAATACAATTGATCTTCAAATTCATTTAACATAAATCTTTTATAAATAACTGGCCCTTCCATAGAAATATATACATCATCAACCAACAACGAAGGGGATTTCAATGATGTTTTAAAACTTTCATTATTTGCTACTGTATTTATTACCCAATCCGACTCTAAAACACCTAAATTATGTAGTACTACATGTTTTATTTTGTTTCTTGTCATTTTTGTTAATGAAAAATAGGTTACAATTGCTCCTAAAAACAAAATTGACAAACTCGCGAAGATTATTTTTTTTTTCATAAATATATATATCCAATAATGAACCTTGATTAACAAAAATACAACAATTAAATTTTACAATATTCAACTTATAACTAACATAAACTTATTGTTAATCAACTTAATATAAAAATTTTAATACGATGTTTTAACTAACAACCTACATACCGCTCCTTAAAGATATTTAAATGATGATTGGCGTGTCCCACAATTACAAAACCCAAAGCAAGTGTGGTTATTTTGGTTTCAAAACAAACCCCTTCTCTATTAAACATTTGTTCGTCAAAACTGTTAAATAAAGTAATTGAAGAATTTCTTACTGAATCAAACTCATCTAATAAACTTTCAACTGTACGATTAAAAGTACTAAAGTTTTTAGCGTATTCATTTTCATTATAGCCAATTAATCTTTGACTTTCACCTCGAGCCAAACTTAATGCTCGATACGCCATAATTCGTTCGTTATCAATTACATGTTGTAAAATATCTTTAGGAGTCCATTTATCTGGTTGATACCTAAAATCTTGAAATTTTACTAAATCTTCTTTGAGAACTCTAAAAACATCTTTAGTGTTTTCTAAAGATTCTAAAAGTGATAAATTTTCTTCTGTTTGAAGAATATACCTATCAAAAAAATTAGGCATAAACGTTAAATCTTTTCGTTTCATTTTTCTACATTTTTATAAATCAACAAAAAAAACCTATTAATAAAAAACACGCTTTTATAGAGCGTGTTTTTATAACAAAACTAACAGTTAGATTTTTAATTTTTAATGATTTTTTCTGTAATAATACCTTGATTGGTATTTACTTTGACAAAATACATCCCCGCTGATAAATGTTCTAAATTCAACTCTGTTTTAGTTGAGGTGTAAACCGTTTGTCCTAGCGAGTTAATTACTTCTACTTGTAGTGCTGTAATGTTTTCTGGTAAATTGATTTTTACAGAACCAGAAAACGGATTAGGTAAAAAACTAATTGCAAGACTATTGTTGCTAAATGTAGTCGTTGATAACGTTTCGCAATCTTGTCCCCATTTAGGGTTGAAATCAATTTGTAATGGACATTTAACAGTGAAATCATTCGGTTCAGATGGTATTTGGCTTACACACCATTTACTTAAATCCTGATTAAAACTTTCTGCCCAATAAAACATATTTGTCATTTCAACAACCTTATTCACATTCCAATTACCAATCGGTTGATTGAATGTACTCGCTTCTGAAAACATGTTGTACATATTAGTTACACTACTTACGTCCCAAGTGCTAATATCTTCATTTAAAGTAGAATTGGAGTCAAAAAGAAAACTCATATCACTAATACCACTGGTACAAGTTGTAGCTGCATTCTCGGTTGTGATTTGTTCACGGGTTCTTTTTGTGTAAACTACACCATATACTGTTCCAGTTTCTCCAATCGCAGCTTTTGAGCACAAACACGTTACGCCGTTAGTATGCAAAGTAAAATTAGGATTGGATTGTCCATATGCTGAGATAGAAAATACAGATATCGATAAAAAAAATAGAAGTTTGTTCATACAATAGATTGTTTTAGATTGTTTTTAGTCTTGATTATTAAAAATAACTAATGTAAATATTTTATTTTAACTTTTTATTAACATGTTGAAAAATTCCACAAAAAAACCATTCCGTTAAGAATGGCTTTATAATGCATGTTATAATATGTGTTTTTTATGATTTCCTAATCACCCTCACATTCATTTCCTCCACTTTTTTATCAGCTAAAGGTGATGGCGAGCCGAATAATAAATCTTCACTAGAACCTGTTTTAGGGAAAGCCATTACTTCACGGATAGAGACTTTTTTCTCTAAAATCATCATTAAACGATCCACTCCCCAAGCGATTCCGCCGTGAGGTGGTGCACCGTAATGGAAGGCTTTATACATGGTTCCTACACTTTTAAGCATCTCTTCTTTGTCGTAACCCATGTTGCGGTAAGTAGCTTCTAAAATTTCAGGTTTGTGGGCACGGACTGAACCTCCTCCAATTTCATAACCATTTAAAATCAAATCGTATTGTTGGGCAATGATGGTTCCGATTTCTTCGTCTTTACCATTCATGTGTTTATCTAAATCATAAACCGCTGGCATAGAGAATGGGTTGTGCGTAAACGTCCATCTGCCTTCGTCCGTTCTTTCAAACATCGGGAAATCAACCACCCAAGCAGGTCTTAGTTCTTTAGGGTTAATTAAGTTTAACATGGCGCCTAATTGCTGGCGAACCGCATCTAAAGCTTTATTAGCTGTAGCATAATCCGCTGCTGAAAAGAAAACGATATCCCCTACTTGTGCATTTGTGGCAGCAATAATTCCTGCGGCAATTTTTTCACCTAAAAATTTAATAATAGGCGATTGTAAATCATTTTCATTGACTATGATGTACGCCAAACCACCTAAACCGTGTTGTTGTGCTGTTGCAGTTAAAGTTTCTATTTGTCCTTTAGACATTCTTTTTCCGCCTTGTTCTTGAGCAGAAACTTTGATACATTTTACAATTCCACCGTCTTCAATTGGTTTACTGAATACTTGGAAAGTAGTGTCTTTTACAATGTGGGTTATGTCTTGCATTTGTAAACCAAAACGCAAATCAGGTCTATCACATCCATAAAAATCCATCGCATCTTTATAGGTAATCACTTCAAACGGACGTAAAATCCATTTGTTACCGTATATTTTTTGGACTACTTCATTGAACATTTTGGTATTCAAATCAATAATTTGTTGCATGCTGGCGTAGGCCATTTCCATATCCAACTGCGTAAACTCTGGTTGACGATCACCACGAGAATCTTCGTCTCGGAAACAACGCGCTACTTGGAAATATTTTTCAAATCCGCCTACCATCAACATTTGTTTAAACTGCTGTGGCGCTTGCGGCAACGTATAAAATGAACCTGCTTGTTTACGAGTAGGCACGATAAATTCACGAGCACCCTCGTCGGTTCCTGCAGTTAAAATTGGGGTTTCTATTTCTAAAAATCCTTCTTCATCTAAAACATCACGCAATAACTTTAATACTTTATGACGATTCACAATCGCGCGACGCACCTCATCATTTCGGTGATCTAAAAATTTATACTGAAAACGAACCGTTTCACTGGTTTTGGTTGCTCTTTTGATTTCAAAAGGCAGGGTTTTCGATAAGTTTAAAATTTCTAATTCAGAAGTTTCCAACTCTATTTTTCCTGTGCGTAAACCCGCATTATAATCATCTTCGTTACGACCCACAATAACACCTGTTACGGTAATTACTGATTCGGGTTTTAAACGCACCAATTCATCTAAATTCGGGAAAGATTCACGACTTAAACGCACTTGTAAAATTTCGTTGCTCGAATCTCTTAAATCAATAAAAATCAATTCCCCGTGGTCACGCACACTGGCAACCCATCCTGCCAAAGTCACTTTTTGATTAATCGTTTCTTCGGATAATTGATTGATTTTATGCGTTCTGTATTGTTCTTTAATTACGATTGGAATTTGAGGAAGAATTTCTTCCGCTGTGGGCTGTGGGCTGTGGGCTGTGGGCTGTGAGCTGTGAGCTGTGAGCTGTGAGCTATCAGCAGTGAACTTTTCGCTGATTGCCGATTGCTGATTGCCGATTGCTGACTCAATAATTCCCTGACGAACCACTTGCCCCGAAGCTCCTTTGCCAATAATCGCCATTACTTTTCCGACTAAAACTCCTGCTTTACCTAGGTTTCCAGCTTTAATTTCAGCGGCAGCTTCTGTATTCTCGGCAA
>CAYQSQ010000006.1:0-118425 GCA_964420215.1 uncultured Flavobacterium sp. | reverse complement strand
GTAACCTAGTCGAATTTAAATCTCATTTTACTCTTAAAAGGTAAAAATTAGGGGATAATAAAAAAATCAGTATAAAAATTTATATATTTGACCGGCTTGGAAAATTTATAAATTATTAAAATGTAATTATTCTAAGCTAAATAAAGATATATTATAAATGAAGTTAAGATTATTTTTCTACTTGTTTCTGTTGGTGTTTTCATCACAATTATACTCTCAAGAAGGTATTGCTCTTTATAGTGATTATGTGAACGATAATTTTTATTTGGTACATCCATCGATGGCAGGAGCCTCTAATTGTACTAAGTTTAGATTAACAGCAAGAAAGCAATGGTTTGATATACCCGATTCTCCAGCATTGCAAACTTTTACAGCAAATGGAAAAGCTGGTGAAAATTCAGGGGTAGGGATGGTTGTGTATAATGATAAAAACGGAAATCATTCACAAACAGGAGCTAAAGTTTCGTACTCTCATCATTTAAGATTGAGTAGTGATTACCTATCTTTGAATCATTTACATTTAGGTATTAGTGCAGGTTTGGCACAAAGCCGCTTGGACGAAAGAGGATTTGATTTAAATATATTTGATCCAACTATCGGAGGAAGAAACCAAAAAGACAATTATTTTAATGTTGATGTTGGAGCTTCATATTTAAAAAATAATTTTTATTTGCATTTAACTTATAGAAATGTTGCTTCTACCAAAAGAGAATTATATACTGAATTAGAATCTCCAAAGATTGGCAATCTTGTGGGAACTGTTGGTTACACATTTTTAAATCCAGATGTTGTAATGTTAGAACCTTCGGTGTTGTACGCAAAAGTCCTTTCTACAAATGAGCAATTGTTAGATTTTAATCTTAAAGCATACCGCAATGTAGGTGACGCTCAATTATGGTTGGGGATGTCGTTTAGACGTCAGTTCGAAAGAGCAGAACAGCCAGGTACAGATCGAGGAAAAAGAACTATGTCGATTACACCAATATTAGGGGCTAAATATAGTAATATCATGTTCTCGTATAATTATTCTCAGCCTTTGGGTTCTTTAAACTTCTCTAATATAGGTTTTCATCAAATCACAATAGGTATCGACTTGTGGTGTAAAGAGGCTTCTTATGATTGTAATTGTCCTGCTGTAATCAATGTTAAATAAAGCAGTAAGAGGTTTTAAGCCACAGTTACCTGAAGATTGTTATGTGGCAGAAAATGCTACAATTATTGGCGATGTCATTTTTGGTAATTCTTGTAGTGTTTGGTTTAATGCTGTAATTAGAGCTGATGTTAACTCGATTAGAATCGGTAATAAAGTTAATATACAAGATGGAGCCGTAATCCATTGTACTTACCAGAAACATGCTACAGTTATTGGAGACAACGTTTCAATCGGTCACAATGCAATTGTTCATGGATGTGTTATTCATGATAATGTGTTAGTAGGTATGGGAGCGATTATAATGGATGGTTGCGTGGTACATGAAAATTCAATAATTGCTGCAGGGGCTGTGTTAACTCAAAACACAATTGTAGCATCGGGTTCTATTTATGCGGGTGTTCCTGCTAAAAAAGTCAAAGACATTAGTGCTTCCGAATTTTCGGGTGAGATTGAACGTATCGCGAATAATTACGTCATGTATTCTAAATGGTACACAGAGTAACCTTAAAATGATTTTAATCTTACGATAGCATTATTGTTGTTGACTAACGATTTTAGTACATCTGTACTTGAATTACTATAAAACAGTAACTCTTTTTTTGAAATAACGGTATTTAGAATATCGAGACTTTCTAATATTTTTTTGGTTTGTTTTGCTACTGCTTCTCCAGAATCAATAATTGTAATTGTTTCGGGGAGTATTTTTTTAATGGTATTGATGATATACGGGTAATGACTGCATCCCAAAACCAAATAATCAATGTTGTTATCTATCATTGGTTGTAAGTAAGTAGTCAATAGTCGGTTCATTTCTTCTGAATCAAGATCTCCTTTTTCAATCAATTCAACCAATCCGTGACCGATTTGTTCGTGTATTTTGGTGTTGGTGTAAGATAATATCGATTGATGAAATAATTCACTATTTAAAGTGCCTTTAGTTGCTAAAATACCAATTGTATTTGTTTTGGTTTGAAATGCGGCAGGTTTTATGGCGGGTTCAATTCCGATAAAAGGAATCGTGTATTTAGCTCTTAACTCTTTAATCGCATTGGTCGTAGCTGTGTTACAAGCTACGACAATTATTTTACAGTTTTGATTTATCAGAAAATCAACGTTTTTTATACACAATTCAAGAATTTCATTTTTGTTTTTTAAACCGTAGGGTGCGTTTTGGCTATCGGCTAAATAGATGGTATTTTCATTTGGGAGTAATTGATGAATTTCTTTCCAAATCGAAGTTCCACCTACTCCAGAATCAAATATTCCAATTGGTCGTTGATCACTCATTGGTTTTATTTTGTGTATTGTTGAAACAATTGGTCTAAGTTTTGATTTTCATTTCTAATCGTTTCGATTTGTTTATCGGCAACGAGTTCGCCTTTATTAAGAAGTAATATGCGATTGCAAATTGCTTCAACTTCTTGCATGATGTGTGTCGATAATATTACAGTTTTGTTTTGACCTATTTTTTTGATTAGTGCTCTAATCTCAATCAACTGATTAGGGTCTAATCCTGTTGTAGGTTCATCTAAAATAAGTACTTCGGGGTCGTGTAACAAGGCATTAGCAATCCCAACACGCTGTCTGTACCCTTTGGATAATTGCCCAATTTTTTTTGTTGTTTCAGAAGATAATCCTGTAAGGACTATAACTTCATCAATTCGGGATTTATCAATTTTGTAGATTGCAGCACTAAATTGCAAATATTCTTTAATGTATAAATCAAGATATAAAGGGTTGTGTTCGGGCAGGTAGCCTATTTTTTGCTTTACGGCAGTTATTTCATCAATACAACTCAAATCATTTATAAGAGCTTTTCCAGATGAAGGCTGTGTGTAGCCCGTTAAGATTTTCATTAGAGTTGATTTTCCAGCACCATTAGGCCCTAAAAAACCCACAATTTCTCCTTTATTAATAGTAAACGATACAGATTTGAGTGCTTCCACTTTTCCGTAATTTTTTGAGATATTATCGACTTGAATTGACATGGTTTACTATTTTAGAATTGCAAAATAAGTATTATTTAACTGGTGTAAAAATACATTTTGTTTTACTTTTATAAATAAAAAAATATGGCACAAACTCCGTCAAATATGTTAGCGTTGGGTACTAAAGCACCTTCTTTTTTACTAAAAGACACATTGTCCAACACATTTTTGAGTTTTGAGCAGATAAAAGGGTCAAAAGCTACAGTGGTACTTTTTATGTGTAACCACTGTCCGTTTGTGATTCATGTGATTGATGAGATTATACGTGTCTCTAATGATTATAGAGTACAAGGTGTTCATTTGGTTGCGATTAGTAGTAATGATGTTGAAAATTATCCCCAAGATTGTCCTGAATTAATGGGTGAATTTGCGTTTAAACATAAAATGGAATTTCCGTATTTATATGATCCAACACAAGATGTAGCCAAAGCGTATGATGCAGCATGTACACCTGATTTTTATTTATTTAATGCGGAAGATAAGTTGGTATATAGAGGACAATTAGATGATTCGCGACCAGCGAATGGCATACCCGTAAGCGGAAGTGATTTAAGAAATGCTATTGATGCGGTTGTTTACAATCGAAATATAAATCCAGTGCAAAAACCAAGTATTGGGTGTAATATTAAATGGAAGTAAAAAAAAACAGGGGTTACGTTTTATAACGTAACCCCTGTTTTTATATATAAATAAGATTTTTAGATTTCGATTTTACTGGCTTCTATAATTTGATGAATGTCATCATCTAAGATGATTTGTCTCACATCAGCAAAACGTAAAAATTCTTGATATACAACATCAAGTTGTAATTTAGTTAATTCATAACCCACAATTTTAGCTCTATATGCTAAAGCAGCGCGTCCGCTACGAGCTGTTAAAACGATGGATGATTCGTTTACACCTACATCAGCAGGGTCAATAATTTCGTAGGTTTCACGATTTTTAATCACACCGTCTTGGTGGATGCCTGAGCTATGTGCAAAAGCATTAGATCCAACAATTGCTTTATTGGGTTGTACAGGCATACTCATACTGTCAGAAACCAATTGACTCATTTTGTTTAACATACGTGAGTTGATACCTGTAGTTAAATTCAAAAGCGGATGTTGTTTCATGATCATAACCACTTCTTCTAAAGCGGTATTTCCAGCTCTTTCTCCGATTCCGTTAATAGTACATTCGATTTGACGTGCTCCATTAATCGCTCCGGCTATTGAATTTGCGGTAGCTAATCCCAAATCATTGTGGCAATGACAAGAGATGATAACGTTGTCAATACCTTTGACGTTTTCTTTTAGATATTTAATTTTAGCACCGTATTCTTCAGGTAAACAGTATCCAGTAGTATCGGGTATATTCAGTACAGTAGCGCCAGATTTGATAACTTCTTCGCATATTTTAGCTAAAAAAGCATTATCTGTTCTTCCTGCGTCTTCAGCATAAAATTCTACATCTTCTACGTGTTTTTTAGCAAAAGCAACAGCGTGTTTTGCTCGTTCGATTATTTTATCAGGTGTACTGTTAAATTTATATTTTATATGAGATTCAGAAGTTCCGATTCCTGTGTGAATTCGTGGTTTTTTGGCATATTTTAAAGCTTCGGCAGCCACTGTGATGTCGTTTTCAACCGAACGAGTTAAACCACAAACTGTTGCGTTTTTTACTACTTTAGAAATTTCTTGAACTGATTTGAAATCACCAGGGCTAGAAACAGGAAAACCCGCTTCGATAATATCCACACCTAACTCATCTAATTCTTTAGCGATGATTAGTTTTTGTTCTGTATTTAGTTTGCAACCAGGGACTTGTTCGCCGTCTCTTAATGTTGTGTCAAAAATATGGACTCTTTCTGTGCTCATTTGATATTATATTGTAATTTCACTTCTATAAACAAAAGTATTGAATAGGATTACTAATGAGGTTGGTGTAAACCGTAGATATACAATGCTAAAAGGTTAAATTAATTAAGTAAAATATTGATTTTCAGTATTTTGCGTATTGTATTTTACAATGAGTAAACATAAAGATTTTTTATTTGTATTGATTAAATCTCTTTCAAAATCAGAAAAGAGACAATTTAAGTTGTACGCAGGACGTTTGGATATTAATGCCGATGCGAAATATATTTCGCTTTTTAATGTGTTAGATAAAATGAATTCCTACGACGAAGCGTTTATTTTAAAAAGTGGGATTGTTAAAAAACAGCAACTTTCGAACTTAAAATCACACTTATATAAGCAAATTTTAATTAGTATTCGCTTAAATCCACTCAATCAAAATATTCGGATACAAATTAGAGAGCAACTTGATTTCGCTACTATTTTATATCATAAAGGCTTGTATAAACAAAGTCTTAAAATATTAGATAAAGCAAAACAATTGTCGTTAGATAATGAAGAAAAAAATATTGCTTTTGAAATTATTGAACTCGAAAAAATAATAGAAACACAGTACATTACCCGAAGTACAATTGGTCGCGCAGAAGAATTGGCCGTAACCTCTCAAGAATTAAGCGAACAAAACGCATTAACCAGTAAATTGTCTAATTTGTCGTTGCGTTTGTACGGTATTATGCTCAAAACAGGATACGTTAAAAACGATCAAGAATTTGAAGAAATTTCGCGATTTTTTAAAGAGAATTTACCCGAATGTGATGAAACTACATTAGGTTTTAGAGAAAAATATTGGTTGTACAATTCTTATTTATGGTATAGTTTTTTGATACAGGATTTTTTAACCTGTTATAAATATGCTCATAAATGGGTACAATTATTTTACGCCAATCCACATATGATTACATTAAATCCTGTTTTCTTTTTAAAAGGAAATCAGTATTTGTTAGAGTCGTTGTTTATGCTTAAACACAGTACTAAGTTTAAGAGTGTTTTAGAAGAATTAGAAACAACGTTAGCAGGCGATTTATTACCCAAAAATGACAATATCGAAGCGTTAGCTTTTTTAAATAGTTATAACAGCAAGTTAAATCGTCATTTTTTAGAAGGTACTTTTGAAGATGGCGAATATTTAGTACCGTTGATTCTTCGTAAAATAAAAACATACGACGAGCAAATTGACGAGCACCATATTATGGTTTTTTATTATAAAATTGCGTGCTTGTATTTTGGGTCGGGAGATAACCGAACGTGTATTGCATACCTGAATAAAATTATCAAAAACAAAAATCTAATTATGAGAGAAGATCTGATGTGTTTTTCTCGCATATTAAGTTTAGTTGCTCATTATGAAATGGGTATGGATTACCATCTGGAAGTGCAACTCAAAAGCACGTATAAGTTTTTAATCCAGATGAATGATTTACATGAAATTCAGAAAGAAATTATTCGTTTTTTAAAACAAATCAGTTTTGTATATCCACAAGAGATAAAAGGCGAATTTGTAAAACTTCACGAGCGCTTAATCAAATTTGAAGACGCGCCTTACGAAAAAAGAGCTTTTTTATACCTAGATATTATTTCGTGGTTAGAAAGCAAAATTCAAAATCGTACTGTTGGAGAAATAGTTAGAGAAAAAGCGAAACTTCGCAATCGTTAAAAAATACAACCCCAATCATTATGTTAGTAAAAGTATTCGGAAGTGCTGTTTTTGGCGTAGAAGCCACTACCATAACCGTAGAAGTAAATATCGATCAAGGCGTAGGGTATCATTTGGTTGGTTTACCTGATAATGCCATTAAAGAAAGTAGTTTTAGAATTGCCGCGGCACTGAAAAACAATGCTTTAAAAATGCCAGGCAAAAAAATCACCATCAATATGGCGCCTGCTGATTTACGTAAAGAAGGATCTGCATACGATTTAACCATTGCCATGGGAATTTTAGTTGCCTCCAACCAAATCAAAACCGACACCATTGACAAGTATATCATCATGGGCGAATTGTCTCTTGACGGAAGTTTACAACCGATCAAAGGGGCGTTACCTATTGCCATAAAAGCCAGAGAAGAAGGTTTTAAAGGATTTATCTTACCCAAACAAAACGTCAAAGAAGCCGCCATCGTCAGTGATTTAGACGTTTATGGAGTAGAAAATTTAGCCGATGTTATTGGTTTTTTTGAAGGAACAACTACATTAACACCCACCATTATTGATACACGTGAGCAGTTTTATAAAACATTAGATTTTCCTAAACACGATTTTTCAGATGTAAAAGGACAGGAATCCATCAAACGCTGTATGGAAATTGCCGCAGCAGGCGGACATAACATTATTTTAATCGGTCCTCCGGGAGCAGGAAAAACGATGTTAGCCAAACGATTACCGAGTATTTTACCTCCAATGACCTTACGCGAGGCTCTCGAAACTACTAAAATCCACAGTGTAGTTGGTAAACTCAAAGACGGATTGATGAGTCAACGCCCGTTCCGTAGCCCGCATCATACGATATCCGATGTTGCATTAGTAGGTGGCGGTAGTTATCCGCAACCAGGCGAAATCTCTTTGGCACATAATGGGGTTTTATTTTTAGATGAATTGCCCGAATTTAAACGTGGCGTGTTAGAAGTGATGCGTCAACCGTTAGAGGATCGCGATATTACCATTTCAAGAGCACGATTTTCGGTTACCTATCCGTCGTCGTTTATGTTGGTTGCGAGTATGAATCCAAGCCCGAGCGGTTATTTTAATGATCCAACTGCTCCCGTAACCTCGTCACCTGCAGAGATGCAACGCTATTTGAGTAAAATATCAGGACCGTTATTAGATCGTATCGACATCCATATTGAAGTTACGCCTGTACCTTTTGAAAAATTATCCGAAAATCGAAAAGCCGAAAACAGCAAATCCATCCGCGAACGTGTAACTAAAGCTCGTGAAATTCAAAGTAAACGTTTTGAAAATACTCCTAAGGTAAATTACAACGCACAAATGGATGTCAAACAAATCCGAACGTATTGCGAGTTAGACGCTACTTCGTTAACCTTGTTAAAAACAGCGATGGAACGATTAAACCTTTCTGCCCGAGCATACGACCGAATTTTAAAAGTTTCTCGCACCATCGCCGATTTAGATGCCTCTGAAAAAATACAATCCGACCATATTGCCGAAGCGATACAGTATCGTAGTTTGGACAGAGAGGGGTGGTTGGGGTAGTTTATTTCTTTTTCGGAAAACGATAAGTGTCCCAAAATTGTTTGTTGTATTTGATATTGTCGAATAAAACCTCCTCTTCTTTTTGTTTTATTTCTTCGGGGTTTGTGGTGTTAAAATTAGTCCAATAGACATCTAAATTTGTGGTAAAAGGAAGTGATTTTTTATTTTCACGATCGATTATTTTACCATTGATATCAATTAACGAATGAGTCAAATAATATAAATCATTAATGATTTCAAAATCGGATTCAATCCTTTCGTGGCTATATTCTTTTTGAGTATAATTAGAGTAGTCTCCTTTCAGGTTTAAACTTATTTCTTGACGTTCTGTTAATTTTTTTACTTCCCAATCTTCGATAACTTTTACAATGGCATAATCATCTTTGTTGATATATATCTTTCCTGTATAATTACTTGAATACATACGTCTGGTATAAGTCAGATGGTCACGCGGTGATGAAAATGATATGACAAAAACTTCTTTATGATTGTATTGGATTACTTTTTCTAATGTAAATGTGAATTTTTTAAATTTCCGAGTATCCAAAAAAACAGCAAAACGTATGGGATTATGTTTCATTAAACCATAAAATTCCCACAAATTTCTTGGCTCGTATATTCCTTTTAAATTCCATTTTACTTCTTTTATTTTTTTCATACTTCTTACAGCACTAAAATACCCTTTCTCATATTGATTTGCCGTAAAATTCATATCAAGACAATTTTTAGTATCAATAGTTGCGGTAATATTTGTATGTATTTTACTGCCTATTTTCATATCAGGATAATTCTGTTTCAAGCTATCAATAGCCTGTTTTACGATTTGTTGTGTGGCTCTTTCTCCATAAACGACAACTTCTTTTAATGCAATCGAACCAATATCTGTTTTGTTTTTTGAGTCAGCGCTTAAATTGTCATTTATATCGAAATCTTGCGCGCTGGATAGTACACTAATTGATAGTACCAGTATTGTAAGGGTGTTTTTCATATGTTAAATTTTAGGGAAGTCGCTTAATGACTTCCCTTGGTTTTATTTTATTCATATTTTAAGTATTTCACCATGTCAATTTGTGTCGCTTTATAAGCTCTTAAACTCACTACTACAATTGTAAGTATGGCTAAGGTTAAAAAACCTACCACGTAGGGCATAATTGGCATATCGATTCGGTAAACAAAATTTTCTAACCACTGTTGTGTTAAATAATAGATAATTGGCATAGCGCATAAAATTGCCAAACAAACTATTACATAAAATTCTTTAGAAAGCTGGTAAATAATTTGGTTTGATTCTGCACCTAAAACTTTACGTATCGCAACTTCTTTTAAACGTTGTTTAATAATGAATGAAGTAACGGCATACAATCCTAACAATGCAATCAATACAACTATAACCGATAAGAACAGAAAAATATTTTTTTGTTTTTTAAATGAATCATAAGATTTAGCAAATTGTTTATTTACAAATTCAGCATCACACGGATAACCAGGCTCAATATGCGTCGTCCAAATGTTTTCTATTTTTGAAAGTGTTTCGGGCACATTATCTGTTTTTATTTTTAATTGCACACTGGATATTTCTTCTTTAAACCATGGGGAGGTATGCAGTATAATTGTGGGTTTTATTTTTTCTTGAAATCCTTTGATATGAAAATCTTTTACTACACCAATAACGTTACTAGCTGTAGAATCTATTCCAAATTTAATTCGTTTGTTTAAGGCATTATCCCATTTCATCTCCTTTACAAATGTTTCATTAACCAAAACATTATTGATTGTATCGGATGCTATTTTGGAATCAAATTGCCTTCCTTCTTTCAACTTAATACCTATCATATCTATATAATTATATTCAACCGCCATTAATAGAGACTCTAACTTTTTATCTTGATATTGAGCATATGTGGTAAAATCACCTTTTCCAAAATTATTTGTGACGCTAGCGCTAACTTCTTTTACTTCGGGCAAGGTTTCTAAAATTGACTTTGTTTTTAAATATTTTTTATAAAATTTCAAATCACCTTGTACGTGTTTAAAATTGATATTCAAAACTTGATCGCCAGAAAAACCTAAATCTTTATTACTCATAAACGAAACTTGTTCGTAAACAATGAGGCTTCCTATCAGAAAAAAGGAGGATATTACAAACTGCAAAAACAATATCGCATTACGTATAAAAATGCCTTTTTTACTTCTTGAAAAACTGCCTTTTAATACTTCCGAAGGATTAAATTTTGACAAATAAATGGCTGGTATTAATCCTGAAAATAGTATTAACATAAATAACATAGCTATTAAAAATAATAGTAATCGCCAGTTGTTAAAAACCATGGTTTTGCCTAAAAAATCATTGGCATAAGGCAACAGAATTTCAACTAAAACCAATGAAAGTAAAAACGCAATAACACAAATGATAGCGGTTTCTATTAAAAACTGAACAATTATTGCTTTTTTAGAAGCTCCGAGAACTTTCCTAACACTTACTTCTTTAGCGCGTTTTAAAGAATTGGCAATGGTTGTGTTTATAAAGTTAATGCATGAAGAAAATAAAATAACAAAAGATAACCCAATCATCATTAACAGTAAGGTGTAATTACTCCCATTATCGTAAATACCCTTCCCTGTTTTTGATTGTAATCTTACTTTAGACAATGGTGTTAGCGCTACTTTTGGATGTCCCCACATTTCTTCAGCCTCTTTTTTGGTTTGCCAACCCGAATCGATTCCTTTTTGTATTGAATATTTATCAATAAAAGCAAATATTTTTTTTTCAATCCCATTAATATTATCATCTGATTTAATTTTTAAAAACAAATAATAATTCCATCTAAACCAATCATCTGGAGCTTCTTTAAAAATACCAGAGCGGATTAAAATATTAGGCGTAAAAGATGATTTTTCAGGAAGTCTATACACACCTTTCACTAAAAACTCTGTGTCATGCATGATAATTTTTTTTCCAATCGGATCAACCTTTCCAAATAACTTTTTGGCTGAATTTTCCTCCAACGCAACACCATTATTATCCAATACGCCTTTGGGATTTCCTGCAATAAATTCAAAAGGGAAAACATCTAAAAAGTTTTCTTGTACAGCAATTAAATTGTTAATAAAACTTGAATTTTCACTCGATTTTATTAAAGTTTCGAATTTCCAGCTTTCGGCGTAGGTGTAATTTTCAATTTCTTTAATTTGAGATTTTGCCATTAGCCCTAATGCAGGAGGCGCAATTGATATTTTTTGTTTTTCGCTATAAAATTCATATAAATAAATAGATTCTTTTTCGGGATGCCATTGCTCATATAATTGTTCGTCGGTGTAATGTACAATGCTAATAATCAAACAAACCATTCCGATTGATAATCCGAATAGGTTAATGAAGAAATTAAACTTATGAGCTGCAAAATTTTTAAACGCTATTTTTATCCAGTTATGTAACATGATTTTTTCTTTTTAAATGATTGTTTTTAACTTTCAAAAACTTCAACGTTTTTTTTGTTTTCTTGTTCAGATATAATCTGTCCGTCACGCAACGTAATGGTTTTTTGCGAAAACGATGCGTCGTACGTAGAATGCGTTACCATAACGATTGTCGAGCCACTCATGTGCAAACTGGTTAACAACTCCATAACTTCATTCCCGTTTTTACTGTCAAGATTTCCCGTTGGTTCATCTGCCAAAATAAGTTTAGGTTCTGTAACTAAAGCCCTTGCTACAGCAACACGTTGTTGTTGTCCGCCAGATAATTGTTGAGGAAAATGTTTAGCGCGGTGTGTAATACCCAATTTTTCCAATATAGCATCAACACGTTCTTTGCGTTCTGATGCTTTGATATTATTATAAAGCAACGGTAATTCAATATTGTCATACACGGTAAGCTCGTCAATAAGATTAAAATTTTGAAATACAAAGCCTATGTTTTTCTTTCTTATCATGGCTTTATCCTTTTCTTTTAAGCCCGCAATTTCTTCGTCTAAAAAAGTATAACTCCCTGATGTAGGCGCGTCTAACATTCCTAAAACATTTAATAATGTAGATTTTCCGCATCCCGATGTACCCATTATTGAAATGAACTCACCTTTGTTTATTTGAAGTGAAATTCCGTTAAGAGCAGTAGTCTCTATTTCTTCTGTTCTGTAAACTTTTGTAAGATTTTTTAAGTGAATCATCATATTGGTTTTTTAATCGTTAATGTTTAATATTTCGTTTGTTTTAAATTCAGAATAATCTGAAGTGATGACTTTATCACCTTCTTTTAACCCCTTGGTCACCTCGTAATACGTTGGGTTTTCTCTGCCTAAAGTGATACTTTTTTTAACAGCCGTATTGTTGTCTGAAAGTACAAATGCCCAATTTCCTGATGTTTCGGAATAGAACTGTCCTTTTGGGATTAACAGACTTTCTTGACTTTCCGAAAGATATAAACGTATGCTAAATGTCATTCCCATTCGTAAATTATCAGGTATCTTATCTTTAAAAATAAGCTCTATGGTAAATTGTCCTTTTATGACCTCGGGTAATATTTTATCGACAATTACGCTGTATTTATTTTGATCTGACATAATGGAACCTTCCAATCCTTTTTTGATTTTTGAAAAGTAAAATTCGTCCACTTTTACTACAAATTTGTAACCTGATAAAACATCTATTTTCCCAATGCTTTTCCCTGCATTTATATGCTCGCCTAAAGCAAGATTAAAAGAAGATAATCGACCACTTTTGGAAGCTTTTACAATAAAATTTTCTTTGTTTTCTCGTAGGGTTTTCAATCGGGATTTCATTAGTACTATCGATTGATTGATCGCTTTAATTTGTGAAATACTTACTTCTTTTGCTTTGGTTACACTCGCCTGAATAATTTTTTTTCGTTTAGATTGATAATTGTGATTTTCGGATGATTTTTCAAAATCACGTCTTGCGATAACCCCTTTATTATACAAAACAGCATCCATGTCAAACTGTTGCTTGGCATTTATGTAATCGTATTCAATTTGAATTAATTCTTTCTCCAAATTTAATTCTTGATTCCACGTTGTGATCTTTGTGTTTTCTAAATTATTAATCTGTTCAATCAGACTCGTTTCTTGTTGCAAATAATTTAATTCAGAATTAGGATTTTGTACCTGTACTAATTTTTGCCCTTTAACAACCATACTGCCATCTTCCACAAATATTTCTTTGACAGATCCGCCTTCTATCACATTGATTAAAATGGAGTTTAACGGCTCTATTTTTCCATTTAAGATAAGTAAATCTTCAAACTGTCCTTTTTTTACTTCACGAATACTAACTTCTTTGCGATTAATATTGGCTGAGCGCTTTTTGGTTACAGAATAGATGAATAGCGTGCCTAAAAAAAGTATTGGCAACGATATTAGCACAACCCTTTTGGTAATTCGATTTTTTTTTAGAACTTCTCTATCCATTAGTTACTTATTTTAACAGATTACTTGCTAAAGCTGTACCATTAAAATATAACGATGTAACCTTTTGTAAGTAAGAGGTTAACGAAATACAATTATTTTTATAGTGTTCATTATTGAACACTTTGCGAACAAAACCGAACACCGATGAGAAAAAAAGAAGCTACAATTTTAATCGTAGATGATGATGAAGACGTATTATTTTCAGCAAGAGTGTGGCTAAAACGTTTTTTTACGGCCGTTTTAACCGCTAATTCACCCAAAAAAATCACTGAAGTAATCAATCAACAAGAAATAGATGTGGTGCTTTTGGATATGAATTACAGACGCGGTTACGAAGACGGAAAAGAAGGCGTGTATTGGTTAGAATATTTACAAGAATCAAGTCCTGAAACAAGTGTAGTTTTAATGACAGGTTATGGCGATGTTAATCTGGCGGTATCGTGTATAAAAATGGGAGCAACCGATTTTATCTTAAAACCGTGGAATAATGAAAAGTTATATGCCTCCATCAACTCAGCGGTTGATATGGCTCGCAAAAACAAAAAAATTCACCAATTAGAAAAGGTGAATCACCAAGTAGAGACGGTTAATTTTATCGGAGAATCTCCAGAAGTAAAAGCGGCATTAAAACTAGCCGATAAAGTAGGCCCTACAGACGCGACCGTTTTAATTTTAGGAGAAAACGGTACGGGTAAATATGTGTACGCCAGAGAAATTCACAAGCGATCCAACCGAAAAAACGCTCCATTTATTCATGTAGATCTAGGTTCTTTAAACGAAAATATTTTCGAAAGCGAGTTATTTGGATACGCTAAAGGCGCATTTACAGACGCTAAAGAACATACGCTCGGACGTTTTGAGTTGGCTAATGGCGGAACTATTTTTTTAGATGAAATAGGTAATTTATCAATGGCTTTACAAAGTAAATTATTAACCGCTATTCAGAATAAAAAAATTAACAGACTGGGCGAAACCAAAGAACGATTAGTTGATGTGCGTATCATTTGTGCCACTAACAAACCTATTTATGAAGCTGTCCAAAACGGTGAGTTTAGGCAAGATTTACTATACCGAATTAATACTATAGAAGTGAATTTACCTGCATTGAGAGATAGAGGTAAAGACATTGTTATTTTGGCTGAACATTTTTTAAATGTATTTAAAAAGAGATATGATAAATCAACACTAACGTATAGTGATTTAGCTATTCAAGAAATGCAAAACTATAACTGGCCAGGAAATATTAGAGAAATGGAAAATATGATTGAGCGAGCTGTAATACTTGTGGAATCAGATATTATAAGTGAGTATGACTTACATTTCTCCTCCATGGGAATAACTACTTTTTTTAAAGAAAACTTAAATTTAGAAGAAATGGAAGGAATATTGGTTCACAAGGCAATGCAAAAACACAAAGGCAATATCAGTAAAGCCGCTGAAGAATTAGGCTTAACAAGAGCAGCACTATACAGACGTTTAGAAAAACACAAAATATAATGGGTTTAAATTTTATATTAAAAATAATTGGTCGAGTTATTTTGTTAGTAGTTCTAATAGGCTTGTCGTTCTATCTGTACTATCAAAATCATATATTTTCAGCCATTTTCTCAACATTGGTAGTTTTAAGTTGTTTATATGAATTTATATCTTTTTTTGAAAAAATACTTTCAGATATACATCATATAATTATGTCTATAAAACATGAAGATTATACCTTAAAAATCCCAGACAATCATTTGGATTTAAGTATATATAAAGATTTAAAAGGACTATACGAAAAGAATAAAACAGAATTTTTCGAAAAGAAATCCTTAAAAATTATTTACGAAAACATAATAAATGGGCTTGATTTAGGGGTGATGATTTTACGAAAAAAAGAAGATGAAATGCCTTGGGAGATTTATTTGATGAATGATTATTTTTCGGATAAATTACAAATCCCGAAGTATAGTAATTGGGATCATTTAAAAGAACGGTTAGAAAATTTTACAACCTTTTTTGAGAAAAATCAATTTCAGGAGTTTAACAAATCCATTGAATTATCTGTAGATTTTAATGAAAATCAAACCTTTTCACTAAAAACATCAAAAATAAAAACTTATGAATACACCTATTATATCATTTCTTTAGACTCCGTACAAAGCATTATTGAAAAAAAAGAAAAACAAGCTTGGTACAATTTGTTAAAAATAATTTCACATGAATTAATGAACACCTTAACGCCTGTAAATTCGTTGATTGATAACCTTCTTTACATATCCAATCAAGACGAATGGGATACAACAGACAAAGATGATTTTAATGAAAGTTTAAAAACGATTAAGAAAAAAACATTTCATATTATGGAGTTTGTAGATAATTACAGAGAACTTACAAATCTACCAACACCAGTAAAAAATAAAGTAACTATAAAATCATTATTAGAGGAAAGTGTACAAATAATGAAACCGTTACTTTCAGAAAATAAAATCAATGTTGTTTTAGAGGCTATAGATGAAAATTTAAGTGTTGATATAGACGCAAAATTAATGGAACGCGTTTTAGTAAATCTAATTACAAACAGTATGCATGCGTTACAAAAATCTAACAATAAAAAGATAAAGCTATCGGTAGAGCGCAAAAACAGCCGTACATTTATTTCAATTACAGATAACGGTTGCGGAATTGAAACTGAAATAAAAGATAAAATTTTCATCCCTTTTTTTACAACCCGAAAAACAGGAGGAGGCATCGGATTAACCCTCGCTAAAAATATAGTAGAATTACACGGAGGCTATTTAACATTTAAAAGCAACACCAAAGAAACCTCTTTTGTGATTTGTTTGTTTTAGTGCACTCAGAGTTATTATGAAAATGATTACAACCTATTTATTTACCCTACTACAAGTTCGGTTCCGAAAAATGCAACTTAAAGATATTGCAATGCCGTATTTTTTCGGGATTAGTGTTTGTGTTTTGATTGCGATTATTTGGCAAGAAAAAGGAACCTACGATGGATTGATTTTTTTGCTTTTGGCAGAACAAATTAAATACCATTTAAATCGTTCCGATCTTTCTTTTTTAAAAAATAAAACCAACTATTTTTACACCTTAGTGCTATCGGAATATCTTGTATTGAGTGTAGTTCCGTTAACGGTATTGTTGCTGATTAAAGCCTATTTGTTTTTAGGAATTTATAGTCTGGTCATTTTCATATTGCCTATTGTTCCTCAACTGAAATCAAATTACTTATTTAATTATCCGTTTGCGAATCATTTTCCAGAATGGAAAATTTATTTTCGAAAAAAGTATTTGGCTATTTTGCTTACAATCCCCTATTTGCTTTTAATCCCCACCGTTTTATATGTCAATTTTAATATCGGACTTTTTGGTTTTGTGCTTATGGCACTGATTTGTTGTTCCGTATATTTTGATCGAGAACCGCTTTTTTTCTTACGGAAAGTAAATTGCAACTCTAAAATATATTTAAAAACCCAAATACAAAATGCGATTAAAAACGTATTGTTATTGGTGATTCCGTTCGCGAGTATATTGCTATTCTATTTTACTTCAGAATGGATGTTAATCCTATTTGCGTGCGTCACCACACTTTTAATAATTATGGTCGCAATTATCACAAAATACGCGTACCATACTTCGCAGTTAACACAAGGTCTTGTTCTTAGTTTAATCGCAGGTGGTATGGTGCAACCGATGTATATGATTGTTGGCGTTGTTATGGTTTTTATATCGTATAAAAAATGTCGTTTATTTTTAAAACAAACTATTGATGAATAATTTACAAATTAACATTCTTGAAAAAAAGTTTGGCGACAAGGTCGTTTTAAAAGAAGCGTCATTATCCATAAACTCTAACGGTGTTTATGGCGTGATCGGTAAAAATGGAGCGGGTAAAACCACTCTTTTTAAAAGCATTTTAAAAGAAACAAAATACAATGGTAAAATTAATTTTAACAACGCCGAAGTACAATTTAAAAAAGTAGGTTACTGCCCAACAGAACCTTTTTTATATGATGAATTATCGGTTAAAGAATTTTACGAATTCTATTTTTACATCACCAACAACCAAAAATTAATTTTAACCGATCATCAATTACTTTATGATGTAGATGTCACGAAATCGATTGGTTCACTATCTACAGGTATGCGAAAAAAGGTGTTTTTGAACAGTTTATTTTTTCAGAAAGAAATTGACTTTTATATTTTTGACGAACCTTTTAATGGATTAGATATCGAGTCCAACTTGATTTTAATCAAAAAGATAAAAGAATTGGCTAAGGATAAAATTGTTTTGATCTCGTCTCACATTTTATCTTCGATGTATGATTTTTGCGATCAAATATTTTTGGTACACAACCAATCGATAGTGAATTTTCAACCTGAAAAATATCCCGATTTGGAAAGTTATTTTGAGTAGTTTTTTAACGAATTAAACTCTCGTATATTTTGATGTGCTCGTCTACAACGTGATTTAAATCGTATTCGGCTTCTATTTTTTGTTGTAGATTTCGTCCTTTTTGGGTGGCTTTATCATAATTAAAATAAACTTCACGCATTGCGTCTTCAAATCCAGAAATATCTCTCATATATCCGGAGTTTTCATCGATAAGTTCGGGTAAACTACCTACAGGAGTAAAAATAACAGGTAAAGAAGCTGATCCTGCTTCCAAAAGGGATAAAGGTAAACCTTCGGTCAATGAAGGTAAAAGGAAAACATGTGATTGGTTACAGATGATATTAATGTCTTTTCTGTATCCTAAAAATTTAAAATTAGCAAGAACATTCTTCTTTTCTGCGTAAGCGATCATTTCTTCTTTTAGAATTCCGTCTCCAGCAATATGGATTTCAAATTCGAACTCGGATTTTAATTTTGCTGCGATATCGACTAAGGCAATGTGGTTTTTTACAGCTTCGATGCGCCCGATACATAAAAATGTAAAAACTGGATTTTTTTGAATATCCATTTTATATAGTGAAGTTGTTATCCCGTTGGGTATAACTACAGCGTTTTTTTTATACATCTTTGATGCCATTTTTTCGGAAAAAACAATATCGTAGTTCCTAAATGGTTTTAGTAGGCAAATGATTCTTTCTCTAAATCCCGAACCAACATCAAAACAATGTGCGGTGTAAACAATTTTAATACTCGGTAAAATCACTTTTAGGCAAGCGGCCATCATTAAAGCGTGTGGGAGGTGGGTGTGAACGACTTTAATTTCGTTCTGTTTAATGATCTCTTTTAATCGAAATAATCCTCTAAAAAAAGAACTTAGTTGTTTGTCAACTCTTAGAATTTCTAAATTAATACCAGAATCGATAAACATTTTAGATAAAAAATCTTTATCACTAATGACCACAACAAAAGTTTGATGTGCTCTTTTATTTAACTCTAAAGATAAATCATATACGACTTTTTCTGCCCCACCGATGTCTAACCCTGTAATTAGTTGGACTGCTTTAATTGATTTCATTAAGAGTTATAGTCGTTTTTTGATTGTTGGGGTCAAAAGTAGCGTTTTTGTGTAAATTCAGCAATAGTTTTTTGGATGGATTTGAAGTTATAATCCAACTTGTTTTTGATTTTGGTGTTGGTATATTTTTTTTGAGAATTGGCGGATAGATACATACTTTTTGAAAATAGATACTTTTCAAATCCTAAAAAATTAAGGCAAAAACATCCAATAAAATATATTTTTAAAAGCCATTTTGGTGCTAATTTCAGTTTTAATCTTGGGTTTAGTTGTTGTGCAATGGCTTGGAATATTATCTTGTAGGATGCATTTTCGTTTACTACAACATACCTTTCGCCAAAAAAAGAACGGTTCATGAGTTCCGTCATGATTGTAGTTAAGTCACGGATGTCGGTGTAACCTGTTATCCCGTTGGTATAAAATGAAAGTCCTTGTTTTATTTTAGAAAATAGCAAACCACTTCCTTGATTCCAAAAACCAGGTCCGATGATAATACCAGGGTTAACGATAACAATATTCAAGCCTTCTTGGTGTCCGCGCCAAACTTCAATTTCGGCACCGTATTTACTTATGGCATAATGGTCGTAGGCTAATTCGGAATTCCATTCGGTTTCTTCGTCAACAAAATCCGTGCTGTTTTTAGGATGGCCTAAAGCAGCGATAGAGCTGACGTGGCATAATTTCGCGATATTATAATGTAAACAAAAGTTAACGATATTAGCCGTTCCTTCGATGTTTGTTTTTCGTAACGAATCATCGTCTTTGGGATTAAAGGAAATCAATCCTGCACAATGATAGACTTCGGTGGTGTTTTTAAAGGCTTTTTCTAAAGAAGGAATATCGGTAACATCGCCCTGTATCCATTCGATCTTTTCGAATAAATAATGTTTGTTGTAGGTCGTAAAAAGGTTTTCGGTTTTGCGTATAGATTTTTCTTCTCTAAATAAAGCGCGAACTTTTTCTTCTTTTTCTAAAAGAGAAAGCAACAAATGTGATCCAACTAATCCCGTACCGCCAGTAACTAATATCATAAAAACAAAGTTAGATAATGAATAACAAATAAACGAATAAGCATATAAATTTTATCTTTGTCAAAAATTATAAAATTCAGCATGAAAAATATTATCGAGGAATTACAATGGAGAGGATTAGTGCATGACATCATGCCTGGAACAGAAGAGCAATTACTTAAAGAAATGACCGCCACTTACATCGGATTTGATCCTACCTCCGATTCATTACATATTGGGAGTTTGGTGCCTATTATTTTGTTGGTACACCTTAAAAACTTCGGACACAAACCGTATGCGTTGGTTGGTGGGGCTACAGGAATGATTGGTGATCCGTCAGGTAAATCCGACGAACGTAATTTATTAGACGAAGCTACGTTGAACAAAAACGTAGAAGGCATAAAATCAGTGTTGTCTCGTTTCTTAGACTTTAATTCTACCGATATTAACGCTCCTGTATTGGTGAATAATTACGATTGGATGAAAAACTTTTCATTCATTGATTTTGCGCGTGAAGTCGGAAAACGAATTACCGTAAATTATATGATGGCAAAAGATTCGGTTAAAAAAAGATTATCAGGTGAGGGAGAAGGGATGAGTTTTACCGAATTTACCTACCAATTAATACAAGGCTACGATTTTTATCATTTGCACAAACATCACAATTGCTTGTTACAAATGGGAGGTTCGGATCAATGGGGGAATATCACCACGGGCACCGAATTGGTTCGTCGCATGAATGACGACCACGCCAAAGCATATGCCATGACTTGTCCATTAATTACCAAAGCCGATGGGTCAAAATTTGGAAAGTCCGAAGGCGGAAACGTGTGGTTAGATGCAGATAAAACATCAGTCTATAAATTTTATCAATTTTGGCTGAATACCACCGATGTAGATGCGGAAAAGTATATTAAGATTTTTACCTTTTTAGAGAAACAAGTCATAGATGATTTGATTAATGAACACCATCAAGCGCCACATTTACGTGTGTTACAGCGTAAATTAGCCGAAGAATTAACGGTTTTTGTACATTCTGAAGAAGCGTTGCAAAAAGCTATACAAGCATCTGCTATTTTGTTTGGAAATGCCAGTTCGGATGAGTTAAAACAATTAGATGAGCTAACTTTTTTAGAAGTCTTTGATGGAGTTCCTCAAGCTGAAATTGCTATTTCTGAAATCGAAGCAGGTATTGATATAGTAACTGTTTTAAACGATAAAACAGGATTCTTTAATTCAAATGGCGAATCCAGGCGTGCCTTAAAAGCCAATTCAATTTCGGTAAATAAAACAAAAGTTACCGAAGAGTTTGTATTGACTTCAGCGGATTTAATTAATGCTAAGTTTGTTTTGTTACAAAGCGGTAAGAAAAATTATTTTGTGGTAAGAGTGGTTTAAATAACCATTAAATTACAGCCCCGAATATCCGAGTGGTCAAAACGTCCCAATATTTCAAACGAATTGTTGGGATATTTTTTGCCTAAATCCTGAGTTGCAATAAACGAGCACGAATGAATATTGGCTAAATCAATCACATTGATGCCACCTGTTTTGCCATTGGGTAAGTAAGTAAGCGCGTCTTCGGTATCTCTAATTAAGATTTTCATCCAAGGTGGGCAATCAAAAATACCGTCTCCTTTTGAGTAGGCTTGTGATAATAGTTCGGTCATACCGTATTCCGAATGAATTTTAGAAACTCCAAAACCTTTACATAAAATATCGTGCAATTCTTCTCGAATCATTTCTTTACGTTTGCCTTTCATACCGCCAGTTTCCATGATGATGGTGTTTTTTAATTGAAATTGTTCTTTTTCAATAAGATCTAACAAAGCATAAGTAACTCCGATTATAATGGTTTTTTTATTTGAATTTTCTAAAAAATGAATTTTCTGAATCAACTCGTCATGATTGTGAAGGTAAAATCCACTATGTCGACTATTGGATTTTTTAATTAAATCCTCTGTCATGTATATTAAAGACGATCCGTTTCGTTCTAAATACGAAGGTAGTAATGCCAAAATAGTGTATTCTGAAATTGGACCATAGGCTAACTCAAATCCTTTTAGGTATGAATTGGTGTACCAAGTAAGATCTTTTACAAAATGAGAGCTGGTCATGTCTCCTGTTGTGCCGCTACTGGTAAATTCAATTTCGTAATCGGTATTCGCACCAGTAATAATGGTGTGAGATTTAAAAAGTGAGATGGGTATAAATGGGATTTCAGATAATTGGGTAACGTTGTGCGGATTCTTGTTTAAGAAATCACAAAATTTTCGATACGTATTGTTGTGGTTGTATTGTAGTTTGAATACTTGAAGAGTAGTGTGATATTCAAAATCAATATCTGAAGTAAATATGGTAGCAACAGAAGGAACTTCCATGAAATGAAACTTTTTTAAATAATTAAGGCTACTCTTAGAGTAGCCTTAACAATATAATTTCTGTTATAGAATTATTTAGCAGCAGGTGCAGCAGTAGCAGGTGCAGCAGCAGCAGCTTCTGTAGCAGCAG
This sequence comes from uncultured Flavobacterium sp., assembly GCA_964420215.1. Taxonomy (GTDB): domain Bacteria; phylum Bacteroidota; class Bacteroidia; order Flavobacteriales; family Flavobacteriaceae; genus Flavobacterium. The sequence continues at coordinate 95,764 of CAYQSQ010000006.1, read as the reverse complement.
CTTCTGTAGCAGCAGCGTCAACAGCTTCTGGAGCAACTTCTTCAACTGGAGCAACTTCTTCAACTACCTCAGCAGCAACTTCAACTGGAGCTTCTACAGCCTCAGCCTCAGCTTTTTTACAAGAAGTTAAAGATAAACCCATTGCTAATAAAAGCGCTAAACTAAAAACAACTTTTTTCATTTTAATATTTCTTAAAGATTAATAAATTACGTAGCAAATATACAGTAGTTTTTGAGATGTAAAAACTTTTTTAACTTTTTTTTTATTTTTTTTATGAAAGGTGATTTTTTGGGGCAATACAATGTTGTTTTGTTGTGCTAAGTAGTTGTAAATATGTTTCTTAATTGTAAATTTGAAACTTTATTTTTTAAAACAAAAACAAACAAATTTTTATTATGTCATACCTTTTTACTTCAGAGTCAGTTAGTGAAGGGCATCCAGATAAGGTTGCGGATCAAATATCTGATGCATTAATTGATAATTTTATGGCTTTTGATCCTACCTCAAAAGTAGCTTGTGAAACATTGGTAACTACAGGCTTGGTAGTGTTAGCGGGCGAAGTTAAAACCAAAACGTATTTAGATGTTCAGAAAATTGCTCGTGAAGTAATTACTAAAATTGGATATACTAAAGCGGAATATATGTTTGAGGCACAATCATGTGGGATTATTTCTGCAATACATGATCAGTCTGAAGATATCAATCAAGGTGTAGATCGAAAAGCAGACGAAAACGATTTTGAAGCGAAAGCAAATGCACAGGGTGCAGGAGATCAAGGGATGATGTTTGGATATGCGACTAAAGAAACGGAAAACTACATGCCTTTAGCGTTGGATTTAGCTCATAAAGTATTACAAGAATTGTCCTACATCCGAAATAACGAACCTAATCTTATTGGATATTTAAGACCTGATGCAAAATCTCAGGTAACCATTGAATATTCTGATGATAATGTACCTCAACGAATAGATTCAATTGTAGTTTCTACGCAGCATGATGATTTTGCAACTGAGTCTGAAATGTTGAAAAAAATCAAAGAAGACATCGTAAATATTGTGATTCCTCGTGTAAAAGCAAAATTAAAACCAGAACTTCAGGTATTATTTACGGATAAAATCACGTATCACATCAACCCAACTGGTAAGTTTGTAATTGGTGGTCCTCATGGAGATACGGGTTTAACAGGTCGTAAAATTATTGTAGATACTTATGGGGGGAAAGGTGCTCACGGTGGAGGAGCTTTTTCTGGAAAAGATCCGTCGAAAGTAGACCGTTCAGCAGCTTACGCAACCCGTCATATTGCTAAAAACCTTGTGGCAGCAGGTTTGTGTGATGAGGTTTTGGTACAAGTTTCTTATGCAATTGGTGTGGCTAAACCGTGTGGTTTATACATTAATACGTACGGAACATCTAAAATTAATAAAACAGATGGTGAAATAGCTAAAATTACAGAAACCATATTTGATATGCGTCCGTATGCGATTGAGCAACGTTTGAAATTAAGAAATCCAATATATAGTGAAACAGCTGCTTTTGGACACATGGGTCGTAAAAACGAAGTGGTAACTAAAGTATTTACATCGCCAGATGGTTCTCAACTTAAAAAAGAAGTAGAATTGTTTACATGGGAGAAATTAGATTATGTACCTCAGGTAAAAACAGCTTTCGGATTATAATCGGAGCATAAATAATATAGAAGAAAAACCGTAACAGATGTAAATTTGTTACGGTTTTTCTATTTTTGTAGAAAGAAATAAGATGATAAAAACTATTGTAGCCGTTTCATCCAATAATGTGATTGGTAAAGACAATGATTTATTGTGGCATTTGCCTGATGATTTTAAGCGTTTTAAAGAGTTAACAACAGGACATTATATTGTTATGGGGCGTAAAACATTTGAAAGTTTTCCCAAACCATTACCCAATCGAACGCATGTAATCATTACAAGACAGGCTGGTTATAAAAAAGAAGGTTGTATTGTGGTTTCTAGTTTAGAAAAGGCATTTCAGGTTATTCCAGATAATGAAGATACTTATATAATAGGAGGAGGTGAAATTTACAAACAAAGTATTGATATTATTGATGTACTCGAAATCACACGCGTACATGCCAATTTTGAAGGCGATACTTATTTTCCTGAAATAAACGAAAAAGACTGGTTGTTAGTCTCAGAAGTATATCACCCGAAAGATGAAAAACACGCGTATGATTTTACGTTTCAGACTTTTGTAAAAAAAAACAAAATAGTTTAATCAGTAAAAAATAAATTTAGATATGAAAGCATATGTATTCCCAGGTCAAGGAGCTCAATTTACAGGGATGGGTAAAGAGTTGTACGAACAATCTCCAGAAGCCAAACAATTGTTTGAAAAAGCAAACGAAATATTAGGGTTTAGAATTACAGACATCATGTTTGAAGGTTCTGCGGAAGATTTAAAAGAAACTAAAGTAACACAACCTGCTGTGTTTTTGCATTCGGTTATTTTAGCAAAAACCTTAGGATCTGATTTTAAACCAGAAATGGTAGCAGGACATTCTTTAGGAGAGTTTTCTGCATTGGTGTCAGCAGGAGCATTATCTTTTGAAGATGGGTTGAAATTAGTTTCAAAACGAGCATTGGCCATGCAAAAAGCGTGCGAAACGCAACCGTCAACAATGGCAGCTGTATTGGGATTAGAAGATTCTATAGTGGAAGAAGTTTGTGCTTCAATCGACGGAGTTGTCGTGCCGGCTAATTACAATTGTCCTGGGCAATTGGTGATTTCAGGTGAAGTTGAAGCGATAAATCAAGCATGTGTAGCCATGAAAGAAAAAGGAGCAAAGCGAGCTTTGGTATTGCCTGTAGGTGGTGCGTTTCATTCTCCATTGATGGAGCCCGCCTGTGAAGAGTTAGCAAAAGCGATTGAAGAAACGGAATTTAAAAATCCAATTTGCCCTATTTATCAAAATGTAACTGCAAGTGCTGTAACGGATGCTTATGAAATTAAAAAGAATTTAATCACTCAATTAACAGCGCCTGTTCGCTGGACGCAGTCTGTGCAACAGATGATTGCTGATGGAGCTACTTTATTTACTGAAGTTGGTCCTGGTAATGTGCTACAAGGGTTGGTTAAGAAAATTCATAAAGAAGCTGAGGTCGCGACTGCTACGTTTTAGTTTTTAACAACAAAAAAGGGAAAACGATTTAAGTTTTCCCTTTTTTGTTGTTAAATGTTTAATGATTTTATTCATCTGTGCCAACCATACCTTCTTCTAATAGAACGGTTACATTTGTGATGCGTGATTCGGAAAATTGCACTTGGTTTAATGTTTTCTCATTCCAGTGTAACCATTTGCCAACTTTTGAGCCGTTTTTGTATTCGCCAGATGAAAGTTTGTTACCATTCATATCGTAAGAAACCCAAGTGCCGTGTAATTTTCCGTCTTTATAGGTTCCTTGTTGTTGGATTTGTCCGTTGTCATAAAAATAAATAGCTTCAACTAAATCATTTTTGATAGTATATTGAGGTTCTATAACGTTTTGAGCGTAGATTAAGCCAGAAATTAAAAGAGCGGTTGTTATTAGTAGATTTTTCATGACCTTGAGTATTTAGTGTTAGTAATATGAATCAAAGATACAAAGTTTTTTACATTAAAAAAACAATTTGGTAACAATTTGGTAACATTGGAAAAAATAAACAGAATTTGAAAGTTAGTAGTCTCTAAATTTTAATAAACTTTTTGTTTACGGTTTTTTCTTCCGTTTGAATAGAAAGGAAATAAACGCCTTTAGGCAAATGTTCTGTTGAAATTTCGTTGGTAAGATAATCTCCCAATAATGATCCATTGGTATTAAATAACTGAATCGATTTTAGAGATTCGTTACGGGTATTTATTTTAATCCAATTTGTGGCTGGATTTGGAACAATCGAAATACTAGAATCCTTTTCAAATTCGTTATCGGAAAGCGTTTGAACAGCAATCGGGCCAATATATTCTTTAGCTACTACCAAATGGTCATACCAAACATCGTTGGGAGCGGTGTTGGTGTCATTATTCGTGGAATAATTTTTCATCCAAATGTAATTAAATAGTAAGGCGGGATCACTTCTCCATTGCATGCCATCAAAAGGAGTTCCGTTGCTGTTTTCGGTAAAAATTTGATCCTTCCAAGAACCATTAGGAAAACCTTTCCCTAAATGAATAATTTTTACCCCGTTAATCCAAAGGGCTAATTCTCCATTGTTATCCGATACTGGTTTGTTCATTTTCACCATAACCTCCACACAATTCCAATCCGTCATGCTTATTGTTGATAGCGGTAGAAATTCATTCCCCCAATAATATCCCACACCTGTATTGGGATTGATTTGGACAGATTGTTTCATACCCATCCAATAATTAAAGAATCCGAATGTAGCATTGTCTTGCGGGCTTTTAACGGCGCCTCTGGATTCTGTACCCACATGAAACGATTGGTCTCCAGATACTAATTCGCCTGCTCGCAAACCAGGATATGGAGTAGGGGGATTGTGTCCGCCCATCCACACACCCGAGTGATGAAACGTAAATTGATTGTTGAATTTGATGTAATATCTTACAAACACCACATCGTCAATACCCGAGCTCAATCTTTTAAAAAGATAGGTATCTTCGCCATTAGTGGTGCCATCTATCGTGGTTAGTTTGCACGATTGTTTTCCGGTACTTCCTATAGGTACAGCGTTGTCAAATGAAATATTGCCCAGAACTTTTGAAACAGTATAATTTGAATTGGATATCATAGCATTGACATCGGTATCTTCAAACATTTCCGTAAAAATAACATTAGGGTCTTTTTCTATTCCGCTATCGCCTAAATAATTTAAAGACAGCTGGGCTGTAGTAGCATTTGAAATAAGCAGGAATACGGCAACTAATTTTTGAAAGGTAGTTTTTTGATTCATGATGATTGGTTTTTTAGGTTGAGTTATGTTAAAATAAAGATAAATAAATTAAGTGGTATTTATTTGATATTTCAGAAGATAAATTTCTGGGTTTAATATCTTTTTTTCATATAATGTGTTATTCATAATTAGTTTTAAATTTGCCGTCAAAATATTATTTTACACATATACTATGTACAGAAGTCATACCTGCGGAGAATTACAACTAAAAGATGTTTCAAAAGAAGTAACCTTGTCGGGTTGGGTTCAAAAGACACGAGATAAAGGATTTATGATATGGGTCGATTTACGTGATCGTTACGGAGTTACTCAATTGATGTTTGATACCGAGCGTACCGATGCTGCTGTAATCGAAAAAGCAAAAACATTAGGTCGTGAGTTTGTGATACAAGTTACAGGGCGAGTAATCGAGAGAGAATCTAAAAACACGAATATCCCTACAGGAGAAATTGAAATATTAGTAACTGAACTAACTATTTTAAACACCTCATTAACCCCACCTTTTACGATAGAGAATGAAACTGATGGAGGGGAAGATATCCGAATGAAGTACCGTTATCTTGATATTCGTCGTAATCCAGTAAAAAATAATTTGTTATTCAGACACAAAGTCGCGCAAGAGGTGCGTAACTATTTGTCAAATCTTGATTTTTGCGAAGTAGAAACACCATATTTAATCAAATCAACTCCCGAAGGAGCTCGTGATTTTGTGGTGCCATCCCGTATGAATCAAGGGCAGTTTTACGCTTTGCCTCAATCACCTCAAACTTTTAAGCAATTGCTGATGGTGGGCGGTATGGATAAATACTTTCAGATTGTAAAATGTTTTAGAGACGAGGATTTACGTGCCGACAGGCAACCCGAGTTTACTCAAATTGATTGCGAAATGGCATTTGTCGAGCAAGAAGATATTTTAAACATCTTTGAAGGATTGACGCGTCATTTATTACAAAAAATAAATAATGTAACCATTGGTGACTTCCCGAGGATGACCTATAATGAGGCAATGAAAACCTACGGAAACGATAAACCAGACATCCGTTTTGGGATGAAGTTTGGCGAATTAAATGATGTGACTCAACATAAAGACTTTAAAGTTTTTAATGATGCTGAACTAGTTGTAGGGATTGCAGTACCTGGCGGAGCATCTTATACCCGTAAAGAAATTGATAAATTAATTGATTGGGTAAAGCGTCCTCAAATTGGAGCTACGGGTATGATTTATTGTAAATATGAAGCCGACGGAACTTTAAAATCATCTGTAGATAAGTTTTATGACCATGCCGATTTAATGCAATGGGCAGAAAAAACACAAGCCCAAAAAGGCGATTTAATTTGTGTGTTGTCAGGCAATGCAGATAAAGTAAGAGCGCAATTAAGCGCCTTGCGTATGGAAGTAGCAAATTCATTGGGCTTGCGCAAGCCCAATGAATTTGCTCCGTTATGGGTGGTTGATTTCCCGTTGTTAGAGTGGGATGAAGATACAGCTCGTTTTCACGCAATGCATCATCCGTTTACTTCTCCTAAACCAGAAGATATTGCTTTATTGGCGACAAATCCGAAAGAAGTTCGGGCTAATGCCTATGATTTAGTGTTAAACGGGAATGAAATTGGAGGAGGATCTATACGTATTCACGATAAAGAAACCCAGCAAATGATGTTTACATATTTAGGTTTTACGGATGAAGAAGCCAAAGCTCAATTTGGATTTTTGATGGATGCTTTTCAATATGGAGCGCCACCGCATGGAGGATTAGCGTTTGGTTTAGATCGATTAGTAGCTATTTTGGGTGGTCAAGAAACGATACGTGATTTTATTGCTTTTCCTAAAAATAATTCAGGGCGTGATGTGATGATTGATGCACCGTCTAAAATTGATGAGCAACAATTGGAAGAATTGAAATTAATTATAAAACAATAATTTTATATTTTTTTTAACGTTTTTCTATTTTGTATACTAAATAAGTATATATTTGCGTATTATTAATTTATTTATTTTATTAGAATGCGCACAGGTACAGTTAAATTTTACAATGATTCTAAAGGTTACGGATTCATTACAGACGAAGAAACAGGAAAAGATATCTTCGTACACGCTACAGGAGTTAGAGCTGAGTCTCTAAGAGAAGGAGATCGTGTAAATTACGAAGAAGAAGAAGGAAGAAAAGGTAAAGTAGCTGCTCAAGTAGAAGTTATAGGATAATCTTTTTAAGATATATTGGTTACCTAAAAGCCGTTTACGAAAGTAAACGGCTTTTTTATTTTCGTTTACTTTCAAAAAACAAATGTAACAGATCTGCTGTTTCTTTGGCTAAAACATGTTTTGATACCGTTGTTTTTGGATGTAATTTGCATTGTAAATTAATATATCCACGCTTTGGATCTGAGGCTCCGTAAACGATACGTGATATTTGACTCCAGTATAAAGCACCAGCACACATTTGGCAAGGTTCTAGGGTTACGTAAAGGGTACAGTCTTTTAAGTACTTGCCACCTATAAAATTAGCAGCGGCTGTGATGGCTTGCATTTCAGCATGAGCAGTAACATCATTGAGTTGTTCCGTTAAATTATGTGCACGAGCAATAATTCTTCCTTGACATACAACAACAGCGCCTACGGGTATTTCTCCTTTATTAAAAGCTTCTTTAGCTTCTTGGTAGGCCATTCGCATAAAATATTCGTCGTCTAAAATCAAAGCAGTTAAAGGAATTTAAATCAGTTACAAACAAAAGTACTAAAACAAAATTGTAAATTTGCGCTTTGTACTATGGAAAAAAAGCTGCTCGATACCATTCAAACGACTGAAGATCTCAAAAATCTAAGTGAGGAGCAATTAGCTCAAATCACTCATGAGTTAAGGCAATTTATTATTGATGTAGTTTCAGTTAAAGAAGGACATTTAGGTGCTAGTTTAGGAGTAGTAGAGTTAACAGTTGCCTTACATTACGTATTTGATACGCCATATGACAAATTGATTTGGGACGTAGGGCATCAAGCATACGGGCATAAAATTCTTACAGGTAGGCGAAATCTTTTTCATACCAATAGACAAAAGGGTGGGATTAGCGGTTTTCCTAATCGGGAAGAAAGTGTTTTTGATGCCTTTGGCACAGGGCATTCGTCTACATCAATTTCTGCGGCTTTAGGTATGGCGATGGCATCACAGCTAAAAGGAGATTTTGATAAAGTTCATATTGCCGTAATCGGAGATGCTTCAATAGCTTCGGGTATGGCGTTTGAAGGACTAAATCATGCAGGTGTTACACAAGCGAACTTGATGATTATTTTAAACGATAATGCCATAGGAATCGATCCAAGTGTGGGAGCTCTCAAAAATTATTTAACCAAAGTCAAAAAACAAAAAAGCAAACAACATAATAACATTCTAACGGCATTAAGTATTGATTATTCAGGGCCAATTGACGGACATAATTTGCCGTTATTGATCTCAGAATTAAAACGACTTAAATCTCAAAAAGGGCCTCGTTTTTTACACATCATAACTACTAAAGGCAAAGGGTTAAAACAAGCGGAAGAAAATCAAGTAACCTATCACGCACCAGGTAAATTTGATAAACTTACTGGTGAGATTAATCCGTTGTCAACTCACTTAACACCACCAAAATTTCAGGATGTATTTGGTTTAACCTTGTTAGAGTTAGCAGAACATAATAAATCAATTATTGGCATAACGCCTGCTATGCCCACAGGAAGTTCCTTGAAATATATGATGGATAAATTCCCTGATAGAGCCTTTGATGTGGGAATAGCCGAACAACACGCAGTAACTTTGGCGGCCGGGATGGCTACTGAAGGAATGATAGTATATTGCACCATTTATTCTACTTTTTTACAAAGGGCATACGATCAAATTATTCATGACGTAGCACTACAAAATTTACCTGTTATATTTTGTGTAGATCGTGCGGGTTTAGTTGGTCAGGATGGCGCTACCCATCACGGAGTTTTTGATATTGCATTTTTAAGGTGTATCCCTAATATGATGGTGTATTCTGCTCTTGATGAGGTTGGGCTGCGTAATATGTTGTACACCGCACAGTTAGGGCTTACGAATCCGATTGCAATTCGTTATCCAAGAGGTAGAGGCGTTATACTGGATTGGCAAAAACCTTTTCAAAAAATAGAGATAGGCAAAGCACAGCAGTTAAAATCAGGAAATAAATATGCCATTTTATCTCACGGGTTTATTGGTAATTCAGTAATAAAAGCAATTGAATTATTAGAAAATTCCGATGATATTGCGCACTATGATTTTAGTTTTGTAAAACCATTAGATACAGAAACGCTACAATTTATATTGAAGAAATTTCAAGCAATCATAACTGTTGAAGAAGGAGTGCTGTCGGGAGGTTTTGGAAGTGCAGTTGCCGATTTTCTGTCTGAAAAGAACTATCAAGGAGTTATAAAACGATTGGGAATATCAGATCAATTTGTATCACACGGTACCGTTGATGAGTTGTTGGATATACATTGGCTATCTGTTGAGAAAATAAAAAATACATTACAAGAATTGTTAAATTAAATTTAGAATGAAAAAAATAAGATGGATTTTGTTGTTGATTTCCGTGTTGGGATTTGCACAAGAAGTGAAAGAAGAAACAGTAAAAGTTACCGATACGACAGCTGTAGTTCCTAAAATTTTTTGGGAAAATTCAAATAAATTTGGAGTGGATTTTAATGAAACCGCATTTGTAAATTGGAATGCAGGAGGAATAAACTCCGTATCGGGTTTGGTGAAATTAAACTTAGTGAGAAATTATAGTCGTGAACGTGGCAAATGGGATAACGAATTCGTATTTAGGTACGGATCCAATTGGCAAGACGGAACGGGGATTAGAAAAACCGACGATTTAATTCAACTCAATTCAACCTACGGATATAAAACAGCGGAAGATACAAATTGGTATTACACCACTAAATTTACATTTACTACTCAGGCAAATAAAGGGTTTAAATATCCAGACGTATCGAAAGAAGTATCGGATTTCTTAGCACCAGCGTATATTGTGTTTGGTATAGGTTCGGAATATTCTCTTAAAGAAAAAAAATTTTCAGCGTATATGTCGCCACTTTCTTCAAAAACGACATTGGTTATGAGTCAAAAACTGGCCAATGAAGGAGCTTTTGGTGTTGAAAAAGGAAAAAATGTAAGAACAGAATTAGGTGCTTATGTAAATTTAGCGTGGAAAAACGAAATACTAAAAAACGTTATCATGGAAAACAGATTGGCTTTGTTTTCTGATTATTTAAACAAATTTGGAAATGTTGACGTCAATTGGGAGTTGAAATTAGATTTAGTAGTCAATAAATATATTCGAGCCAATATTTTTACACATTTGATTTATGATGATGATGTAAAAGCAACTAAAGATGTAAACGGGATATCTGTTACAATCGGGCCTAAAGTACAGTTAAAGCAAATGTTAGGAGTCGGTTTTGCGTACGAATTTTAGATTGTATCCCTTCGAAATTCACTTAATATGATCGCCGTTGCGGTAGCTACATTTAGGCTTTCGGTGGTTTGATTTCCAAATTGGGGGATGGTTATTTTATCGGAAATAAGCGCTTCGATTTCGGGAGAAATCCCGTTGGCTTCGTTTCCCATTACAATTATACTGTTGGGATTTAAAGAGGTTTTGTAAATTGATTTTCCCACCATAAAAGTACCGTAAACGGGGCATTTCGCTTCAGAAATGAATTCTTTTAAAAGGGTATAATGCACATTTACTCGTGCCAAAGATCCCATAGTTGATTGAATCACTTTAGGATTGTAGATGTCTGACGTTTCTTTAGAGCAAACAATATTTGAGATATTGAACCAATCACATAATCGAATAATTGTGCCCATATTTCCGGGGTCGCTAATTCCGTCGAGCACTAAGGTCGCTCCACTGAGGTTTAGAACTTTGTTATCAGGGATTTTAAAAACAGCAACAGATGTATTTGGGGTGGATAAAAAACTTATTTTCTGGAGTTCGGCATCGCTAATCAATTCCGTTTTGATGTCAAATTGATGGTATAAAGAAGGTAGGGTTGTGAACAGATATACTGCATCAAAATTAGATTTCAGAAACTCTATAATAACTTTATGTCCCTCGGCAATAAACATCTTGTTTTTATGGCGGTACTTTTTTTGATTCAAACTATGGATTAATTTAATTTGATTTTTTGTAACCATAGAAATGATGTATTTTTGATGAATTTATTTTTAATAAAAGTCGCTTGCGTACAAAAGTAATATTAATATTTTTTATAGAGTTATTGATCCTCTCATGTGGAGGGGTAAATAATGTTAAAAAAAAATCGCTTTTGACTAAAAATGAAATAGTTGTCGAAGGTAAAAAATCAAACTCGATTGATTTATCCGAAATTCCATTGCAAAAACCCAATGCAAAAATAGCAGGGATTCGATTACAAATGATTTTGAATAATTTAGCATTAGATGATCCGGATTCATTATATCAAAATTGGTTACACAAAAACCCCCGAAAAGAACAATTTTTAAATTCACTACTTTCGGAAAAGCAAACGTATCGTTTGGGGCAAAGTTTTTTAGTGTCGGGTTGGAGTGAGATGTTTAGAGAAGTTGGTGAACGTCCTCGTATTTTAGATGAAAAAAAAGTTACCATTACCGAAAAAAGATTTGAAAAATATTATTTCGGAAAAGGATATTTTAATGCAAAAGCAACAAGTCAAATAATTCCAAATAAAGATACCACAAAAGTAAAAGTCAAATATTTTGTAAATCTTGGGCGTCAGTTTTTGGTAGATTCGATATCAACTCAAGTAGATTCTCCTGAGCTTCAACCTCTGTTTAAAGACGCAATCACTTCTTCAATAGTAAAAAAAGATGATGCATATCAAACTAAAAATTTAGAATTAGAGCGAGAACGAATTACAAAATACTTTAGAGACCAAGGTGCGTATCATTTTCAAACCAATAACATTACTTATGCGGTTGATACCATCAATACCAATGGTAAAGCCAACATCAAAATATTAATAAAAGATCGGGTAGAGCAATCGGGCGATACCACACGAACAGTTCCTTTTCGCATGTATAAAATAAGTAAAGTCAATGTTTTTATCGAAAGTCCTGAACCGGATTTGGTTTTGGAAAAACCGGATACAATTACTTATAACGGCGTTTTTTATCAAAGTAAAAGTAAGTTGAATTATCGTCCTCAAGCGCTTTCTAAAACGATATTTGTGCAAGAAGGCCAATTATATAGCGATGGATTCCGAACCATTACAAATAATGCAATTAGTAATTTAAGAGCTTTTGAGTATCCATCAATTCAGTATGTTGTAGATAAAACTTCGGAAGAACCACGATTGATTACTAATATTTATTTAAAACCCAAAGATAAAATCAGTACATCAATAGGTACAAATGTGATTCACTCTTCGATAGAAGATATCGGTTTTACATTTGACGGTTCAGTTGGAGTGCGAAATTTTTTTAAAGGAGCAGAGCTTTTAGAGTTTTCAGGAAGAGGAAATATTGGGTATTCAAAAGACTTTAGTAGGCACGATGGCGCTTTTTTTAATATATCAGAATACGGATTTGACACAAAACTCACTATTCCACGATTTATTACGCCAACAGGTTTTCGAAAATGGGTACCCAAACGAATGTTACCAGTAACCCTGTTTTCGGTAGGTTTTTTTAAACAACAAAATATAGGTTTAGATAAACAAAATTTAATAGCTTTAATCGGTTACAACTGGAGGCCTAAAAAAAATGTAAGGGCTCAATTAGATTTGTTAAACGTACAATATATCCGAAATGTTAATAAATTAAATTATTTTAATGTGTATAGAACATCCTATACACGATTGAATGAAGTGGCTCGAGTTTACAATGTAAATCCATCAAATATAGACGGTAACGGAAATTTAATTATAGAAAGTGGTACTAATACGTTTATTTCTGAAGTTTTAGAAGGCAATACAGTGCTGAATTTTGATGATGTAAGTTACCAAAGTGTAAAAGCAATTGAAGAAAGAAAACGCAGGTTAACCGAAAATAATTTAATTGTAGCCTCTAATTTTCAGATAGATTTTAATACCAAAACGGATTTAAATGACGAAAGTTATTATGCTTTTAAAACAAAAATCGAATCTGCAGGATTGTTAATGACTTTGTTGTCTCGAGCAGACAAAAGCAACGAAGGTTTAACACAAAACAGATCGTTGTATAACGTCAATTACTCGCAATACGGAAAAGTTGAGTTAGAATATATTAAGCATTGGGATTTTACACGTCATAAAGTAGTTGCTTTTCGCTGTTTTTCAGGGATAGCCATTCCTTATGGGAATTCAAATAATATCCCTTTTTCAAGAAGTTATTTTGCAGGAGGCGCCAACGATAACAGAGCTTGGCAACCGTATCGATTGGGGCCTGGTCGCAGCGGCAGTTTAAATGACTTTAATGAGGCCAATTTTAAAATAGCACTCAACTTAGAATATCGATTTAAAATTTACAATAAAATTCACGGGGCTTTTTTTGTTGATGCTGGAAATATCTGGAATTTGTATGATAATGTCGATGATCCTGATTATATGTTTCAAGGGTTCAAATCGTTACAAGATTTGGCTGTGGGATCAGGTTTAGGTATTCGATATGATTTTAGTTTTTTTGTATTTAGAGTTGATGTTGGTTTTAAAAATTACGATCCATCGTATGCAAATAGCGAAAGATGGCGAAAAGGGTATACTTTTAATAAGTCAGTTATTAACATTGGAGTGAATTATCCCTTCTAAATACAATAATTTATTATTTTTGTTCAAATTAAAAAACAAGTATATGTCACACACAATTAAACCAGGTGTAGCAACTGGAAAAGAAGTACAAGAAATTTTTAAATACGCTAAAGAAAAAGGATTTGCTTTGCCAGCTGTAAACGTTATTGGATCTAGTTCAATAAATGCAGTAATCGAAACAGCAGCAAAATTAAATGCGCCTGTTATTATTCAATTTTCTAACGGTGGGTCGTTATTTAATGCTGGTAAATCATTATCAAATGAAGGGCAAAAAGCAGCCATTGCAGGAGCCGTTGCAGGAGCGATACATGTACATACTTTAGCAGCAGCATATGGTGCAACAGTTATTTTACACACCGATCATTGCGCAAAAAAATTATTGCCTTGGATTGATGGTTTATTAGATGCCAGTGAAGCATTTTACAAACAAAACGGAAAATCGTTGTTTAGCTCGCACATGATTGATTTATCAGAAGAGCCAATTGAAGAGAATATTGAAATCTGTAAGACTTATTTAGAAAGAATGAGCAAGATGGACATGACTTTAGAAATCGAATTAGGAATCACAGGAGGTGAAGAAGACGGTGTAGATAATTCAGATGTAGATTCTTCTAAATTATATACACAGCCAGAAGAAGTATCATATGCTTATGAAGAATTATCTAAAATAAGTGACCAATTTACAATCGCAGCAGCTTTCGGAAACGTACATGGGGTATACAAACCAGGTAACGTTAAATTAACTCCGAAAATCCTTAAAAATTCACAAGACTTTGTTCAGGCAAAATTCAATACAGGACATAATCCAGTTGATTTTGTATTTCACGGAGGTTCAGGTTCTACTGTTGAAGAGATCCAAGAAGGAATTAGCTATGGTGTAATTAAAATGAATATTGATACGGATTTGCAGTTTGCATATACAGAGGGAATCAGAGATTATATGGTAAACAATGTAGCGTATTTAAAAACTCAAATAGGTAACCCTGATGGGGCTGATGTACCAAACAAAAAATATTATGATCCAAGAAAATGGATAAGAGAAGGAGAAGTAACTTTTATCAACAGATTAGAAGCAGCATTCAAAGACTTAAATAACGTAAACACGTTGTAAGTTTTAATTTGATAATCTAAAAATAAAAGTATGTCATCTTGGTTTAAAAGAACAGAAAAAGGTATTCAAACACCAACGGAAGGAAAGAAAGATGTGCCTAAAGGTTTGTGGTACAAAACTCCTACAGGGAAAATTATTGATTCAGAAGAATTAGCGCGTAATTTTTTCGTAAGTCCTGAAGATGGGTATCACGTAAAGATAGGAAGTAAAGAATATTTTGAAATTTTGTTCGATAATAACGAATTTGAAGAATTAGATCAAAACATCACATCTAAAGATCCTTTGCAATTTGAAGACACCAAGAAATACGATCAGCGACTAAAACAAGCAATTGAAAAAACAGAATTAAACGATGCAATTCGTGTGGCTGTTGGTAAATCTAACGGAAACAAAATGGTAGTTGCAGCGATGGATTTCGCTTTTATTGGTGGCTCGATAGGTTCGGTTGTAGGAGAAAAAATTGTACGCGCAATAGATCATTGTATAAAAAATCAATTGCCGTTAGTGATTATTTCTAAATCAGGAGGAGCTCGTATGATGGAGGCAGCATTTTCATTAATGCAATTAGCAAAAACATCCGCAAAATTAGTTCAATTAGGGGATGCTAAATTACCATACATATCTTTGTGTACCGATCCAACAACAGGCGGTGCAACAGCATCTTTCTCGATGTTAGGAGATGTTAATATAGCCGAGCCGGGTGCCTTAATTGGTTTTGCAGGTCCTCGAGTAGTACGAGATACAACAGGTAAAGATTTACCGGATGGATTTCAAACATCTGAATTTTTATTAGAGCATGGGTTTTTAGATTTCATTACACCTCGTAAAGAATTAAAAAGTAAAATAAATCTATATTTTGATTTGATACTGAATAGACCGATTCAATAGAGTTTCAATTTTTTGGAATATAAAATAAGAAAAGGCTTTAGTAATAGTCTGCCTCTAAAAAGTTGGAAAAATTTATATTCAATTTTGGTGAGCTCGATATAGTATCGGGCTCATTTTATTTAAATTGGGTAATGTGGTCAAGAATAGTTGGTGATTTTCACAAAATCAAATCAGTTTTTTTACTTTAGAATTCTTTTAAGAAATTCGTTTTTTCTTCTCCGAGAAACTTCAATTTCAGAATTGTCAGACATTATAACATGTCCCCCATCTCCTTTTATGTAATTTTTTATCTCTCTTAGATTGACTAAATGCGAATAGTGAATTCTAAAAAAATGGTATTCTGTTAATATTTCCTCAAAATACTTTAAATTTTTAGTTGATATAACCTCTACGTTGTTGTATAATTTAAAAAGTGTATAGCTCTTTTCTGCTTTGCAATGAATTATCTCGTTTATAGGAATAAAAACAAGTCCATTAACTGTACTAATAGCTAATTTCATGTTTTCACTATCCGTTATCGAACTGTTTTTTATATAGTTTTGATATTGGAGCGGTGACTCAATTGATTTGAAACAAGCTTTATCAATTGCATTTTGTAATTCTGTAATGTCAATAGGTTTTAACAAATAATCTAGTGCGGAAAATTTTATAGCATGAATGGCATACTGATTAAAAGCGGTAGTAAAAATGATAGAAAAATTAATATTTTTTAGCTGACTTAGAAAATCAAATCCTGTTTCATTTTTCATTTGAATGTCTAAAAATACGATATCAGGATTATAATCATCAACAGCTTTAATAGCTTCTTTGATGTTTTCGGCCATGAATACAATTTTTACTTTTTCGCCACAATAAGTGTTCACTAAATAATTTAGGGATTCTCGGGCATTTTTCTCGTCATCTACAATAACAGCTTTAAGCATGATATTCAATAGGTATTAATAATTCAACACAAGTTACGCAAATTTGGTTTGTATTTATAACATCAGATATCTCCACAACAACTTCAAGACCTTAGTTTTTATTTAATAATTCTATTTTTTTTTTGAGTTATTGACATTCCAATAGAATGATGTTTTCGTTTTATTTTTTGATTATTCTTCCAATTATATTGTCTAAAATAGTGCATTTTAATTTATTATCAAGCAGTATAAAATCAATAGTTAGTAATTGGATTATTTTCGAGATGTATTAAATCATGAATAATTGAGTTTTCTACATATGTTTGTATTAATAATGAAGGAATTTCAATAGAATCAGATATTGCCTAAAAAGTGGTGTAAAATGACCAAAAAGTGGATTTTACGGAAATGTAGTTTTCTTAATGAGGAGTAAAAAAAAGGCTATTCAGCGCGGTATGCTGAATAGCCTTTGAATTGCATATATTTTAAGGATTATTCCTTAACTAATTTATTTATAATAGTTTCTCCGTTTACATTAGTATGTACAATATACACACCGTTTGGTAAATGGGATACGTTTAATTCATAGCTTGAAGGGTTGGTTATTGAGTGCACTAAATTACCCGCAAGATTATAAAAATCAATTGAAATTTCTTTTCCAAGATTAACACCGCTGATGTTTAAAGTATTTTGGAAAGGGTTGGGAAAGAATTTAATTTCTTCTTTATTTAATTCAGAAATAGATGATGTTTTGTTTTGAATAACAGATATAAGGTCGAATTTATATTCACCTGTTTCTCTACTAAATGAAATATTATAAAACCCTTTATCTATAATAATAGAAGGTCCCGAATTAGTGATATCACCTTGTGGGAAATCATTTCCTCCCCAAAAAACACCATCATCTTGAATAAAATAACCTAATCCCTCTAATGCTAATTCTTTGGCGAAATAATTTATTCCGTCTGTAGTTGTAAGTTCATATCTAAAATCTTCTCCTTCACTGATAAAACTATTTACACTGATATCTATTTTATGAAAATTATTAAGGCCATCTGTAAATTTATATTCGCCCGTTTCTCTATTAAATGAAACATTAAATATTCTTGTTTTACTCGATATAATTATAGGATTAACACCACCATATTTTATACCAATTCCATTTGGATAACTATCTCCACCCCAAACGACCCTATCATCTTGAATGAAATAAGCTAATCCTTCTGAAGCAATTCCTTCAGCATAATAATTGATTCCATCCTTAGTTGTAAGTTCATATTTTAAATATGGACCACCGATATAACTATTTATGCCTATTTCTATCTTATGGAATTTATCAGGGGTTTCTATAAATATATACTCGCCTGTTTCTCTATTGAATGAAATATTGTAAATCCCTGTTTTACTTGATACAGTAATAGCAGAGCCATCTTTTATACCAATTCCATTTGGAAAACTATTTCCTCCCCATTGTACAATTCCGTCATCTTGAATAAAAAAGCCTAATCCTTCTAAAGCTAATTCTTTAGCGAAATAATTAACTCCATCCGTAGTTGTAAGTTCGTATTTAAAATATTTTCCTGAACTATAAAAAGTATTTATACCTATTTCTATTTTATGAAATTTATCAGGAATTATTGCAAATTTATATTCCCCTGTTTTTCTATTAAATGTAATATTATATTTCCCTCCTGACGAAATAGGAATGTTTGCTCCGTTTTGTATTCCTGTTCCTGCTGGAAAATTGGCAGACCCCCAGTTGACACTCCAACTATTATCTTGACGGAATTTTACCAAACCTTGTAATAAAGATAGGTTTTTAGCAGTGTAATTAATCCCATCGGTAGTTGTCATTTTATGACCAGAGCCCCATCCTGTTAAAGAAGTTCCAAGTATTTCTATTACTGGGTAATTGATTGGGGTTGGAGTAAATTTATACTCCCCTGTTTTTCTATTAAATGTAATATTATATTTCCCCCCTGACGAAATAGGAATGTTAGCTCCGTTTTGTATTCCTGATCCTACTGGAAAACTAGCAGATCCCCAATTGATGCTCCAACTATTATCTTGACGAAATTTCACCAAACCTTGTACTAAAGATAAGTTTTCGGCAGAGTAATTAATGCCATCGGTAGTTGTCATTTTATGACCCGAACCCCATCCTGTTATGGAAGTGCCTAAAATTTCTATTACAGGGTAATTGATTGGCGTAGGGGCGAATTTAGAGTCACCTGTTTTAATTAATTTATAAGATGTTTTGGTGTTTTCAACGCCATCATTTCCTAAGGTATAAATCTCTTTTGCATTCCGAGCCGATAGGCTTAAACCCATTAAAACCAGCATTAGCGCTAGTGTATATGCATATAATTTTTTCATTGTTTAAAAAATTTTAATTACTAATTTTTTGGTCTGATTAGAAAAATTGCTTTTATTTTGAAATCAGTTTTGTATTGATGGGTATATCAGATTTTCTATATCATAATTAAAGAGTGTTTTGGGTTATTAATAAAGTTTTATAATCCAAAATTAGTATTAATTAGTACGAGCATATTGTGTTTTTTTTCTTTGGTATATATTGGATAAAAAGTGGCTGGGAATGGATAAAAAGTGGTTTTTATGAAATTGTAGTTTTTATTATGGGCATAAAAAAAAGGTCTATTCAGTAATTTGCTGAATAGACCTTTTTGCTTTAATAATTTAAACTTAGTTTTTAATTATTTTCCCTTTAATAACTTCATTTTGAGTTTGTGCTTCATATAAATACATTGCGCTAGGTAAATTCTCAATATTTATTGAATTGACATTTTCTAGCATCAAAATCAATTCTCCAGAAACACTAAATAGTTTAATTGAAAATAGGATTTGAGCACTGGTATTTGATTCGAAATATATCATGCTGTCTGTTGGATTAGGATATACTTTTAATTCGAAATCTGTTATAGCTTCCTCAGATGCTTCTTTTAAGGCTGTACTACAATTCACCCATGTTTTAGTAGACATATCATAACATCCTCCAGTTATGTTATGCATGTCTGGTGATTTATACGTACTATTCCCTGAATTATCATGAAATAACAAACTAGCTTGTGTTGCGTTAGTAAAAGTATATACAAACCAATTGCTGCCTTTGCTGGTATCTGGAGTCATGTCTTTACCAGGCCAATTTGAAGCAGATTCTGACGGAGTTGTATTCCAATAATGAATTTTTGGAGTTCCCATTCCTGATGATTTTTTACACCAAACTTTAATTGGACTTGGTGTGGTTTGATTACAATCAATCCATGTTTTAGTATTCCCATCATAACATCCGCCTGTAATGTTGACCAAATCAGGAGTTTTATAACCTGCATTATCATGAAATACTAAATTGCAGCTGGACGCATTTTCAATGGTGTACTTATACCAATCCGTTCCTTTACTTGAATCTGGATTCATGGTAATTCCAGGCCAGTTTGAACTACTTTGAGCAGGAACTACATTCCAATAATGAATTCTAGGAGCTTGAATATTTGTCGGTTTTTTAAACCAAACAGTAACTCCTGTTATTTTATTAAATGTGTAATTATGTGTAATTACCTGACTTGACTGATTTGCATTGTCTTTTGCAAATAGCTTTAATGTGGTTGCTGAACTGATATTTAATGTCCCCGATTTTACAAAACTTAATGATGATGTTGTTGGTGTGCTACCATCTAAAGTGTAATAAATAATTGGATTTGCGTCTTTATCATCACTAGCATTGATGTTAACTGTTATTGGAGCTGTATAATTTCCGCCCGAAAGAGACACAGAAACCGTAGGTGCATTATCTTGATTACAATTAATCCATGTTTTAGTATTCCCATCATAACATCCGCCTGTAATGTTAGGTAAATCAGGAGTTTGATAGCCTGCACCATCATGAAATAAAAGATTACAACTAGATGCATTTTCAATGGTGTACTTATACCAATCCGTTCCTTTACTTGAATCTGGATTCATGGTAATTCCAGGCCAGTTTGAACTACTTTGAGCAGGAACTACATTCCAATAATGAATTTTTGGAGCCTGCATATTTGTTGGTTTTTTAAACCAAACAGTAACTCCTGTTGTTTTATTAAATGTGTAATTATGTGTAATTACCTGACTTGACTGATTTGCATTATCTTTTGCAAATAGCTTTAAAGTGGTTGCTGAACTGATATTTAATGTTCCTGTTTTTACAAAACTTAACGATGATGTTGTTGGTGTGCTACCATCTAAAGTGTAATAAATAATTGGATTTAAGTCAATATTATCTTTAGCAGAAATAACAACTACTTGCTCTGTGGAATAATTTCCTCCAACTGGTGTTATTGTGATTACTGGTGGAGTGGTATCTGAAATTAATTTTTGATAAATTTCAGAAACAATTGTTGATTTTTTGGATGTATTATCTATTGCAAAAGCTTTTAAAGTAGCCGTTTGGGATAATGTTAAGCTGCCTTTTGAAACAAAAGAAGGAGAGGAAGTTGTAGGCTCAGTTCCATTTGTAGTGTAATAAATTTTTGGTGCACTATCTGTATCATCTGTTGCAGATAAATTAACAGTAATTGAATTACTGAACGTACTTCCCTTAGGAGATATTTGAAGAATTGGAGGATTGTTTAATTGGTTTAAAGTATATTTTTCTGTTTGTATGTTACTTTTTTTAAAGTAATAATCTTCTGCATAAAATTTTAAAGTCGTAGTTTTTGAGATTTCAATTTCTCCTTTTAAGATAAATTTACTTGAAGAAGTACTTGGATCTGTACCGTCTAGAGTATAATAAATTCTAGGAGCAGAATCTGTATCATCCGTTGCGTTTAGAGCCACTTTTATTGTATTATTAAATGAAGTGCTCTTGGTCGAAACGTTTACTACTGGAGCCTCATAATCAAATATTTCTTTAGTGATTACATCATTCAGGTTATTAATATTTTTTTTAACATCCCACCTAAAATCAACTTCATTTGTTGTTAAATTAATTTCAAAAGAACTTATATCTACATGTGCAGTATTAATACTTGTAGAGTAAACAGCATCAAATGGAATATTTTTATTCACTATAAAATTATTAACTGTTATACTTTTAGCTGGTGGAACCATTTCAGGGCAATCAACCCAAGTTTTAGTAACCATATCATAACACCCACTCACAACATTATGCATGTCTGGAGTTTTATAATAAGCATTTCCTGAATTATCGTGAAATAATATACTTGATTGTGTTGCATTAGTAAATTCGTGTACATACCAGTCTTTGCCTTTACTTGGATCAAGCACCATGTCTGTACCTGGCCAAATCGATGGTTTAGGTTCAGAAGGACTTGTATTCCAATAATGAATCTTGGGAGTACTCATTCCTGATGATTTTTTACACCAAACTTTCATAGGTTTAGGAATTGAGCTTACAGTCTCTTTAGTGGCTTTTCCTAAATATTTAAAGTAGTCTACGTCAGACTTATTTATTGCTAATGAACTATTTATCGGTACAAAACTAAATTTACTTCTATTGTTTACAAAAGTACCTCCTAAATTCCCGCCTAATTCTATATAACCTCCGGGAGCAATCATCATTAAAACATCACCATTACTTCTGTAACGATTATCATTTCTTTCAGTACACGCAACTTCTTTAATCAATTCAGAAACTTTGTTAGATGCATTTATTTTAGAAGACCAAACACCGGTAGTAATTCTACCTAAACAATTTGGTCCGTTTTTGGATTGGTGTAGTTTTTCTCCAGGAAAAAAATTGCTGTATAAAAGGTTTCCATCGGTATTCCCGCAAGTAATGGATACATTTCGACACTTAGTAGGAAATCCTATATTATCTAATTTGGACTGAAATTCAGCATGTAAAGTTTGATCGGAATAATGATTCATAATCAACTGTTTACCTGCTGGGGAATTGATTTGTGAATTAATAGATTTGGCATCTCTAACTCCAGATAATCCACCTCCGATTTTAGCTAAATCATAAGCGGTATCACTATTACTGATATCGTTTATAAGTGTTTGATATCCAACGGGTACTTCGGCTCCATGATGCGGAGCATCATAAGACAAATAAGTACCTACGTGATGATCTTGATTTTGATTTTCCATTTCTTTAATAGCAAGTCTGGCAATAACCCCTCCCATACTGACACCTAATACAGCGGATTTACGATAGGGTGATAACTGTTTACATTTTTTAAATACTTCTTTTAGAGCTTGAGCGTTATTTTCTATATAATCGTTATTTTGACTAAATTGTACAATCATCAAATCAAATCCCTTGTCTGTTAATGTTTTATAAATCCCTGAAGAAACGAGATTTTTATGAATCATGTCTGGGTCTTGATTTTTAAGTATATTGAAACCTTCAATTACAATAATTGGTTTGTCAAAAACGTTATCATTCCCGTTATATATTTTGTAATTAGCTGAATTAGTTCCTGTACCTCTAACTTTAGGAGCGCTTAAAGTACCAATTTCATTATATCTTGAGGGTCTTAAGTCCAAAGTGGTTTCAGTAACGTAAGTATCATAAATAGGATTACCATTACAATATTTTGGAGTAGTTCCTCGACGTTTAAATTTTATTGTTTTAATTCCGAAGTCATGATACTTTACTGGATATTTCTCCACGTTGGTTAATGTTATTGCTTTAAATCCTTCACCATCACCAAAGTCAATCTCAGTATCAGTATAGTCAGAATTCCCTACAATTAACTCTTTTCCAAAATGAAAAGTTATGTTGGTATTCTTTGCTTCGATAACAGATTTAGAAAGTGTAGTCCCCCATACATTATAGTTATATACAGCAGGACAACCACTATAACAGTTTCTTATTTCTTGGCTGAAATATGCCAGTTTCGGATATGGGTTAGCAGTGCCATAAGTCCCCCCAGTAACCGTTTTGTAATAATCAAAACTAAGAATACTTACATTGTTTTCGGTATCTGAAATGTTTTTCTGTTTAAATTCGGTAAATGGAATTAAATCTTTTAAAAAATATTCTTTTAAAGCGTTGTAGTAACTTTCATACTCCGTTAAAGAAGCAATTTTTTTGGATTCAATAATTTGAGGCGCCAAAGCTTCACAAGGAATAGATTGAGCGTTCATTTTAGGTATGTTTAATACTAAGAGTAAACATAACATAATAATTTTCTTCATGATTAAATTATTTTAGATTGTAAATTTGATTTTAAAATCCAAAATTAGATTTAATTAGTAACGTGTAGATTGTGTTTTTTTCTTTGGCGGATACTGGATAAAAAGTGGTTGGGAATAGATAAAAAGTGGTTTTTATGAAATTGTAATTTTTCTCGCAATCTACAATAACTGCTTTAAGTATGATATTCAATAGGTATTAATAATTCAACACAAGTTCCGCAAATTTGGTCTGCATTATTAACATCAGTAATTTTAATAACAACATCAATACCTTCATTTTTATTTAATAATTCCAATCTTTTTTGAGTTATTGACATTCCAATAGAATGATGTTTTCTTTTTATTTTTTGATTGTTCTTAATGGAATTGGTTCTTCCAATTCCATTGTCTAAAATAGTGCATTTTAGTTTATTATCAAGAAGTATAAAATCAATAGTTAGAATTGGGTTGTTTTTGAGATGCATTAAACCATGTATAATTGAGTTTTCTACATATGGCTGTATTAATAATGAAGGAATTTCAATAGAATCAGTATCAATTTTTTCGGAAATATTTATTTTATAAACTAATTTGTTATCGAATCTCAAAGATTCCACACTTAAATAATTGTCCAAAAAGGTAATTTCATCTTTTAAACTTGTTTTTTCATTGTTGGAATTTTCTAAAATCCGACGAACAAGTTTTGAAAATTTAGAAAGATATCTTAAAGCAAAATCAGATTCGTTTTTAATAATAAAATGTTGGATTGAGTTTAGTGAATTAAAAATAAAATGGGGATTCATTTGCGAGCTTAGCGCGACAAATTTAAATTGAGCATTTTCTTTTTGTAAAATTAAGTTTTTATGTCTTTGTATAATTAAGTATGAAATAAGGCTTAGTATTGATAAAGTTATAATTGATATAAACCAAACGGTTTTCCAAAATGGTGTTTTAATTTTAAAATAAAATATATTTTTATCACTCCAATCCTCAAAAGAGTTACCGGCGTATACTTCTAGTTTGAAGTTTCCTGAAGGTAAATTATTATACGATACGGTGTTTTTATTGTTTGTATAATTCCATTTCTTATCTATTCCTAGTAATCTATATTTAAAAGTGGTTTTATAATTTCCTTGAAAATTTATTGTTGAAAATTTGAATAAAAAATTGTTTTCATTGTGATTAAATGCGTAGCTATTTAGGTTTGGATTTATCGTGTAGTTATTAATTTTTAATTCGTGTAAGTAAGCTTTAGAAGTAGGTTTGTTGAGTTTTAATTGTTTGGGATTAAAAACATCAATGCCATGGTCACCTGCAATATACATATTGCCCAACGAATCTTTCGTACTAGAACTGATGTTATATCCGATATTAGAAAATCCATCTGCTTGATTGAAGTGTTTTATAGAAATAGGAGTTTTTGGTTTTATTAAGTTAACACCTTTATTTGTGCCCACCCAAAGATGGTTTTGATTATCTATCTGAATACTTGTAATCGTGTTTGAAAATAGACTGCTATTGCTGTAAATGTTTGTTATTCGTTTTTGAGCATCTATTTTTATTAACCCACCATTTCCGGTTCCTAAGTAAATATTGTTTTTTTTGTCTTCTGCCAAGCAGATAAAGTTATACTTGTTTAACTTGGTTGAAGTTTTGTATCTAATCAAACTTAATTTTTGGTTAGTCAAGTCAAAAACATAAGCCCCCTTAGAAGTACTAATCCACAATCTATTTTTTGAATCAACCTCTACAAAAATGATATATTGGTCTATGAGCGAAGTTAATTTTTCAGAAAAAGAGGAGATATCAATAAATTGCTCTTTTTGATAGTTATATATTTTTAAACCAGAATTTGAACCTACAAATACATGATTTTTATAATAAGCGATATCTGTAATTTTTCCTTCTTTAAGTAAATGTTCGGTAGTTTTGGTTTTAGGAGTATACCTAAATAAGCCATCAAATTGGGATCCTATCCAGACATCATCATTCAATTTTAATAATTTATGTACCTCAGGAGAAATTTTATTTGCTCCCAAAAAGTGCTTTTTATATTCTTTGGTTTTTAAATCGTACTCAATAATTCCGGTACTAACAACTGAAAACCAAATTTTATTATCGTGAATAAATAAAGATTTGTAATTACAATCCTTATAGGGTGTATTTACTAAAATATTTCCAATAATATTTTTTTTATAATCATATTTAAACAAGCCATTATTTGATGTGCCAAACCAAATGTGATTTTCGTCGATAATTAAACTGTTATTATTTAAATTTTGTTCGCTGGATATTTTTGATTTTAAAAATTTTAGTTGGCTTATCTCAGATTTTAAAGAAGTGGTATATATGCCATAATCAGTGGCAAGCCATAAGTTATTTTCTCTATCTTCTTTAATCGAATTAATAAGTAATGGTTCAGCGAAATCGTTTTTAATAGGAATAGGGTAAAAGGAATTATTTTTTTCGGAGTAAACATAACATTTTCTGCTGTCTGTAGTAATCCAAAGGTTATGGTTGCTGTCCCAAAATAAATCGCGAATCCATAATTCGTAGTTGTCACTGTTATAAGATTTAATTCTAAAATTTTTGAATTTTCCACTTTTTTTATCAAAACAACTTAAGCCATATGCTGTAGCAATCCATATTTTTTTTTGAGGATCTTCAATCACTTTTTTTACATCTTCACCAATTATGGAATTTTTACCTTCAATAGCTTTGTGTAATAAGAATTTGTTGTTTTTTTCGTCATACTGCAGCAGACCACCCCAGGTAGAAACCCATATTATATTTTCTGAATCAATATAAATATGCTTCACATATTTAGTTCTGTTTTCTTCGTTAGTTGCGTCGTTTAAATACTTTTTTATTTTTCCATTTTTAGGATTTAATAAATTAATACCCCCACCATCTATACCAACCCAAATAATTCCTTTTTTATCTTCAACTATTGATGATATACCACCATCAGAAAGTGAGTTATATACATGCGGATTATTTTTATAAACGGTAAAATAAGTGCCATCAAAATAATTTAAACCATCTGGCGTGCCAATCCAAATACCACCATTTTTGTCTTTGCAAATAGATTGTACTTTTTGATTTGATAATCCATCGGTTATGGTATAATTCTCAAGTTGGTAATTAATCTGTTGTGCATTTGTTAAAAAGCTGACGACAAAAAAAATAAAATATAAATATCTCATTGGCTTATTAGAATCTAGTTTTGGTTAAAAATAATAAAATTAGGTGGTATAATAGGGTGTTTTTTAAAACAACAACCGTTATAATGCTATGGCATTATAACGGTTGTTTAAAGTTGTTTTTGTAGTTGATTAATGAGAAAATACAGGTCTGTCATCTATACATTCTATGGAACTAGGCAAAGGATGTGTTACACTATGAATTTCAAACCCGTAATTTTCTTCTATCAAAGTGTTAAATAAACTTACTTTTTCCATAAATTTTTCAACATCTATATCTTGGTGATATGCCAAAAGATGATTAAATCTTGAAAAAGAAGACCTTCCTATTTGAATAATCTTCCACTGAGAAGGATCAGTACATGGTTTTGAATTCGCCATTTCTAATATTTGTTCATGTAAATTTATTATTTGACTTAAAATATCATTTTTACGTTTAACGGGTTGATTAAAATGACTTGCTAATCCTTTATAATCTTGATTTGAAAAAGATAATTTCACTTCTCCAATGTTTTCCTGATAAAAACTTTCAAAATTAGGATTGTCATACAATATTGATTTACCTGTAAACGGATGCACTTTATAATTTTTACCTTCAACTGCAATTTCTTGAATCGGCTTCAATTCGTATTTCATTTTTAAAACATCCTCATAATTAGCATTTACAAAAATTTTACCCGGATGGATTATCTCTTCACTGCCATAATTGTAAGGATAATTTGTTTTAACCAAATGACCATATTTGTTTATTTTAATAATCTCTGTCTCAATATTACCATTTATGTTTTTTGTTACTCGCTTATAACATCTAGAACCATTTAACATCAATTCTTTTTCTATATAAACTGTATCAATCGAACCATATGGTATACATTTGCTCCAACCTAATGAATTATCACAATTTTCGACATATCTTTTATACACCCAAGTATTTCCGGTTTTAAGGTTAAAAAAATTAGAACTTCCGGATTTCGGAGGGTCCGGAATAATCGCTTCATCATCTTTTTGACAAGAAGTGGTAATGGCAAATGAAAAGATTAACAAAATTTTAAAAATATTATTCATGTTTTTATAAAATTTAAGTTAATTATTTATCGTAAATCAAAACTGGTCTGTTGTCCGTACACTCAATACCTATAGGGGGCACAGCTTTATCAAATATGCACATCATTCCTTCTGTTGATTTTTTTTCTAATTGATTGTATACGGATATTTTTTTCATAAATAGTTTAACATCTATATCTGCATAATATGCAATATAATGAGTTGATCCACCACCGCATGGCTTATAGCCTATGCTTGTAAATTTCCATTTTGCTGGATCTGAACATGGTTGGGGGTTAGCCATTTCTAATATTTCATCATATAATTCTTCCAATTGGCTTTGAATATCATTTTTAATTTTGACAGGTTGGTTAAAATGACTTACTAATCTAGCTTCCCATGCTGTTATCCCAGTTGAACTCTTACAAACTTCTTTAATTCTACCTAAATTTTCTTGGAAATATTGTCCAAATCCAGATATCATTTTAGGATATTCTACACCTTCAAATGGGATAAATATTCCTAAAAAAGGATAGGTCTGATACCTTACTCCTTCAACTTGTATTTCTTGTATTGGATTTAAACTATAATTTATATTTCCCCGTACTGAAAAATAATTATCACTAAAAGATCTAATGTAATTTGACAAATTAAAATCTTTTCCAGGATGTATTAAATACTGTTTTACATCATTGTTATAATATTTAAAAGATTTACCTATTAAATGTCCAAAATGGTTAACTGTAACTAATTCCTTTTTAATTTTACCGTTTATATCTATTGATTTTTGTTTAAAATATTTTTCTCCATTCAACATTAATTCTTTTTCTAGATAAACAGTATCCATTTTTCCATCGAAAATAAATTCATCTATTTCCTTATTATATCTATATCTTTTATATACCCAAGTATTTCCGGTTTTAAGGTTAAAAAAATTAGAACTTTCGGATATTGGAGGGTCCGGAATAATCGCTTCATCATCTTTTTGACAAGAGGTTATCGCAAGTAATAAGTAACATGCCATACCAAAATACTTTTTCATATCATTAAATTTAAGGGTTTACAATTTTAAATTTAGACGATTATAAAATGCCAAGAATCAAGATTTTACAATCGTTTGATTTTCAACTTTTATTGGTTGATTTTAAACCATAAGTGGTATTGTAAATAAAATAAATATTTGCAATGTGTTTGTTTTTGTCACATTTGCGAAGTATAACCGGGAGTAAATTTTAATCCTGAAATTTCAAAATCAGTAGTATTAGATTGGTAATTACCTATCTTTTTATCTGTACGGTGCTATTATATATATATTGACAGATAGTATTCTCAAATTATATGTTTTTTTTTGGGAATGCTATTCGTTACATTATAACTTATAATTATCCAGTTATACAGAGGTTTACTCGGGTGGAGATTAATAATCTATTGGATAGATTTGATGATCCATAAAATGTCTAATACTTAATAATTTGAATATGTTATTTAGTGTTAGACAAATATTGGGGTAGCACCAGTTTGTTTAAGTCTGTTTCGGGATGTAATTCAACTCTTTTTTTTTGAGGCAAAAATAATCGCGCCGTCAAATTTCCTTTAAGTACAGCGGTGTTATTTTTTGCTTTAATCCAACTGCCTTCTCGCAGTCCGATTACAGGAATGGTGTTAAATTGATGAAACTCATTAATACGAGTTTCTCGAGTTTCACCCATATGAATTGCGTTTTTTTCGGAGTCTTGGTAATGTGGATTAATATTAAACGGAACAATACCAAGTGTTTTAAAGCTTGGTGGATATACAATTGGCATGTCGTTGGTCGTTTGCATGGTAATGCCACAAATGTTGCTTCCTGCACTTGTGCCTAAGTAAGGTATACCTGATTGGAGCTGATGGGTAAGCGTCGGGATGAGGTTGTGCTTGTAGAGCTGTGCCACTAATAAAAACGTATTTCCGCCACCCGTAAATATACCTTTGGCTTCTTGTATTGCTGTTTGAGGATTTTCGAATTCGTGAAGTCCGACTAACTTTTTTCCAATAAAATTAAATGTTTTTCGAGCAATTAATGTGTATTGATCATGTGTGATGCCTGCTGGTCGCGCGTAAGGGACAAATAAAACAGTATCTGTTTTATCAAAAAGCTCTTCTATGCAAGGAAGTAAGTATTGCAGGTAACTTTCGCCAGATAGAGTAGATGTGCTGGCAATAAGGCTATTAATCACGGATTATTTTTTTGCTAAAGCGTCCTTGATTTGTGTAACAAC
Organism: uncultured Flavobacterium sp.; assembly: GCA_964420215.1. GTDB lineage: Bacteria > Bacteroidota > Bacteroidia > Flavobacteriales > Flavobacteriaceae > Flavobacterium. Next base: position 65,503 of record CAYQSQ010000006.1, on the reverse strand, counting down.
ATTTTTGTAGTTGGATTTACTATCGACAAAGTCCAACTCATCTACATTGATAATCAGTAATTTTCCTTTATCATAACTTTCAATCCACGCTTCATATCTTTCGTTTAACCTTTCAAGATAGTCGGTGCTGATGGATTGCTCGTATTCGCGACCTCTTTTGTTAATTTGTTTGATCAAATTAGGAATAGAACTTCTTAAATAAATCAATAAATCAGGTGGTGTTACAAAGGTTTGCATTAATTCAAATAGGGATAAATAATTATTGAAATCTCTATTTGTCAATAAACCCATTGCATGTAAATTGGGAGCAAAAATGTAAGCATCTTCGTAAATGGTTCGGTCTTGGATAAAATCTTTACCGCTGGATCTGATTTGTAAAACTTGCTTTAACCTACTGTTGATGAAATATATTTGAAGGTTAAAAGCCCATCGTTCCATTGATTCGTAAAAATCATCTAAATAAGGATTGACTTCGACATCTTCAAAATGTGGTTCCCATTTAAATTCTTTGGAAAGCATTGTGGTTAGTGTTGTTTTTCCTGCACCAATATTTCCCGCAACAGCTATATGCATTAGTCTATTTTCGTATTATAAATTAAAATTTGATCGTCCGTAAAAATAGATAATTTTTGATTGGAATAATAACATTTAGCATCTGTTTTTAAATCGGATTGTAATAAATCAAATTTTCGACTATAAACATGGTATTTATAAAAACCGTTATTGATTTTTAAAAGAGCGATTTTATCATCAATAAATTGAATAGATTCGAATTTAGGTAATTTTCCTATGAGTTCGATTTCTCCAAAAATATCACAACGAAACCAATTATCTTCCTTATCAACCCAAAATGCATTGTTGAGTGTCGATTGAAAAAATACAATGGATGGTTTAATAAATGTGGTTAGATTTTGAATTTTATCGCTATAGATGTCGTACAAATATACCCGACTGGTACAGCTTTCGAATAACCAAAGTTTATTCATTGATGCGTTACTGATTTTATTTACAGTAACCGTGGGAATCATGGAAGAGAAATTAACTGTTTTTAATTCGTTAAGTTGGTTGTCCAACAAAACGACTTGTTGGGTTTGCTCGTATAAAATAACAATGCGTAAAGGATTTGAAATATCGACATCTTGTATTTTTCCAAAGCTTAATTTCGCGAATTGAATGATGCTATTATCTGTTTTTTTAAAAAGGGTTTTGTCTTTGATGTAATAAAAAGCCCCAAGATGGTCTTGACCAATATAGGTGTCGGCAGTAATATTTACGGATTTTATTGCAGTGTTTTCTTGTCCAAAACCAATTAAATTGGAGAGTGTAAAAAGCAATAATATCATTAGTCTTTGGTTCATACTTTTTAGAAATAAAAACCAAATGAAGCGCGGATTCCATAGTTTTTGGAAGTAGGTAAATGATTTAAATAACTGCCTCTCCAGCAAAAATCCAATCGTAATACCTTAAAAATGTTTCCAATACCAGCATGGTATTCCCAGTAGATTTTGCCTGGGGCAACATAGTTTGTTTCTGATGTTGATGCGTTGATGATTTGATTGTTGTTGGAAACGGTTCCGTAAACACCTTTAATACCTACGATTTCTCTAAGATTTAAATCTCTTAGTAAAGGTATTCTGCCTAATATTTTTCCGTTAAAATTATGTTCGATATGGCTTGAGATATATGTGTCCGCAATGAATTCGTAAAAATTTAAGAGGTTAAAGTTATTTTCAATCTTAAAATAAGATTGGTTACCAGGAACAACGCTGATTAAAGCTAAAGGGACATCACCAAAAGTTTTACCAAGTTCTACTGTGGTTACCAATCTTCCTAGCGGACCAATAAGCGTTGGTTTTTTGTAATAAAGTTGAAATTTTCTGTAATTAAAGTGGCTGTCAAAAACACCTTTTATTCCTTCATTGTAATTTAACCAAACTCGAGTGTAATCATTGTTCACTTCAGGTCGGTCTACACCGTATCCAACCGTTTTTTTACCGGGTGTATAATCTAATTGAACGTTAATCTCAGATTGACGTACAATGTTTTGTGTGACGGATGTTTCGTAAATACTCGGATGATAATCAATACTAAAAGTAGGTGAAGCGGATTCAATGGTTCGGTATGTTATACCTGTGGAGAAAACAAGGTTTTTAACGGGTTCAATATCTAAGTTTAATGTGGTGAGATTGACAGAAGATAATTTGTCGTTAAGTGCCCCAAAAGCGAATAGAGACGACGAAGCGAAGCTACGTCCTAAAACATCGTTACTAGTAGTTAAGCTTGCTCCCGCTTGTTCGATATCCCGTCTGTTACCTAAAGAAGCAATTAATCGGGTGCTTTTTTCGAGCATTAGTTTACCGCTAATAGCATATTTAAATTGGTTGTCTTTAAAACCGTAGGCTCCATAACCTTGTATTCGCCAAGTATCGTTTTGACCATAAAAAGTTCTTCCTCCTGAAAAAAGTCGAAGTCCTTCGACAACATTGTAACCAATACTGGATAAGATTGGACCGTAATCAAAATTGTTCATTTTGACGTAACCACTACCTAAGATAGCAGCTGCGTCATACATTCGTTGAAATTTTTTAACACCCTGTAAGGTGTCGAGCATGCTGTAAATACCTATTTCATCTGCATTCAGGGTCTCTAAACGATTCTTTTTCCAGTAGTTTTCATCTTGGTTAAAAACTTTATTATCATAAAAGTTGACTTCTTTTTTGTAAAATTTTGGGTCTATTATACTATCAAACGTGTGGTTGTTGTATAACGTTGTTCTTTTACCGTATATTCCTCTAGAATCTTCTTTTTTAGACAAACTAAAATCAGACATCATGTGGTCTCTTTTTAGAATCAATGTAGAATCGTTAATAACGTCAAATTCTTGTTCTACATAAATATCTTTAATCCAGTTGATATTAGCACTTTTTGATGCTTGTAAGTTGATTTTTTTGATAGCAAATGTAGTGTCGTTTACCCAAAAATCACCTTTAAAGGTTAGCTCGTTTTTTCTGCGCGGATAATAAACTATGTTGTAGCACCATTTGTTATCGATAAAAGCACTGTCGCTCAAAACGTAATTATAGACATTAATTCCTGTTCGTGATAACGGACTTGTAAAACTTTTGTCAAAAAAATTAAGGTAGTTGTCGTAAATATTGTAATCAACGTAAAGATCTTTTACAAATTCAATGATAGACTGGTTGTTGTTGAATCCCGAATTTTTATTTCCTCTTAAAATTTCTTTTTCTTTTTTATTAGTGTTGTCTCCGTAAACGTCATAAACAGATTCGTTGATGAAAATAGGCAGGTATGTTTTGCCAGTTATTGATGAGGTATCGATATAGTTGAAAATGAATTCGATCCCGCTGAAAAGTTTGTTTTTCATATAGGTGCTGTCAATCGAATTGAGGTCGAATTCTATTTTTTCGTATTTCGAATATTTATATTGGTTGTATTGATTTAATCCGTTGTTTTTTTTACGTTCCCATATTTTACGAAGAATATCAATAGCGGGATTGTCTTTTTTGGAAGTTTTGCCAGCAAAGACTTGAACTTCATTTAATGCAACACCCGATTCGAGTTGTACTTTTACGTTGTAGTTTACAGATTTAGGAAGTGGTACCTCTTTAGTGGTGTATCCCATAAAGGAAACAACAACGGCACTTTCTTTTTTGGATGATTCGATATAAAAACTTCCATTTTCATTGGTGATTACACCAATAGTAGACGATTTAAAATATACGTTAGCAAAAGCAACAGGTTGATCCAAATCGTCCAATACGATTCCGCTTACTTTTGTTTGGGCATATCCAACGCCGAACAAAAGCAAGGTTAAAATTAAGAAGTGATATGGTAAAGATCTTATCATGGAATAAAAAACTTCATTATAACCAATACAAGTTACAATGAAGTTTAGGTTTTAAAAACAACATTTTTATTTGTTTAATACTTTTTTAACCGCTTTGATTACTGTTTCTGCACTTGGTAACCATTCTTTAAGTAGGTTTGGTGAATAAGGCGCAGGAGTGTCAGCGGTTGTTACGCGTATGATAGGAGCGTCTAAATAATCAAAAGCTCGTTCTTGTACAATGTATGTTATTTCAGAAGACACACTAGCAAAAGGCCAAGCCTCTTCTACAATTACTAAACGATTTGTTTTTTTAACAGAATTTAAAATTGTTTGGTGATCCATAGGTCGAACCGTTCTTAAATCAATGATTTCACACTGAATCCCTTCTTTTTCTAAAACTTCTGCAGCAGCGTAAGCTTCTTTGATGATTTTTCCAAAAGATACAATAGTTACATCGGTACCTTCTCTTTTGATATCTGCTACGCCTAGCGGAATGGTGTATTCTCCTTCAGGCACTTCTCCTTTATCTCCATACATTTGCTCTGATTCCATAAAAATAACAGGATCATTATCACGTATTGCAGCTTTTAAAAGTCCTTTCGCATCGTATGGATTAGACGGTACAACTACTTTCAATCCAGGACAGTTTGCAAACCAGTTTTCGAAAGCCTGTGAATGGGTAGCTCCCAATTGTCCTCCAGAAGCTGTTGGCCCTCTAAATACAATAGGTATATTAAATTGACCTGCGCTCATTTGACGCATTTTTGCAGCGTTGTTGATGATTTGGTCAATACCAACTAATGCAAAGTTAAAAGTCATGAATTCTACGATAGGTCGGTTTCCGTTCATAGCTGATCCAACAGCAACACCAGAAAATCCTAATTCGGCAATAGGTGTATCTATAACTCTTTTTGGTCCAAATTCATCTAACATTCCTTTGGATGCTTTGTATGCACCGTTATATTCAGCAACTTCTTCTCCCATTAAATATATAGAATCGTCTCTTCGCATCTCTTCGCTCATGGCTTCGCAGATCGCTTGTCTAAACTGTAATGTTTTCATAAATAATATATAATTACGATTTTGTGTAAACGTATAAGTTGCAAAAATAAAATTTTTTAGATAACAATCCGTTATGAATTACAAAAAGATAAATAAATATAGTAGATTCATTTTAGCGGTTAAAAGACTTTATTTTTTAATAAAAAATAGTAATTTCGAAAGGTGGAATCCAGATTTAGGATTTGCTTCAAATTTGAATTTCAAAATATAACCATTAAAAATTAGAGCAAATGAAGATTTTAGTATGCATAAGTAACGTTCCTGATACGACTTCTAAGATTAATTTTACTGATAATAATACAAAATTTGATACTAACGGTGTTCAGTTTGTAATCAATCCCAACGATGAGTTTGGATTAACGCGCGCGATGTGGTTTAAAGAAAAAGCAGGGGCACAAGTTACGGTTGTTACCGTTGGCGGCGCCTCGTCCGAGCCAACACTTCGTAAAGCTTTGGCGATTGGTGCTGATGAAGGCATACGTGTAGATGCGGATCCAACAGACAGTTTTTTTGTAGCCCAACAATTGGCAGACGTGATAAAAAATGGTGCGTATGATTTAATTATAGCAGGTAAAGAATCGATAGATTATAATGGAGGCGTTGTTCCTGGGATGATTTCTGCATTGACATCGTTTGATTTCGTGGACTCATGTGTTGGGATTGAAATAGAAGGGGATAATGTAACCGCTACTCGTGAGATTGATGGAGGAAAAGAGGTGGTATCTGCAAAATTGCCGTTGGTTATAGGGGTGCAAAAAGGAGTTGTAGAAGAAAAAGATTTACGTATACCCAATATGAGAGGTATTATGGCAGCGCGTACTAAGGCGTTAACGGTAGTAATTCCGATAGCATCAGATATTAGATCAACTGTTGTTCAATATGATAAACCAGCTCCTAAATCTGCGGTAAAACTTGTTGATGCAAATGATATAGATGGATTGATTGCATTGTTACACAACGAAGCAAAAGTAATTTAAGTTATTCCCTAAATAGAAGAGATATGTCAGTACTTATATATGCAGAATCCCATAAAGGGAAATTTAAAAAAGTAGCATTCGAAGTTGCATCTTACGCACAAAAAATAGCATCGTCGTTAAATACCAGTGTAGTTGCAGTAGTTTTTGGAGAAGTGGATGTGCAAGAAATAGCAACGTATGGCGTGAGTCAAGTCGTTCATGTTAAAGACGAATCATTTACCTCATTTAATGCTAAAAAAATTAGTGATGCGATAATTGCAGTTGCCAAAAAACAAAATTCGCAATTTGTAATACTTCCATCAACTACCGATTCAAAATATTTATCGGGATTAATTACGGTTGGTTTAGAAGCGGGATATGCGTCCAATGTTGTAGAGGCTCCGATTTCGTTAACGCCTTTTCAGGTTAAAAGAACTTCTTTTTCAAATAAAGCATTTGCCGTTGTTGAATTATCAGGTAATGTAAAAGTGTTATCTGTTGCAAAAAATTCTTTCGGAATTGTAGAATCACCCGTTTCTTTAACGGTTGAGAATTTTTCGCCAGAAGTAAGCACAACTACGGTGTCTGTAGTGAAAACAGAAGAATCATCAGGAAAAGTAACGATAGCCGACGCTGAAATTGTAGTATCAGGCGGTAGAGGTTTAAAAGGCCCAGAAAATTGGGGCATGATCGAAGATTTAGCAAGCGTCTTGAATGCTGCAACAGCTTGTTCAAAACCTGTTTCCGATTTGGGGTGGAGGCCTCACTCCGAGCATGTTGGTCAAACAGGTAAGCCGGTTGCATCTAATTTATATATTGCAATAGGTATTTCTGGCGCAATACAACATATCGCGGGGATTAACTCTTCAAAAGTGAAAGTTGTAATCAATACGGATCCCGAAGCACCCTTTTTTAAAGTAGCTGATTATGGAATTGTAGGGGATGCGTTTGAAGTGGTACCTCAATTAATCGAAAAATTAAAAGCTTTTAAAGCTAAAAACAATTAAATAAATTTTTAAAAAATAAAAGGCGTCATACTTATGCGCCTTTTTGTGTTAAATACGCTGTATGAGTTTAGTAAGATTAACAATAAGAGGGATATCCTATAGTCAAACGCAAAATGGAGCATATGCTTTGATTTTGGATGAAGTAGGTGGTGAACGAAAATTACCTATTGTAATAGGTGCTTATGAAGCGCAGTCCATAGCAATAGCACTTGAAAAAGAAATTAATCCACCGAGACCGCTTACACACGATTTGTTTAAAAATTTTGCTGATCGATTTGATATCGTAGTGAAACAAGTAATCATACACAAATTAGTTGATGGGGTATTTTATTCCTCTATTATTTGTGAGCGCGACGGTATTGAAGAAATTTTAGACGCCCGTACATCCGATGCAATTGCCTTAGCTTTACGATTTGAATCTCCTATTTTTATATACAAAAACATATTGGACAAGTCGGGTATTTATTTAAGTTTAGAAAACTCGGTAAAAGACGAGTCGGGGGCATCTGAAGTTGAGGAAGAGAAACAAGATAGTCAAGAAGTGAATGAAACTAAGGATGTTAAAACTAACAATGTATATGAAGCCTATTCAATGAAAGAATTAGAAAATATGTTAGGCGAAGCTGTTACGAACGAAGATTACGAAAAGGCGGCCAAAATTAGAGACGAAATTTCAAAACGATAATAGATTATTTTTTTGAAGAAGTAGTTTTACAATCAAAACAATACTATGAAACAATATTTAGATCTTGTAAATCACATCATCAATCACGGACAAGTTAAAAAAGACCGAACAGGTACAGGAACAACAAGTGTTTTTGGATACCAAATGCGATTTGATTTAAGCGATGGGTTTCCGTTAGTTACAACTAAAAGTGTACACTTTAAATCTGTTGTTCATGAACTGTTATGGTTTTTAAAAGGAGAAACAAATATCGCGTATTTAAAAGAAAACGGGGTACGTATTTGGGACGAATGGGCGGATAAAAAAGGTGATCTAGGACCTGTGTATGGGTACCAATGGAGAAATTGGAACGGCGAAGAAATTGACCAAATACAAGAAATAATTCAAACGCTTAAAACCAATCCTGACAGCCGTCGTATGTTGGTTTCTGCTTGGAATCCAAGTGTGTTACCTGATACCACAAAATCATTTGCTGAAAATGTCGCCAATAACAAAGCGGCGTTGCCACCGTGTCACGCTTTCTTCCAGTTTTATGTAGTAAACGGTAAATTATCGTGTCAATTATACCAACGGAGTGCGGACGTTTTTTTAGGCGTTCCATTCAATATAGCTTCGTACGCTTTATTTACCTGTATGGTAGCACAAGTTACAGGTTATCAACCAGGAGACTTTATACACACTTTCGGTGATGCACACATTTATAACGATCATAAAGAGCAAATCGAACTACAATTAAGTCGAGAACCTAAAAAGTTACCCCGATTAAAACTTAATCCAAAGATTAAAGACATTTTCGATTTTACTTATGAAGATATTCAAATTGAAGGATACGATCCGCATCCTCAAATTAAAGGAAAAGTGTCAGTGTAATTGATTATAAATCAATTACACTGTTTTCTACACCTGAAAAACCATTAAATTGTAAACGATCTGCTTCATCTTCGTTAATATATTGACCGTCAATCAAATATTTAAATTCGTAAGAATTTTCGATTTCAAGATCAAAAACACCTTTGAATGTTCCGTTTTTTAATTTTGTTAATTCACCTTCTTTTTTGTCCCATTTGTTAAAATCTCCAACAACAGCTACTTCTTGAGCTGTTTTAGCAGGTACCGTAAAAGTTACTTTACAAACGGGTTTAGTTTTAGAAAATTGTTTCTTAATTGCCATAATTTCTGGGTATTAATTATTTTTTAGCGAATTTACTTCATTTTTTAGCGTGAAGCTAATCAACTAGGGATTTAATATTAAGAAACTAGGGAATAGAATTGTTGATAAGTTAGGTTTTAAAATGTGTAATTAATACTTCCAACAATATTAATCCCCATTTCATAAAAAAAAACAAGGCCATCATTTTAAGACAGCCTTGTTTTGAAATTAAAATATGAAATATTAATTTTTAATTATTTTTTTAGAAGCATTATCTAGTTTTAAAATATAAACTCCCTTAGGATAGTCTTTTAAGTTGACGGTTGTGGTTGTTTCAAAAGAATTGGATAATACTTTTTCACCTTGAATATTATATAATGTTGCTTGATGTGTTTCAGTATCGGCAACATTTATGGTGAAAATGTCTTGAGTAGGATTAGGATATATATTAGTAATTAAGTCGATATTAAAATCATCAATACTTAATTTTCCACTGCAAATACTTCCAAAAAAACTATTTTCTCCAACTCCATTAGGATTGGTAACTGCGATTCCGTCGTTTGTGACATTTCCTACAGAAACACCTCCTACAATTAAACAATCATCCGTAACTAAATCAATATCGGAAACAGGTAGTTTTTCTAATGATTTGGTCCAAATTACGCTTTTATCTATATTCATTTTTACAATTGCTGTGCTGTTAAAAGCACCATCGCCCATTACATAATAATGTCCTGCATTATCAGGAATGACTTCTTTGATCTTAGAAGCGGCACCATTAATCGTAATTATGTCAACAAACTCTGGACTTCCATCTGTTGATTTTAATTTATAAAAATAAGAGTTTGGAAAATTGCTTACAGTTGTAGTTCCCACACTTACACTGCCAAAAAAAGTGTAAAAGGTACCGTAAGCATTACCTTCGGCATCAATATTTAATTTAAAGGTTTCAAAAAAGGAGCTACTAATTGGGGTACTCCATAATTGATTAAAATTTGGGTCAAACTTTATGATTTTGTTGCCAGCTTGTACTAAAATATTGTTGCTTTTGTCAATTACGATATTGTGGTTAGCAACGTTTTGTCTGTTACTATTTAGTAAACCAGATTTATCCAAATACAATTCTCCATTTGAATTATCCACTTTATATAGAGCATTGTCGTTTAAGTTTACTACGATATTGTCATTGCCGTCAATCGCGATGGCATAAAGTGCCATTTCCTGATCTTTTACCCAAATAAGGTTTCCATTGTTGTCGTATTTTGCAATAAATCCAGGTGAATTGTTTAACGTTTTTGTATCAAAGGTGCTCGTGGAAATATTAGAGAGACTTCCGCAAACATATACATTGTTGCTTTTATCTATTGCGATATCGTAAGCAATATCTGCATTGGGCATAGTTGTCCCTGCTTGTTTTAACCATTTAATGTTGCCTGCTGAGTCCGACTTACCTATAAAAATACCTCCTTTACCTGAAGGAAGTGTGATGCTGCCAAACTTTAGAGCATCGGTATGAGTTCCGCAAAAAAAGACATTTCCAGTAGCGTCTTTAGCGACACTGTAAATTTTACTATTAGTTGCACCTTCGGTATTTGATAAAAGAAATTCAAAAGTAGGAGCTTGGGCATTGGCAATAGCTATTTGAAGAAATAGCACTGCCGAGAGTATGATTTTTTTCATCTTAGTAAAGATTTTAAGTTTTAAGCGTGTAAATATAATTTTTTTTCTAAAATGTGTAATTAATACTTCCAACAATATTAATCCCCATTTCATCTGCAAAATAGCGTAGTCTGTTTAAATAGTCTCGATAGGTTGTATTCAATATATTTTCAGCCCGTATGCTAACTTTAAAATGAGATTGTTTCATTTGAAAAGTACTATACACTTGTGCTCCTAATAAAAAATAGGCGGGTGGTGGTGCTAAAAAATCCTGAGAAGGTAATAACTGATTTTGTTTAAAAACATATTGCCCAGACAGCGTTGCCGAGGTGTTTTTCCAGTTCTTCCAATCTTTAAAATTATATTTTACGGTATTAGTCAGATTATTTGCTGGCATACCCACTAGAGGGATTTGATTTGAAACATCATTTCCTTTTAGAAAAGAATATTTCGTAATCCATTTAAATTTTTCATTCCATTCAAATGAAGCCATTGCATCAATGCCCAAAATAGACGCATTGGTTTGATGGTAGGCAAAAACAGGAAAAGCTCCTCGGATGGTATTTCGGAACTCCAATTGGGGTTGTAAATACATATAATCCGTTATATGCTGAAAATACGGTACAGCTTGGATGTATAATTTATCGGCAATTTTCCAGTCGGTAGTTAGTGTGGTTTTAAAGGATTTTTCGGATTTTAAATTGGGATTTCCCACTTCAATACCACTCACGCCCTGATGCAATCCGTTGCTGTATAGTTCATTAATTTCGGGAGAACGAATTACGTAGCCCGAGTTAGCGCTAATTTTTAAATAAGAAGTCAATTGGTGTTTGATGCCGCCCGAAAAGCTGTAATTATTATATTGATTTAGAAGGTATTCAAGCGTTCGTTCGTTGGTGATTTTTGCAACATTAAAATATTTATGATCGTATCGAATGCCTGCTTCGTATAGCCAATCGTTTTTTTGTTTTTGAATCAATCCAAAACCACTTGTTTGATACGATAGATAATCAGGGATTAAAGGCAAAATACCTGTGCCTGGTACGTTTACGTTGTCAATAAATGTAAATTGAAGTCCCGATTTTAATTGATATCCGTTGGAGGTGCTGTGTTGGTACACGCTTTCTAAAAAATGACTTTTTTGTTGTAAACTAAGTGCGGCAATCTCGCTACGTCCGTTGCGGCGTACATCAAATTCTTTTCGGTTGTTGAGTTGTCCACCGTAATTAAATGTCCAAAATGTGTTTTCGGATACCGTAAATGTATTTTGAATTTTTAAAAGATGATGCGCCACTTCTTGTTTAGGCGCGTTGATTGCATACGCAAAAGAATCTGAGGTAAAGTATGGCGTTACACTCCGAATTGCTTTTTGTAAATCATCGGAACTACCCACTTGCGAACCTCGTAAAATGCCAATCGTACTGTTAAAAATGCTGTAATACACATCGGTTTCCCAATGGTCTGAAAACTTTTTTTCCAGTTGAATGGCGCCGTTAATTTCGTTTTTCCCCGTATTGGTTAAGTAATAATCAGGAGTTTTGGTATCGCCACTTTTTTTAAATGTGCCTACTGTACGCCATGCCAAATGCTTGTTTTTTTGTTCGAGTTGTACGTTTAAAGTGTGCCCTAATCCATTGGTGTGAAAAAGGTAATTGCTTTGTCCGTGTATGTGTGGTTCTTCTTCAATTTCTGAGGGTTCAACCAAAACGACACCGCCCAATGAACTACCCGAATACGCCAAAGCATTCGTGCCTTTTATCACCGAAATATGTTGCGCGACAAAAGGATCTATTTCGGGAGCGTGATCGTTGCCCCATTGTTGTCCGCTTTGACTGATTCCATTATTTAAAATACTAATACGGTTGCCGTACAACCCTTGAATCACCGGTTTTGAAATTCCAGAACCGTTTTTTAGACTGCTAACACCCGTAACTTCTTCTAAAATATCGGCAAGATTTTTATTGCCTTTTAGGTTGATTTCTTCTTTATTAATTGTTTGATTGGTTTGGGTGGTATTGTGATGTTTTTCGCCATGTACTACTACCTCGTCTATTAATTCGGTATGGTGATGAAGTTTTAAATTGAGAATAAGATTTTTTTCAATAGAAATATATTGTTTAAAGGATTCGCAACCTACATGACTCACCCGAATATGGTACGAATTAGCACAAATATTACCAATTTCAAAATAACCATTGTCGTCTGAACTACTTCCGTTTTGCGTTTCTTCCAAAAGAATATTTGCATTAGTTAACGGTAACCCCGTGCTTTCGTCGACTAAATAACCCGAAAGCGTTAGGTTACAGTTTTGGGAAAAGCTTAAAATAGGGATTAGGAGCAGTAAAAAGCTCCAGTATTTAGTTTTCAATAATGACATCAAATTCAACTTCTATATCTGTTTCGCCACCCGCTTTGGATGGATTCCCATCGGCAACGCCTTCGGCGGTTTTGTTGGGTTCGTGAAGCAAAGTTATTTTTAATTTTCCGTTTGAGGCATTTCCTGTTTTTAATTCAAAAAATAATCCAACGGGTTTGTTGTTAGCATCTTTGTCCTTGTATGTGGCAGTGGCGTTTAATCCATTTCCGATGCTGTAAAATAATTGATGGGCTTCTTTTTCGGTTTCAATTTCTTGAGTAATATCAATAGTTGGCGTATTTAGTTCGTTTAAGATTTTAATACTTCCGTTATAAGTAGTGTTGGCTTTTAAAGTGCCGTTTTTAATCACAGGAGCTTTAGGACCATCGCCGTCTAGATCTTTAAATTCCATAACGGTTGTTTCTCCGCCTTCAGTTGGGATAAGAGTAACTTGTACAGTTGTGATTAGTTCTCCTTCGTTAGGGATAATAGGTGCATCGGGTTTGCTACACGATTGAAGAGTCATAAAAATGACAAGTGACAGTATTAAATTTTTCATAATCAATATGGTTTTATAGATTTGTAACACTGTTGCAAATATAGATGGTAAAAATATTTTACGCAACACTGTTGCAAAAAAAAACATGGAAGAAATAAAAACAGGTTCCAAGGCCCATATTTTACAGCTCATTAGCGAATCCGAAATGGCGTTGTCGCACCACGATTTACAACAAGTAATCGGCGATGCTAAAAACAGAGTAACCATATACCGAATATTAGATAAATTGGTAGAAGAAGGTGCGGTGCATAAAGTGGTTGATACCGATGGTGTTTCTAAATTTGCAGCTTGTCATCAATGTTCGCACACCCATCATGTGCACAATCACGTACATTTTAGTTGTACCCAATGTCATGAAGTTACCTGTTTGGAAGATTTAATTCCGTCGTTTGAAATGCCTAAAAACTATACAATCACGGCGACTAATTTTGTTTTGTCGGGAGTTTGTTCGGGGTGTAATAGAGTGTAATAAATCGCATATAAATAAAAATTAGTATGAAAAGAACTCCTTTTGGGCATATATTATTTTTGAAAAAAATATTGTTTCTGATTTTTGGAGCATTAACCTATAAACGTTTTAGAGGTTTTAACGATTTACAAATTGAAGGTTCAGAAATTATACGCAGTTTGCCTTCCAAAAATGTATTGTTTATATCCAATCACCAAACTTATTTTGCGGATGTAGCAGCTATGTTTCATGTTTTTAACGCAAGTTTAATGGGCAGAGAAAACACCTTAAAAAACGGAATGTATTTGTTTAAAGGAAAAATGAATGTGTACTATGTAGCTGCCAAAGAAACGATGAATGCCGGTTGGTTGCCTAAAATATTAGCGTATATGGGTGCAATCCCTGTTGAGCGAACTTGGCGTGCAGAAGGAAAAGACGTGCAAAGACAAGTTAATTTAAAAGATACAGATAATATAGGAATTGCCCTTAAAGACGGTTGGGTGATTACTTTTCCGCAAGGCACAACTAAACCGTTTAATCCCATCCGAAAAGGAACCGCTCATATTATCAAAAACAATAAACCGATAGTAGTGCCAGTAGTAATTGATGGTTTTAGACGGTCTTTTGATAAAAAAGGACTCTTTTTGAAAAAGAAAGGAATTTTGCAAACAATGGTTATTAAAGAACCTTTGGTGATTGACTACGATAATGAGTCAATTGACGAAATTGTTGAAAAAATAGAATACGCTATCGAACAACATCCTTCATTTTTGAAAGTATTATCTGTTGAAGAAATCGAAAATCAAGAGAAATTAAACCAATTACGCGTGTGGTAATTGCTTATTACTTTCGATACTTCGTCTGAAAATTTCATTTTTTAAAAGGCTGCCTTCTCGGTTTATTTTTTCGGGAGTTGCCGTGTTTTCGTGAGCGCGGCGTAAAAGATAATGTAACGTGTCTTTTATCTTTCCGTAAGGAGTATATTTTGTAACATTATAATCCATTTCTGCCAAAAGTGTACTCATTGGTTCGCCCATTCCATACAATTGTGAAAACCAAATATGTGGATGTTTTTTAGGCAATTGTAATTCATCAATTACTTGAATGGCGTGTTCATTACTGAGTTTGTTATGTGTTCCGATACAAACCGATATTTGTTCAATATTTTTTAAACAAAAATCAATAGCTTTATTATAGGCTTCATCGGTCTTAATTTTAGTGTCAAAAATTGCCGAGTTACCACCGTTGCTTTTTGCTTTTTTTGTTTCGTCAATTAAATACGAACCACGTACCAGTTTAATTCCTAAAATAAATTTCTTTTCAGTAGCGTATTTCAATGCATTTTCCAAATAATTTAAACCATCTTTTCGATACATTTGACAGGTATTGAAAATGTATGCTTCTTCTTTATTGTGTATTTCCATTTGTTTTAAAATGAGATTGTCAATCACATTTTGAATCCAAGAAACTTCAGCATCCCAATATATACCGATTTGATACATGGTTGCCTGATCACAAATTGCCGTTATGCGTTGTAATAGTAATTCGTACTCTTGTTGTTCAGTGTGGGTAAGCGGTGTTTTATTTTGAATTTTTTCTAATAAAAATGCACGAGTCATACTGGTGACCTTACAAGAGATGATTTTTATCTTGAGGTGCGTATGCGCAAACTCAATAGAGTGCATGATTTGATTGTAGTTTTTATTAAATCCAACTTCTTCAGTAGCCACTTCACCACCGTAATGAACCGTGGTGAAAATATGTTTTTTAGCCATATTCCGAATGATTTGAATCGAATGTTCCAAATCTTTACCGCAATAGAAATGCTTGTAAATGGGTTTGATCAAAAACTGAAGCGGAAGTCTAAAACGTATTATAAACTGAAAAAAAGGAATTATAATCGTCTCGAATTTTTTAGAGCTGATAACGCTATACATCCAATTTGCATGAAGTAATTGCCAATTAGATAAGTGAGAATAACCACTTTTTAAATTATCTGGTAACATATTGTTTATTGGGTTTAGGTTTTTATTTTTTTATTAATGATTAATGCCACGGCGGCATCTCCTGTGATATTGATTGTGGTACGGCACATATCTAACGGGCGATCAACTGCAAATATAAGTGCCAATCCTGCTTCGGGGATTCCTGCTTGGGTAAGTACGATAACCAACATAACCATACCTGCGCCGGGTACAGCTGCACTGCCGATAGAAGCTAAAGTAGCTGTTGCAATAATACCGAGTTGGGCGGATAAACTTAAATCCATACCAAAAGCTTGAGCAATAAATATTGCAGCAACAGCTTGGTATAAACTAGTACCGTCCATGTTAATAGTAGCGCCTATGGGTAATACAAAACTGGAAACTTCTTTGCGAACGCCTAAATGATCCTCTACACATTCAAATGTAACAGGTAAAGTGGCTGCGCTGGAACTGGTCGAAAAACCAAATAATTGTGCGGGTAATATGCCTTTAAAAAATGCAATAGCTGATTTTTTTGCAATAAGTTGTACCATTAATGCGTAAACACAAAGCATTAATAACAAACCCAATATAACTGTTATGCTGTAAATCCCCAACGCCTTAAATAAATCAGGACTCGGGGCTTCGGCAACTAAACTAGCGATTAATGCGAAAACGCCATACGGAGAAACAGACATAATCAAATCAATCATTTTGAGCACAATGGTATTAAGCTCGTCAAAAAATGCGGTGATGGTTTTTGTTTTTTCTTCTGGAAGTAAAATAATAGCGATACCAAAAAATAGTGCAAAAAAGATGACTTGTAACATATTGCCGTTGTCACTTGCGGCAGCAAAAATATTTGACGGAACCAAATCTTCTAACGGTTGTAAAGGACCTGTGTTTTGTTGGCTGGTTGCAGAATTTATTTTAGAAGTAGCTTCAGACGAATAATTGAGTAATAATTCAGTTCGGGTTTTTTCAGCAATCGACTCACCTGGTTTTATCACATTAGCGATAAGCA
Source organism: uncultured Flavobacterium sp. (assembly GCA_964420215.1). Classification (GTDB taxonomy): domain Bacteria; phylum Bacteroidota; class Bacteroidia; order Flavobacteriales; family Flavobacteriaceae; genus Flavobacterium. Next base: position 48,783 of record CAYQSQ010000006.1, on the reverse strand, counting down.
AACCAATACTTACGGCTATTACGGTTGTCAATATATAGATACCGATGGTTAAGGATCCCATTTTCGATAAACTGGAAGTGTCTTTGAGATCCGCAACGCCTTTAATTAAAGAGGCTAGAATCAGTGGAACAGCAATCAGTTTGAGAGCGTTGATAAATATATTTCCAAAAGGTTTTATCCAATCTGAAATAAATTCTTTACCACCATCGATTGGACTTACCAAAAGCGCTATTATAACACCCAAAAACATTCCGATGATGATTTTCCAGTGTAAAGCGATTTTCATAAATCTATAAAAATAAAAGGGGGTTACTTACCGCTTGATTGAATTAAATAGTAATCTGCAATTACCAAGGCGGCCATAGCCTCCACAATTGGTACGGCTCTTGGTACCACACACGGATCATGTCTGCCTTTACCAACCATCTCTACAAAATTTCCGTCTTTGTCGATGGTTTGTTGTGACTGCATGATGGTTGCTACGGGTTTAAAAGCAACGTTAAAGTAAATGTCCATTCCGTTGCTGATACCGCCTTGAATCCCCCCCGAAAGGTTGGTTTTAGTGGTTCCGTCAGCATTATATAAATCGTTATGATCGCTTCCTTTCATTTGGCATCCGTCAAAACCACTGCCGTATTCAAAACCTTTAACGGCATTTATGGATAACATGGCTTTGCCTAGCTCGGCATGTAATTTGTCAAAAACTGGTTCGCCTAATCCAACAGGTACATTTTGGATCACACAAGTTACTACACCACCAACGGTGTCGCCTTGTTTGCGGATTTCTTTGATGTATTCTTCCATTTCGGCCGCTTTGTCCATATCTGGGCAACGCACAGGATTTTTTTCAATATTAAAAAAATCTAATTCTTGATATGGTTTGTCTAATTTTATAGGACCTACGGCTGATACAAAGGCATGAAATTTAATTTCGGGTAACATCAGTTTAGCAAAAGCACCACCCACTACACGAGAAGCAGTTTCACGAGCTGAGCTACGTCCGCCGCCACGATAATCGCGGTTGCCGTATTTTTTGTCGTACACATAATCGGCATGACTTGGTCTGAACGAATCTTTTATATGCGAATAATCGTGTGATTTTTGATTGGTGTTCGGGATGATAAAACCGATAGAAGTACCGGTAGTTTTACCTTCAAAAATACCGGATAAAAATTGTACCTCGTCTGGCTCTTTGCGTTGGGTTACGATGGCAGATTGCCCTGGTTTTCTGCGGGTTAATTCAGCTTGTATAAAATCAAAATCCACCTCAATCCCCGAAGGACATCCATCAATAACACCGCCTAAAGCAACTCCGTGAGACTCTCCAAAAGTGGTAATGCTAAATAGATTACCGAATTTATTTCCTGCCATTTTTTACAATTTTGTACAAAGGTAACAATTATGAGATAAAGAATCTATTATAATGTTCAATCAGCATCACGAAAAAGAACCTTGTTTTTATGATTAAAATGAAGCCATTTCCCGCTATCCGCTCTATCTTTTGCCCGCTCGCAAAAGCGAAGCTCACGGGCAAAAGGATGCCGCTGCTATCGGGGCTAGTGTTGAAGTACCTAATTTAATTATTATTAAGGTTTTGTATTAGAAATAAAACAATATCATTCAAAATATATTTTTTGATATAATTTTTAAATCGGTAGTAATTTTAATTCAATGAGCGTTTTTTTTGCTAACATATCTTATCGATAAAAGTTCTTTACATTTAATAGAAGCTGCAACATTAGCGATTTTTTTTTGCAGATGAATAAGGTAATGACTACTTAATTCCTGTTTATTGGATGAAATTTATAACTGTAAAATCACATTTTAATATTACTAGTTTATTTATACAATGTTAAAGTGTGTCACATATTTATATTAATTATTATATTAGCATTACATTTGTGACACCAAAATTTAATTCAATTAACACTAAGTACTATGACAATCGGACAAATTATAGGTAAAAATATAATTGATTATCGAACAAAATTAGGCTATACACAAGATCATATTGCAAATTATTTAGGAGCTGACAGGACTACTATTAGTAAATATGAAAATGATGAGCGTGAGATTTCTATTGTCAGTTTGAATAAATTGGCTGATTTGTTTGGAATTGAATTGGAAGATTTAATTGAAGAGAATGAAGCTAATAAAACTGTGAATTTAGCTTTTGCTTTTAGAAGTGAAGGGATTCTTATGGAAGATATGGAAAGCATTGCCTCTTTTCAGAAGATTGTTAAAAAATATCTACAAATGAAAGGTATTCAAAAAAGCAATGAATAAGTTACAAAAATTAGAAATAAAGAATAATGCAAACGCATTTAGAAAAGATTTTGGATATGGTGAAACAGACCCAATTCGGTTGGATAGCTTTTTACTAAAAAAAAATATCTTAACTGTTTTTAAACCCTTATCTTCAAATTTGGCAGGTATGGCGATTAAAGCCAACAATGAAGATATGTTTATTATGGTTAATCAAAATCATAGTTTAGGTAAACAACATTTTACAATAGCTCACGAACTGTATCATTTATTTATTCAAGACAATTTCACTTCACAACGATGTATTACTGGATTGTTTGATAAACAAACCGACATAGAGGAAGAGAAAGCGGATTGTTTTGCTGCTAATTTATTACTACCTGAACTTGGAGTTTATGAATTGATACCTGAAAACGAGAAAAAAAAGAAGAATAGCATTACTAAAGAAACCATTTTTAAAATACAACAGTATTATAGCGTTTCGGTTAATGCTGTTATTTATAGATTAGTTGAATTGGAATTGGTTGACAAATCGTATTTTGAAACTTATAATCAACTGAGTAAAAAACAACTTGCACGATTATTAGGATATGATGTACGATTATACGAAAAAGGTAATACTGACCGAGTAATAGGTAATTATGGCACTATTGCCAATGCTTTATTTGAAAAGAGTTTGATTTCGGAGTCGTTCTATTTTGAGCTTTTAAATACCATTTCTATTGATCCTTTTACCAAAGAAGAGAAAGAGGATGAGTAATAAGGTTTTGATACTAATTGATGCAGATGTTTTAATACATCTTTTTAAAGCTGAAAAAATATCAATATTGAATAAACTCTATCCGAAGCGTTTGCAAATGCTTGATATCGTACTAAATGAGTTACGCAATAACCAAACAATGCGAAATCATATTGACAGTGTTTTTAGATTTTCAGGAATAGTTGAAATACCATTACCTACCACATCGCAACCTGAATTATTTAGAGAATACCTTAGATTAAAAAGCACAATTAAAGGCGATGGAGAGCGTGCTACTTTGGTTTATTGTAAATACAATCAACACATTATAGCTAGTAGTAATACCAAAGATATTATTCCTTTTAGCCAACAACATTCTATTGCTTATTTGACAACTTTAGATATTTTTTCTATTGCCATTCACAAAGGTTTAATAACTAATAGTGAGGTAAATAACTGTATTAAGAAAATTACACAAAATGGTAGTTATCTTTCTTCACCTACAATAGAACATCACCTTGCTACGAATTTTGACCCAATAAAGCATTCATATTGATTTACTCTAATCCAGAGGCAAACTCCAAAAACTCTTTTTCTATCAAGCCAAATAAATCACAAATTTTGTAATTATCTTCAATTTATTCTATAATTGCTTTGTCTTTAAGTTGTTTTTTTACTGCTTTGCTGAAATCAACTTGTTTTTACAATGGTCTCAAATTTTGATTTAAAGCAATTATTAACTCTGTAAAATCGGTTTTAAAATATCAGGACTTTTAGTGATAAAATCGGTCATTTTTACTTGAACAATGCCGGTACTCATCGTTTTATACAACTCCCAAATTTTTTGCTTTTTAATCTCAACATCAATGTTTTCAAAATCTTGATTTAAGCCACTTTCTTCAATATACTTTTTAACAACATCAATAATGTTAATCCCTTTTGCTTTCATGTGTTCTTCAAAATACAACTCAAAAACACAGCCATCTATTACTTCTTCAAAGAAATTGGCAATGTGATCATTTTTAACAATGTCGTTGATTGAAGAAGTTGATTTAGATTTTATGAAAATAATTAAACTTACTAAAATTTCTAATATTTCTTTTCTGTAATCTTTGATTTTTGGAATAGGAAAATCTTGAAAAAATGTATGTTTCATTCTAACTCCATTCTCACCTAAGCCTCCTCCTGAATAATAATTTTTAACTCCATAAAAAAACAATTTAGAATTAAAAATAGACGTTAAAAATTTGAGGTCTTCTCCTGTAATTATTCGACCAGAATCTAAACAAAAATAGTTTGATTCATTATCATAACAAAAACTACTTTCTTGAACTATTTCTTGATAAATTATTTTTTCTCTTAAAAAATCATCGAGATATGCACAATTTCTTAAGTTGTATGGTGTTTCTCCTTTATCTGACCTTATTTCTAATTGCTCGTAAAATTTATTTAAATGTTCTTTTATTTCCGGATATTCATCAATATCTATTTTTTTGATATTTTTAGACTTGTTACCATTGTGAACATTTATTAGCCATAAATTTTGATAATCAAAACTATACTTTTCAATATTTTTCCCCTTAAGAATAGGTTTTAATAACTCTTCATTCTTTGCATTTTTACTGATTAGTTCATTTTTCTTATCTTTTGTAATTACATACGCTTCATTTAGTCCAGTTTTAATTCCGTAATTAATTTGAATTTCCCAGTTTTTTAATGGTATACCAATTTTTTCAATATGTTGCTTTATATTTAAATCATTTTGGTTTAATATTGTCCAAGCATCTGTTTCGTTGATTTTTAGATAAGAAAAATTATCTTTTTTTAAATGTGGAATATCTTTTTTGTTTTCTAAAACAATAACCGAAAGATTGTCTTGGTTTTTTTGTTTTTGAACTAAAATTATATTGGTGTCAACTGTGGCACTATCAAAAACGCCCGAACCTAAATCTAATAAGGTTAAAGGGTTATTTTTTGCAAAAAGACCTCTTAAACTTTTGCCGTAACCAGACCGCATCCATTTATTAGAAGTTATGTAATTTATTACTCCTTTTTGTTTTAAAACATTTAACCCTTTTTCGTAAAATAACGCATAAATATCGCCTGTTCTTTCAAAGGTTTCAAAATTTTCATCTTTATAAAGATTAGCTAAATAGCCGCTGTTTTTCTGCAATTGAATATAAGGTGGGTTACCAATTACAATATCAAAACCACCATTATCAAAAACATCTGCAAAATATAAATGCCATAAAAAATAAGGCCGCTCTTGTTTTAACTCAAATTCAACTAGTTTATTACGGGCTTCTGTTTTATTTAATAGCTGTGTTTCTATTCTCTCAATTTCCTTTTCTATGCTATCTGTTTTTTGTTTAAATCCGCTTTTTCTTTTTAGTGTTTGTTTTGCACCAGCTAACTCAATGAGTAATTTATTCTCATAGCCCTCCAAACATTTATCAATAAATTCAGTTACTTTTTTATCTATTTTTCTATGAATTTTTTGCTTCAACTCATAATTTTTTGGATTAAAGTAATCATCCATTAATTGCTTAATATCGTCTGCAAAACCATAGTTTACCTTTGGCTCTTCAAAAAGTGTTATATGCTGTTCAGTTGGGCTATTAAATAAATCTACATTACTTAAATCAACACCTTCAAAACTTTCCAATAAACTATTTCCTTGCATAATTTTATAATCTAAATTAGGCAAAGGTTTAGGAGTAGGTTCATCAACTACTAATGACAACCAAAAACGCAAACGAGCAATATCTACAGCACCTTCTTCTAAATCAACGCCATAAATTGAGTTTTGAATAATGTCTTGTTTTATCTTGGCTGGAGACCAAATAGTGTAACCTAATTCATAATGAATGAGTGCTTTTAGTGCAAAAATCTCTTGCAATAATCCCATAGGGAATGCACCCGAACCAATAGCTGGGTCGCATATTTTAACGGTATCAATTAGCTTTTCAACTGTTTTTAAATCTTCCCTTGTAAAGTCAGTTGTGCTATGATTATTAATGAGGTTTTCAATGGCTTCTCTTGGATGTGACAAATGTGTTTTTAGGTATTCTATCAAACTTTCTTGTGTCATGTAATGCACAATCTCTTTTGGGGTGTAGAATGCTCCTTTGTCTTTATTGTCTTCCAATAAATTTTCAAAAATATGCCCTAACATTTCGGGGTCAACCGCTACTGTATGGTCTTCGGGACTATTCTCGTAAATGGTAAAGTTATACCCATTGAAAAACTTAAAAAGTAATTCGAAAAGTATGGGTGGAAATTGTATTTCTCTGTGTCTTTCGGGTTCTTGGTGTTCTTCAAACAAACCACCGTTTAAAAATGGTATCCAAACATTATTACCATTAGGTAATTCAAAACCATCATTGGTTCGGTTGGGCGTATTAAGTGCATTGAAAAATAATTTACTTAACCATTTGTTATAAAAATGGTCTTTACTGTCTTGGTTGTAATTGAAAAGATTAAAAAGAAAATTGGTATCGCCATCGTCATAGTTTTTGTTACTTGCACCTAACCAATGCTTCTTTTGTAAGAAATATAAAAACACCAAACGACCTAGTAAACGCTTTACAAAGTTGCGAATGTCTTTTTCTACATCATCTGTTTTCTCTAGTTCAAATATGGCTCTACTGTTCTTATTATTGCTTATGTGAAAAACAAAATCTTGATAGAAGTTTTTGTATTCTTTAAAGAAGTTATTTGAAACAGGCTCAACATTAAAGGCTTCAAAGAAATCTTCTAAACGGAAACGTGATTGTTCTAAATTGTATAATCGTTCTAAAGCTGTTCTGTGTTCTTCGGAAGTTCCGAAAATATAAGTGTATTTTTTTGGGTTGGTTTCTACACTTTCGGATTCGGCAAAATAATCGCTACCAAATTTACTAATGAATGAGAAACGCCATTCGTTCCTTATCCCAGCTTTCACTAAAGTAGAAGAATTTGGAAAATGAAAAGTTACAATTGCTCCTTTTATAGCATCTTTTAGAATATGATTTTTGAGTAAATCGTTTACGCCAACACGGTTGTATTCTATTTTAATGCCATCTACAAGTGTTACATCAAAAATAGGCAAAGTAATACCATCGGTAGTTTTTATTGAACCTAGTTGTACTATTTCAGAAACAATTTCTTTGGCTTTGGCGCTTTTTATTTCAATTGCTTTTGGTTCTAATAGTATGGTTAAAAGGTTTTTGCTTCCAGAAAGAAACTGCAAGGTTTTAATCCACTTTTCTTGAGTGTATGCGTTTTGTAATATGGCTTTAAGTTCTTCTCTCTTCATTAGGCTTACTTTAATTTGGCAATAGTTTTATTGTTGAGCAACGACTTCAATTGAGTAATTGCAATTTCATTCAATTTTTCTAATCTATCTCCTTGTTCAAGTTGTTGATGTATTAGCATGGCGTTTATACTTTCGATATTGGATAGAACAACCAATTGTTCAATTGATGCTTCGTCTCTTATATTTCCTTTGCTTTCTGGGTTTTCATCTCGCCATTCTTTTGCTGTTTTACCAAACAAAGCTACATTTAGCAAATCAGCTTCGTTGGCATAGATGAAGTTTTTTTGAGCAGGTGTAATATTTTTTGGGATTAAATTATCCTTTATAGCATCAGTATGAATTTGATAATTTACTTTGGCTAAAGTCCGTTGAAAATTCCATTGCAAACCCAATCGGTTGTTTTCGTCGTCTTTTAATCGTTGGAATTCTTTGATGATAAACAACTTAAATTCAATTGAAATCCACGAAGCAAACTCAAAAGCAATATCTTTATGTGCAAAAGTACCACCATAACGACCCGATTTAGAAGTAATTCCAATAGCATTAGTAGTTTCTATCCATTTTTTGGGTGTCATTACAAAACTATTAAGTCCTGCTTGTTTTCTAAACCCGTCGAATTCGACGGGTTTAAAATTTGGGTTGTATATTGTTTCCCAAAAACCTAATAATTCAATAGTATTTCGGTTTCTAAGCCAATTTTTTACAATATCATCCGTATTGTTTGCGTCTTTATGTCTTGCAATATCAGTTAATGAAATATAATCTGACTGCTCTCCTTGAAAAACAGTTATAGAAGTTCCTTGTACATTTATGGTTTTATTTTTAGCCATTTTAACTAAACGTTTCTGTGATTACAATTTTAGGTTCTTCAAATTGGTTGTTTTGCTCTTTTTCATTTTCCCAACGTAAAGCATCCATTCGGGCAATTTGTTTGATTGGGTAATTGTTCATAATGGCATTCAGCTCTAATATAATTTTTGCCAAAGGGAATTTTTTCTTTTTTTGCTTTGCAGCTAATGAGGCTATTTCATTTCTAAATTTTCGGAATACACCCATATAAATAATTTTTAAAGCTGTTTTTAATAACTCTTCAAAATCATCTGAAATCTCATTAGGGAAGCTTCTTTTTAAATCAATAATGCTGCTTAAAAACATAACCGAGTTTCGCTCTTGTACCGAAAGATTAGAAGTATCGTATTCTTCAGTAGTGAAAATAGTATTGTATACTTTTTTGAAATATGTAGTTGCTAAATTAACTGCATCAAAATGATTTGGTATTAAATCGATTCTTTTTTCTTTTGGTGTAGCTTCGTATAATTTAACTGCTTGAATAAAAGTAATTTCTACACAGTTTTTTTCATTACAAACATAGAAGCCTTCTTTAATATTATTTCTTAAATAACACAATACACCGTTTTCGATGGTTTGACCGATTACTTTTTGAGCCATTTCGTTTTTAGTAGTTGCCAAACGACCTACACGGCTTTTCATGGGTAAATCACGTAAACGTTTGTATTCTTTTTGATTGTCATGGAATAATTCTCTAACAATTTCTAAATACATTAAACGTTCGTCAACTTCTTCTTTAGGTTGAAGATTGCCTAACGTACTTTCAATTAACTCTTCTTGTTCAGAATAGATTTTATTGTCTTCTCCAAAAGCAGAATGAAAGCCTTGTAATTTTTTTAATGCTTTTTCATTTAATTGGATTAAATCATTGGATTGAGCCGTTGGATAAAAATTATAAACCAAAATTTCTTTTGCCTTTGTACCAATACGATTAACACGACCAATACGTTGCATTAATCTTGTTGCATTCCAAGGAATATCATAATTCAAAATAACATTGCTTCGGTGCAAGTTGATACCTTCCGCCAAAACTTCGGTAGTAATGATAATATTATAATCGTTTTCGTGTTTCTCTGGATAATTCGCATCAAAGTTTTTACGAATGGTATTGAACTTTTGTTTGTGGTTTGCAGCACTAATAGCCAATACGTCTTTTCTGCCTACTTTTTCTAATTCTTTGGCTAAATAATTTACGGTTTCTTTACTTTCTGAAAAGATTACAATTTTCTTTTCTAAATTCTTTTCGCCTAATAAAGTCTCCTTTAGAGTAGCAATAAATTTAGTTGTTTTTGGGTCATAATCTACTAAACGCCATTGTGAGAGTAAATCATCTAATATTTCTTGGTCTCTTTTTAATCCTTCTAACAATTGCGGGTCAAAATCACTAGCTTTATAAGTATCGTTGTTAGGTGAACTTTCATTAAGTTTTTCAATGATTGCTTCAATATTGTCTTCCTTGCCATCCTCATAGAGTTTGTTAATGTCTAAATCAGGTGCAATAAATACTTTGTTGTTTTCAAACATATCAATCATACGCTGATTGGAAACGCAAAAACGATTTAACGAACTTTTAAAAGCAAAAAAACTGCTTTCCAAACGTTTTACCATTTGGGTTTTCATAATCATTGAAAGTTGCCTAGAAATCAATTGTGCATTGTCATATAAATCAGCGTACTCTTCATTTATAAACTCTACAGCTCTGTAACGATAATAACCTAAATCTTCAACTAATTTACTGATGGTTTCAAAAAATAATACTTCTAGTTTAATATCAAAAGCGTACTCAATTTTTTGAGGGTCGTTTACATCAGGAAATGACATTCCTTGAGCTTTTACATCATCAATGTAACGTTTGATATTTTTAATATCGGCTCTTGTTCTACGGATAACTAATTCTGTAAATATCTTATCTCGAATTGGTAAATAGATTTCTTTTACTTTTTTAATAAGCTCGTTGTGGTCTTTTATCTTATAAAGATTTTTATACTCTTCTGCTTTTTTAGAAAAAAAAGATTGCAAGTTTGGAACTCCTTCAATAGTTGATTTTCTTGCATCTTGAAACAAATAAATCTGATTGGCAATATCATCAGGTTTATTGTTCAATGGCGTTGCCGAAATTAGAATTACTTTTTTCTTTCTGTTGATGTCGTTACCTACTGTTATTCTTGGCGTTTTGCAAATTAATTCTAAAAGTCCGTACATATTCGAGCCTGATGTTCTGAACTTATGAGCTTCGTCCACAACAATTAAATCAAAATCTTCTGGGTTGTAAAAGTTTACATTATCGCCATCAATAATTTTGTGCAAACTACCATTTGAAATGAATTGTATGTAATTATTTAATCCGAAATCTTTAACTGTTGTTTTCCAGTTGACCTCTAAAGCATTTGGATATACCACTAAAACTTTAGTATTGTAACCGTTTTTCTCTATGTATTTTTTTATAATACGAGTAGCAATAATTGTTTTACCTAAACCAACCACATCAGCCAAAATAAAGCCATTGTGTTTCATTAATTTATAAAAACCATCTACAACTGCATCGGCTTGATATTGTAAATTGGTATAACCCTCTGGTAAATCTTTACCTGAAATTTTATCTCTAATAATGGAATCACCGAAATACTCAATCAGCATTTTGATATAGACTTCGTAAGGTGTTATCTCATCATTTAAATAGGTTTTTTTCTTTAATCCTTTTATATCAATTGGAAGTAATTCTGTGGCTTCGCTCCAAAGTTCTTCAAACTCATTTGTTGCAAAAACAACATCTTCGTAATCTTTTAAAAGAACATTGAACTCATAATTAGAAGTAGTGTTTGTACCAAGCCCAGCTTCAGTCAAATTTGATGAACCAGTAATAACACTACCGTTGGTATGTTCATTGAAAGGATTTGGTCTAAAAATATAAATTTTGGCGTGTAATGCTCTTTTTCCGTGTGCTTTAATAATTACCTTTTTAGAAACAATGTCTTCTATAAATTGTAAAATTCCCTCTTCGGTTTCTTTTTTATAAGAGGCTTTGGCAATATCATCAGCAACAAACTTTAAATACTCTTCTTTGGTTTTATCTGTATTTTCAAGATATAATTGTCCTTTGCGTTGTGCTTCTGCTGATAAATCATCTACATTTATACCAACTAATATTCTAATTTCAGGAACATTATCAAGAAATGGTCTTAAATTAAAATATCCAGAAGCTCGGAAATAACCAATTAGCGCATCAAAATAATGTACGTTTTGGTTTTTAAATACTCCTTCAAACTTATTAATTAAGCTGTTAGCATCTTTGTTCGTGAAAAATTTTGTAGACATTAATTATAAAAATTGATAATCACCAAATATAATATAAGCCATAACAAAATACGTAGTGTTTGAATAGAAATTAAGAGTATTAATTTTACTAATTTTTAAGTTTCTCTAACAAAATAAACTTAATAAAAATGATTTTATATTATGGTTAAAGCCCTATTTTGATAACCAACGAATCGGAAAAGTCATTTTCAAATTCCCACATTTTCAAATTCAAAATCAGAACAAACAACTAATCAGCCCCGGATAGCAGCGGCATCCTTTAAAAAGTTAAACCACTATTGTTTACAAATAACAAAGCCTTCAGGAAAACTAATTTCCTGAAGGCTTTTGTAAGAGGTAAACAGACTTAAATTAGAACTTAAGATCAACTACTAAATCAAATTCGTCATAAATGGTTTTGTCTCCTAAACCTTCAAAAAAGTTACCTGAGCCGTATTTGATATCATAAGCGGTTCTGTCAACTTTTAGTGTTGCGTTTGCCATGCTACCATATACTGCCATGTCAAATTTAACAGGTAATGTTTTTCCTTTAATGGTTAAATCGGCAGTAATAGCATAGGCATTCTTACTTTTTGCTCCAATAGTTTTTATAACCAATTTAGATGTAGGGTGTGCCGCTACTCCAAAAAAATCATCCGCTTTTAAATGACCGTCTAATTTTTCTTTGTATTCGCCAGTCATGTCTGTTGTATTGATGGTATTCATATCAATAGTAAATGCTCCACCAACTAATTTATCTCCGTTAAATACTAATGTACCTTCTTTAAGTTTAATAGTACCTTCGTGAGATCCTGTTACTTTGTATCCTTTCCATACCACTTTACTGGCGTCCGCTTTAACGGATTTATTTGTGTTTTGTGCTGTTGCTACTAATCCTGTTAGCGAAATACTCAAGGCTAATACGGCTGTTTTTAATTTCTTCATAATGTTAAAATTTAAAGGGTTTGTAATTAATGTTTATAAATTGATAAATAATTCTTCATTTGATTTTCTAACTTTTGCAAGATGTTGCGTGGCATCGTCTGTGGATCGGTATCCGATAGCGGCTACCAATGTTGCGTTTAATCCTTTTTCGGTTAAACTTAAAATTTCGTTGTATTTGGTAGGTTCAAAACCTTCGATAGGGGTGGTGTCGATTTGCAATTCTGCAGCAGCGTGTAATAAATTACCAAGCGCTATGTAGGTTTGTTTTGCGGTCCATACAGCGATATCTTCAGGCGCCATTTTTAAAAGGGTATTTTTCATAAAGTCAGCATATCCTGCTAACGCTTGAGCGGGGAGGTTTCGAGTAGTTGATGTATTTGCGATATGCTTGTCAATGTCTGATGGTTCAATAGTTGTTTTATTTACAAAAACAAATAAGTGCGAAGCATCTACAATCTGAGATTGCCCCCATGAGGCGGGTTGTAGTTGTTGTTTTATTTTTGGATCTGTTATGATTAAAACCTGAAAGGGCTGTAATCCATATGACGAAGCGGTTAAACGTACGGCTTCTTTTAACAGCGCAATGTTTTGATCGGAAACTTTTTTAGTAGCGTCGTATTTTTTGGTGGCGTAACGCCAATTTTGGTGTTGAATAAAGCTCATGGTTTTAAGATCTTAATTTTTCTAATAATTCATTTAATGTGTTTAATTCGTTTTTTGAAAGTTTTTCAGAAAATCCATTTTCAAAAGATACCACCAATGGGTCGAGTATTTTTAAAAGTTCGAGCCCTTTTGAGGTAATGGAAACTTCAACTTTACGTCGGTTGTCTGGACAGGTTTGTCGATAAACCAATTCTTTACGCAATAATTTATCAATTAATCGAGTTGTATTGCTGGTTCGGGCAATCATTCGTTCTTGTATTGTAAACATATTTGCGGGTTCACCTTTATTGCCACGCAAAATTCGCAGGACATTAAATTGTTCGGGAGATATGTCGTAAGGTTTTAACACATCGTTAAATTGATCGCTCAAATAACTTTGCGTAACCATAAGGTTGATAATTGCTTTTTTTGGAGCCTCGATGTTTGGATTAAAATTATTTGTCATGTTTAAAATTGTATAAACAAAATTTGTACATACAAATGTAAGGTTGTTTTTGGAATAAAAAAATAATTTAACAGTTTATTGTGATAAAAAGGTGAGGGAAGTCTGTAGTTTTAGAAAAAAAACAAATCATTATGCAAAAAAATACTTTACGCGGTTTTAATTTTAAAACCATATCTATTTCCATGATTGTAACTTTGTGTGTTACGATAGTAAAAGCTCAAGACTATCAATTGGTTTGGTCTGACGAATTCGAGAATGGTATAAGCGAAGATTGGGTATTTGAAGTAGGTCGCGGTAAAAACGGTTGGGGAAATAATGAGTTGCAATATTACAGGAGAGAAAATGCTACCGTCGAAAATGGAAATTTAGTAATTACTGCTAAAAAAGAAAATTTTGATAACGCCCAATATACTTCGGCTCGATTGAAAACACATGGTATGAAATCTTGGAAGTATGGAAAGATGGAAGCACGAATAAAATTACCCGCTTTTAAAGGTTCGTGGCCTGCCTTTTGGATGTTAGGCGATAAAATAACCACTACAAGTTGGCCACAATGTGGCGAGATTGATATAATGGAACAGATAAATACAGAAGCAATTGCTTACGGAACGGTTCATTTTATCGATGCGAATCAGGTATATCTACATTTAGGTGGTAATTCAAAGATTGATGTAAATGCATTCCATACGTATGCTATCGAATGGACAGATAAGAAAATACAATGGTCGATTGACGGAAAAGTATATCACGAATTAAATATAGAAAACGGAATTAACGGTACATCAGAATTTCACGAATCTTTCTTTTTAATATTGAATACGGCTATCGGAGGTAAATGGCCAGGATATGCGATAAACGATGCCGCTTTGCCTGCGTCAATGTATGTGGATTATGTACGCGTATATCAGCAAGAAAAAGATATCGTAACGCCATCACCAACAATTGTGATCGAGGCGGAAAATTTTTCGAGTAAATCAGGCGGTATTATTGTCGAAGATACTTCAGATGAAGGGGGCGGAAAAAATTTAGGAGCTATTAATACTAAAAATTGGGTTTCTTATAATAAAGTATTAAATGTGCCCGAAAAAACAGAATATTTGATAGAGTACAGAGTATCCAGTCTGGATGGTGGCGGTAGATTGTCTGCGGATCTTAATGGTGGAGATATAATTTTGGGGGCTTTAGATATTCCTAAAACAGGAGATTGGCAAACGTGGACGACGATTTCGCACACGGTTACTATCGAAAAAGGATTGTATAATTTTGGCGTGTATGCCATAAAAGGAGGTTGGAATCTGAATTGGATTAAAATCACGCCTGTTTGGACATTGGACACAGATACTGTTATTGCTGATTCTGATAATCAATTAATGTTATTTCCCAATCCTACTTCGGATATTTTAAATGCGTCAGAAGAAATTTTGGATGCTGAGGTTATGGATGTACATGGCAAAAACATTCTTATAAAACAAGTTTCTAAAACTAAATTTGATGTTAGCACCTTGCCTTCAGGAGTTTATTTTTTGACAAATAAAAAGAAAACGTTTAGAAAGAAATTTATAAAAGATTAAAAAGGTTGTTTTTTAGACTGAAAGGAAACTATATCAGTTCTTTTTTTTTCGAGAATAGAAGTAATGTTTTTAGAAGTCACATATTGACCAAATCCGTCTAAATGAGCGGGTTTTTCTTTTGCGAAAATAGCTATCATTTGGTCGCCAATATGAGGTCTGTAATGTGATGTTTCCAAATAATTGTAATTATCTGTGGTTACGGAATTGATACCGCTAAAATCATAAAAAGAAGTAGCTGCGCTAAGTTTTTTTAAAAAATCAAAATAATTGTTCAGATTGATTTTTGTATACGTAGTACAATGAACTGGATTGATGAAAAAAGTATACTTGATATTTCGTTTTTCGCAAATTGCTATAATTTCTTTTATTTCAGCGATCGTTTGATCAACACGATTATAATAATAATCCATTACATTGGGTTCTGTAAATTTTTTATCCTCGCAATGTTTTTTTGGATTTTTTTCTATTAGTTCGGTAATTCCATGTAGAAGTGTACCACCAGTGTTGTGTATATCAAAGATAACATACAGTTTATTTGTTTTGTTAAATTGTACTTTTTGATAAAAAGAATATTTAGGTTGGAGTAATAAATAATCTATTAAAGGGTACATTTCGTTGACATAAGGTTTACGAGGCGCTTCTCCTAAATGTCTGGAAGGATCTACGGAAAAAGAAACATTATCTACACCAATAGCTATAGTATTAATTGTGACGTCATTTTTTAATAAAAACTTAATATCGTGTAAATGTTCAGAAGGAACTCCTTCACTATAGGTCATGTTATACCACTTAGTTGTGGGTGTATTTAATTTAGAAACATCAATATAACCAACTCTAGAAGAACCAAATAAAAATGAATTGTATTTGGTTGGTTTTTTTAGGATATATTTTGCTTTTATACACCTTTGATTGGGTTCTAAACTTGCAACACCGGAAAAATCTTGTCGGATCACACCATACGGATCAAAGACATAATTATAGGTTATAATTAAGCTTAAAATTATAAGTACGGGTACTAAAAAGACAAAAGTTCTGGTTAAAAAAGAATTCATTTAATTAAAATTGAAAATAAATAAATTGTTTTTCTTGACCACCGTTAAGATATAAAACACTAATAATTGCGTAATAAAAAATCCAACGTAAGTATCGAGGCCAATGGCTACCAATTTTTGCGATAGCAAATTCCTCCCTTCGACCAATCCATTCCATTATTGTGAAAATTATAATGAAATATACGACTGATTTGTGCGGTATTGCAGGTTTTGAAAATAAAGAAGCAGAAAAAATCCTTTCGATGTAGTCAAAAGCGTTTGTCATACTACTGGCTCTAAAAAAAATCCACGCAAATACAGTTAAGGCAAAAGTGCCAAGTATACTCAGCGTTTCTTTAATTGTAGGTAAAACGCTGTTAATGGCAGCGATTTCTATATTGGTTCTGTTTTTTTTGCTCAACAAAAGAGGTAAAAAATAAAAAGCATTTAGTGCGCCCCAAACGATATATGTCCAATTGGCACCGTGCCAAAAACCACTAACAATAAAAATGATAAAGGTATTTCTGATTTTCATACCAAGTCCACCTTTGCTACCTCCCAATGGGATATATAAATAATCTCTGAACCAAGTAGACAATGAGATATGCCAACGTCGCCAAAATTCGGCAACATCCCGAGAAAAGTATGGAAAGGCAAAGTTGCGCATTAAATCAAAACCAAATAAGCGCGACGTACCAATTGCGATATCGGAATATCCTGAAAAATCCCCATAAATTTGAAAGGTAAAAAATATAGCGCCTACTAATAACGTACTTCCCGAATGTTCACCGGGAGATTCAAAAACAGCATTAACTAATTCCGCACAATTATCAGCAATGACCATTTTTTTAAATAATCCCCATAAGATTTGTTTTAGTCCATCTACTGCTTTGTGGTAGTCAAATGTGCGTTTGTTGTAAAATTGAGGTAATAAATTGGTGGCGCGCTCAATCGGACCAGCAACCAATTGCGGGAAAAAACTTACAAAAGCCGCGAAAGCAATAAAATCAGTAGTCGGTTCGAGTTGTTTTCGGTACACATCTATTGAATAACTCATGGTTTGGAAGGTGTAAAAACTTATACCTACAGGAAGTATAATATCTAACGAACTGGCGTTTATTTCTGTCCCGAAAAAAGAAAAAGCAACCTTAAAATTTTCTAAAAAGAAATTGTAATATTTAAAAGTTCCAAGAAAACCTAAATTTATAAGTAAACTACTCCACAATAAAAGTTTACGAGTACCTTCTTTTTGTGCTTTTGATAATTGAACACCAATCACATAATCAACAACTGTACTAAACAATATTAATCCTAAAAAACGCCAGTCCCACCAACCGTAAAAAAAATAACTGGCAGCAACAATTAATAGGTTTTGGTATTTTAGGCTGTGTTGCGTTACATACCAGTACAATAAAAATACAATAGGTAAAAATATCGCGAAATCTATAGAGTTGAAAATCATATGGGATTTGAAAAAAATTTTAGGCGAATTTAAAAAAAATCCACCTAATCGTTGTTAAATCACGTGATTAGTTATGAGACGATAACAACTGCTCTAAAAAATCCCCAACATAGTAGGAAACTAAAGCGGCAATAGCTCCTAAAATTAGCGTTTCTAAAATACTTTTGATGATGTTGGTTTGTGTGACATGACTTTTTAAAATGCCAATAAGTATAAAACCGAATGCCGTTAAAATCGATGACCACAAAAATAAGTTAATGGATTGATCGCTAAAATAATCCCAAACATATACCGACAAAGGAATAATGCCGATTAATATAAATGACGCGTAAGTGATCGATCCAATAATAAATGGAGATTTCTGTTCTGCGATTAAATCCAAATCTTCCGCCATGATAGTATTTACCCACAACTCCTTGTTGTCAACTGTTTCATGAACGAGGTCGTTGGTTAATTTTTCAGAATATCCTTTTTTTAAGAATAAGTTTTTTAAGCGTTTTTTTTCAAAATCAGGATTTTGTTTGATTTTTAAAAACTCTTGATTTTTGAATTTATAAAAGCTATCATTAGTTGATTTAGTTGATAAATACGCGCCAACAGACATCGCAAAGCCATCAGCAAAAAGATTTGCAAAACCCAAAACAATAATAATAGCACTATCTAACCCAGCACCTACAGCACCAGCTACAACAGCAAACGTAGTAACGCATCCGTCAATACCTCCATAAACAAATTCCCCTAAATAATTTTCGAGCGTTTGGTTTGATTTTTTGATGAATGAATGAAGACTCATGATTAAAATAATATAGAATACAAATTTAAACAATAAAAATTAGGCACATATAATTATTATTTAAAGCTTAAACCGATACATTTGCAACTTTGTTAATAATTTAATTATGAAGTCTTTTGTTGCGATTACGGCTTTTTGCCTAATTATTTTTTGTCCAAATCAAATTAAAGCTCAATTTGATTTTGGAGCGCATCCGAGTGGTATACACTGGCAGTCGATTGATTCTGATAATGTTAAAGTTATTTTCCCGAAAGGAAAAGATAAGGAGGCACAACGGATTGCAGCTATTATTGATTTAATGGCGGATAAACACTCTGAGTCAATAGGTCCAAGAAGAAAAAAAATTGATTTAGTATTACAAACCAATCAAGTTATTTCTAACGGTTATGTTGCTTTGGCGCCTTATCGCAGTGAGTTTTTTGCAACGCCATTTCAAAACAGTAGTCTTTTAGGGAGTGTCGATTGGTTGGATCAATTGGCAATACATGAGTACCGACATGCGCAGCAATTTATAAACGGAAGACGCGGTTTGACCAGTGTGATTGGTGTTATGGAAGGGCAAAAAGGATGGGCTTTGGCGTATAGTTTGAGTGTTCCAAATTGGTTTTCTGAAGGAGATGCTGTAATGACAGAAACCGTTTTGACAGATGGAGGTAGAGGGCGAACACCATCTTTTTACACTACACAAAGAGCTTTATTAACCAACGGAATTAATTATTCGTACATGAAAGCGCGAAACGGAAGTTATAAAGATTTGTTACCCAATCATTACAGTTTGGGTTATGTGATGAACAACTATGTTCGGAACAATTATGGAGAAAATAGTTGGTCTAAGATTTTGGTCGATGCTACACGATACCGTAGTGTTATTTATCCATTTTCGGGAGCATTAAAAAGACATACCAAACTACGAAGCCCAAAGTTGTATAAAAAAGCATATCAAGAATTACAAGAACAATGGCAAACTGAGTTGCAAAATTTAACACTAACCCAACACACTACGTTAATGCAAAAATCGAAAAACACAGTAACCAATTACCGTAATGCCCATTATTTAAATGATGGAAGCGTGATAGCTGTAAAATCGAGTTACAAAAATACAGAAGCATTGTATCGTATTAAAGATGGAAAAGAACAAAAACTTACAACTATAGGTGTTGAGCCAGAAGGATATATGAGTGAAAACAACAACAAAATCGCCTGGACAGAAATGAAAGTTAACGCCAGACGATCAAATCAAAGTTACACAGTTATCAAAACCTACGATGTTGATACCCATCAAAAAAGAACACTTACAGCAAAAGGGAAATTCTTTTCACCACATTTTTCAGGATCAGGAAATAAGATTGTATCGGTCGAAGCAAACGAAAATTTACAATATCAATTGTTGGTTTTAGATGCCAAAACAGGAAATATTACCGAACGAATCCCGAATCCTGAAAATGATTTTATAACATTGCCAAAATGGACAAATGACGATCAAGCAATCATTTATTTAGTCAAGAAAAATTCGCAATTGGCATTTTTTAGATATGATTTTTTAACTAGGAAAAGTAACCAATTATCCGATTGGACAACACAAACTATTGAGAATTTTAATGTAGGAAAAGATAAAATATATTACAGTGCTTCCTACAGCGGGATTGATAATATTTACACATTAGATCTTAACGGAAATGGAAATAGTATACAAATCACTTCTTCTAAAATAGGGGCTTATATGCCGGATATTTCGCCTGATGGCAACAAAATAATGATGAGTGAATTTACCGAAATGGGAAATATATTGACAGAAATAGAGTTATCAAAAAGTATTCAAAAACCTATATCGGTAGTACATTCATGGGAGATGGAACGGTATAACATCTATTTAAGCGATACCGAAAAAAACATATTAGAAAATGTTCCGCAAAAGAATTATGAAATTAAAGATTACAGAGGGATATTTAGAGGCACAAAGTTGCACAGTTGGAGTTATACAGAAACAGCCAGCACACAAGAGATTAACGGTCAGTTTAATAATATTTTAAATGATTTTTCGGCAGATTTAACCGTTGGTTATAACCGAAATGAAAATACGGCCTTATACGACGGAACCGTGTCTTATGGATATTTGTATCCGATACTAAATATAGGTACTCAATTACAAAATAGAAACACGTCCTATTTAACACCAACAGGACTTGTTAAATATGCTTTTGAAGAGCGAATTTTCACAGGAGGATTTACATTGCCCTTTAGTTGGATTAACGGAAATTATTATACCGATTTAAATTTTAATGCAGACTACGAAAAGCATTTTATCCAAAAATCATCGATAATTAATGGGATAAATACTGATTTTAATGTAGCAAAAACAAGTTTGTCGTTATCGAATACACGACGAACCGCTTATCAAAACGTAAGTTATAAATCGGGGCAAGTACTAAAGATCGATTATTATAAAGGAATAAATCAAACCACAGCTGAAAAAATAGGCACAACGTTAAGTTTATATTTTCCTGGAATTGGTGCGAATCATTCGTTTAAAATAGAAGGTGCTTATCAGAAGGAATTATTATCAAATACCTATCAATTTTCAGACACCTTTAGATATGCCAGAGGATACAGTACTATTTACGCAAACGATGAGGTTGCTCGTTTGTCATTCAATTATCAGTTGCCGTTGTTTTATCCCGATTGGGGTTTTGCAGGTTTGACGTATTTTAAACGGTTACGCGCCAATTTGTTTTTTGATGCAATGCAACTTAAAATAAATTATGCGTCTAAAATATTACATCAAAACTCTTATGGAGCAGAAGTGATTTTTGATAATACGTTTTTTAATCTATTTCCGATAAGCATAGGAGTACGAAATAGCTGGAAAATGGACGCCCCTACCAATATTGATCCTTATACGATGGAATTAATTTTTGGGATTGGGTTTTAGATAAGTGTGTCTTTAACGAAAAAAACAATTTTATTTTTTATTTTTTGAAATATTGATTTACGTTTATAAGTTCCTTTTATGATTTCAATCTGATCATCAATAATAGATTGAATTTCATATTTAAAATTGGGTTTTATTTTAATTAAAAAATCAATCCATAGTAGATTTCTTTTCGACTCTTTTTGAGAAGACCAATATGAAGTATCGTGAATTCGATATACCGCCATGTTGTCTTCCATTTTATGAATTTTTCCTTTTCGAGCATTTAACATATGGATGAAATAATCTCCTATTGGTGAATGCTGAAAATAATCAGGCAGTTGATCAATCAAATGATTTCGATAAACAACAGAACAAGTGTGAATATAATTTCCTCGTTTTGCCAAGTTTTTAATTGTCGTAATTGATTTTACTTTTTCGGTTAAGGTATCACTAGAAAGAATATCTTTTTTATTGATTTGCACATTATGAAAGCAAATTGCAAATTGCTTGTTTTGATCTAAAAAGTCTACTTGTTTTTGTAATTTTTGATTATCAGTCCAATAATCATCCCCCTCACACAAAGCAACATATTCACCGATACAATTTTGTAATGCCTGAACAAAATTAGGCATCATCCCTATGTTTTCCTTGTTATGGAGGTATTTAATTTTGTTTCCTGCGGGATGGTTATGAATTAATTTTTTTATAATTATATCTGTATCATCAGGAGAGTTATCGTTAGCGATTATTAATTCAAAATCAAAATTAGTTATTTGATTTAAAACGCCATTTATAGCTTCTATTAAATAATTTTCGTGATTATAAGTAATCATTACAACGCTAACTTTCATAAAAGGAATAATTAATATTGTTATTCTAAAAGTAAATCAATATTTCGCGCTACAATTTCTTGAATAACGACATCTGGTTTTTCACTTAAAATTAGATCAGGTGAAAAAGTTTGATTCCAAATTACCACTGTTTCACCAAAATGTTCTTTTAAAAATTTTGAAATATATGGGGAAAATGAATCTCCAAAAAGCAAAATTTTAAGTTTATTTTTTGGAGATGTGTATCTCGACTCATATGTTAAGGGATTGCTAGGGTATTCATCTGGTATAGGAAGTTTAGATGCAATTTTTATCGCTGTAGGTTTAATAACGTATTCTAGTGTTATATTTTTTTCAGTTTTAGGTAGTTGTAACATATCAAGGATGTCACCTACATATTGATTGGTTGAGGTTTTTTTAAAGTCATTTAACTTCATAGGAGGTAAATCCCAAGTAGGATTGTTTTTTTGAATTTCTTGTAGCATGGACAGGTAACCATAAAATCCACCAACTTCGTTCCAGTGGGTATCCGTTTTATAATACAATTCATTATTTATCGGATCAGGGAATGTTTTTCCCAAATCAATATATCGTATTTTATGACGTAAACAAATAGAGTCTACTTGTTGTTGTTTTGTTTTTCGGGTTGTTTTTTTTAAGGGCAATAGATGACTGTACACCGATTCTTTATTGGGCGCTATTGCTAAATAATATTGAATATTATGATTGGTGTACCAATTGTTTCTTTCGGTTAATTTATTTTGGAGCGTTTGTGTTTCCGTGTTAGAAAAATGGAGAAGCCCCAAGGATTCACTTAGCGCATTACTATAATGATCACTACAAAAAAGCCATCCATTATCCAATTGGATTACTTTGTCAGGGATACTGTTTACATTAAAAATAGTTGATTTTATGTAAGCATAAACTCGAAATAAATCTGCTTTAAGAGGGAAATTTCGTTCAAAATTTCCATTTATTTTTTTAGAGGAATAAGGGTCGTCGATTTTAAGTCGTAACCCTAAAAAAACAAGTGGAAGACAAAGTAGAACGAGGCAAGTCGCTATGAAAATTTTATTAACTTTTACATTCATCATAATTAGAATTTGAAGTAAATAAAAGGATTGTAAGAATCAGCCGCGATATAACTCAAACAAACCAACAAAAGCGTAATGAATACCAATGGTTTGATGTAAATAAAATACGACTGACTAAGTTTAGTATAAATAGTTTGGTATATTGGTGTAGCAAATAAAAGTGCGAAAATGAACATGATATACCATTCGTTAGATACATATAGTAAAGAGATATAGCTAGTTACAGGTTCATTGTAATTTATTGAAAACATTTTTTGTATAAAGCCCATGGCATATGTTAGATTTTCTGCTCTGAAGAAAATCCATCCGATTAAGACTACAAATAAGGTATAGCAGTGTTGTATTGGAGTCCAACATTTGGTTAAAATTTTATCAAATCCCAATCGTTCAATAATTAAAAACATCCCATGAAAAACACCCCAAACAATAAAATTCCAACTGGCTCCGTGCCATAATCCTGTAACAAAAAACACAAGAAATAAGTTGAAATAAGTACGTCTATTCCCTAATCGATTACCTCCTAAAGGGATGTATACATAATCTCTAAACCATGTAGATAATGAGATGTGCCATCTTCTCCAAAAATCTTGAATACTTTTAGCAATGTAGGGATAATTGAAATTTTCTAAAAATTCAAAACCAAACATTTTCCCCAATCCAATTGCCATATCGGAATAGGCTGAAAAGTCATAATAAATTTGAATAGAGTAGGAGATAATACCAACCCAAACCGTAAACGTGGACAGTTCAGAAAGTTCTCGATTAAAAACTTGATCTGCAACAGAAGCAAACGTATTTGCAATAATCATTTTTTTTGCCAAACCAACGATAAACCGCTCTAATCCAACGGTAAAGTTTGTAAGGTTAAATACGGATTTGTGAGCCAATTGTTGCTGAACGTCGATATAACGTACTATTGGTCCAGCGACTAATTGAGGAAAAAGCGTCACAAAAGTGGCAAATTCTATATAGTTGCGATTGGCCTTTACATCTTTTCTATACACGTCAATTGTGTATGATAGGCATTCAAAGGTATAGAAGCTAATTCCGATAGGCAATGCGATTTTCGGGAGGTTGCTTAACGCTTCGGATTGAATATTGCACTCGATTAATAACGCGTTAAAATTATCAAAGGTAAAATTGAAGTATTTAAAAAAGCCTAATGTAAGAAGGTTGAATGCTAAAGATAGGCGCATACCTAGTTTTTCCTTCCCGTCTTCAATTAAAATCCCTAAGTAATAATTCACAATTGTAGATAATACAATCATTATAACCAATACTTTTTCACCAAAGGCATAGAAATATAAACTAGCAATAAGCAAAAGAATGTTTTTAAAACGATTGGGAACCAAATAGTATAAAAAAATAACTATCGGTAAAAACATAAAAATAAAAGTTGCACTACTAAAAACCATAAACTATTTATACGTAATACGTTTTAATTGGCGTTTGTTTTTGATTTTATCCACGATGTTAAGCAGTGCTGCAGAAACAAAATGATGGCGTAACATATCTTTTTTTTGTTTATAAAAAACAGTTTCGATTGCCGTAATGTTATTCTTTAAGAGGCTGTCATAATTGGTTTTATAGGTCAACAATGTTTTATATTTTTCGTGAGAATTGAGTAATCGTTTTAAGGTTATTTTATAAGCCCAAAACGGTAACTTGTCACTTTCGATATCGTAGGTGTTGATGATTAATTCGGTGAGATCTCTTTTGTGTTCAAAAAAAACGCCTCCTACTTGTTGTCCATCGTGTATTCGGTACGAAAAATATTTGTGATCAAGTAAAACAAAACTGTTTTGTGCTGCAGCCAACAAAGCAATCCACTCATCATGATGGAAATTTTTTACCAAAGGAAAAGGAAAAACGGTTTGGATGAATTCTTTTTTCACCGCCATAGTTGCGCCTGTGGCAACATTTCCCATAATTGAAATCAGTCTGTAATAGTCAAAATAAATAGTATGATTTGTTAAAATTTGAGGAATATCCCAATAAGATAAGCGTTCGGATTTTGTTGAATTTTTATCCATATGATAGCCATTAGACGCAATCACATTAATGGTTGGATTTGTTTTAAAATAGGTAAGATAATCCTCCACTTTATTAAGTTCCCAAACATCATCTTGATCGGAGAGGAATATTATTTCGTTAGAACAAAGGCTTAGTGCTTTTTCAAAGTTTTTAACACTTCGTAAGTTTTGTTCGTTTTGATAAATTTTAAAAAGTCCAGGATGGTTTAAGCTATATTGGTTTAAAATAGCGACAGTTTGATCTGTCGATCCATCATCGCATACAACAATTTCGTTGACAGGAATAGTTTGGTTTAGTATCGAATCGAGTTGCTCGTTAAGGTATTTTTCTCCATTATAAGAACATAAAGCGACGGATGTTTTCATGAGTTTACTTATAATTTATAGTTTTTCCTACGGGTAAATATTTTATAGTACTGGCGTACCAAAAATAAAATAGGAGTAGTGTTGTGGGTGAGGTATTTGTACGTTCCAGAAACATAAAATCGCGTACAGGTTGTACTAATAAACCGACTGCGAAATGCCCGTTTGTATTTTTGAATAAGTTGTTTGCGCGCGTCATAAAAACTTTTGTCGATATTGCCGTTGCTTTTATGGATAAGATTAAAGCCAATCACATAGGATGTGTAACCTAATAGATCTGCAATCAAACAAAGATCCGTTCCGTAGAGATGAAAACCTTTTAGATCTCGTGATAATGTTAGGTTCGCGCTTTTTTTGACAATAATAAAGTTCTCATCTACAGTTTTAACACGCAAAGGCAAGTGATCTTCTTTCCAGATTTTACCTCCACCTTCGGTTATGTGTAATGCAATCCATTTTAGGTTAATACCACCAGCGTTACCCAAAATAGCCCAGTTGGGATCTTTTTGATTGATTTCGGTAATACTTTTTTGTAAATCGAGGATGTCATTATCATGAATGATGATATCTTGATGGCACAAAATAATGTACTTTCCTTTAGCTTCTAATAAAAATTTATTTAAGCCAGAATAACCATCATACACACAAGATTCCGAATTATCAATATATAAATACTCACAATGATCTGCTGTAAATCCTTTTTGTATGAAAGAATGCATCATTTCTTCATACTCGTGTTTTCGAGTTACAAGAGTACATATCGAAAATAAAAAAGGATAATTTTCTTCAGGAGTGATTACTTGTGCGATATCGATAGCCGTTTTCATGAGGGTTATTTACAGTCTTTTAATCGTTTTGTTTTTGATCGATGTTTGAATAATTTCTAAAATTGAATCTAAAGAAATGTGCGTGCCGATTTGTTGTTGTAAATCACTAATAGCTTTTTGAGAAACGTTGATTTCTTGTTTTTTATTGATAAATAAATGCAAACTTTTTAAAACCCAAAAATGACCTTTAATCAAATGAATAAGCAAATCGATCGTGAATAATTGAATGTACCAACTCAATCGTTTCAACCCAGCCAAATGAATGGACTGAAATAAAAAACTATTTCGGTAATACGTGATTTTAACAAAATCGGATTTGTCCATCGTTTTGGTTGTAGCACTAACCCGATGATAACAAATGGATTGGTGCTCGTAATACGATTTCCATCCCATTTTCCAAGCACGGATACTCAAATCAAAATCTTCAAAATAAAATGGCGAATAAATTTCATTAAAACCATTTAGCGCAACCAATTTTTTTCTATTGACTAAAGCATTAGCGCCAGACAAATAGGTGGTGTATATGGTGTCGCTTGTATTTTCGGAATAATAAAATGTATTGGCTTTAAATTTAGAACCCACATAACGCGGATAACGTGCGGTATCTTCAATTTTTTTGCCGTCAAAATTCATGATTCGTCCCATCACGCCAAAGGTATCAGTGTGCTCAAAAT
The DNA here is from genome assembly GCA_964420215.1 of uncultured Flavobacterium sp. Taxonomy (GTDB): domain Bacteria; phylum Bacteroidota; class Bacteroidia; order Flavobacteriales; family Flavobacteriaceae; genus Flavobacterium. Next base: position 21,697 of record CAYQSQ010000006.1, on the reverse strand, counting down.
ACGACCATTGTTTTTCGAAATAATCAGGTGTTAATTTAACATCCGAGTTGAGTAAAAAAACCAACTCTTTAGATGCGATTTTAATTCCTTGATTACAAGTGTGGGAAAAGCCACTGTTTACAGTGTTTTTTAAAGAAATAAATCCAGGATATGTTTCGGATATAAACGCGATTGAATCATCGGTCGAACAATCATCAATGACGATAAACTCATAATCTACTTTACTGTAATGTAACGCTTCAATAACCGACGGAATATAAAGCTCCATCAAATGTTTTCCATTATAATTAGGCAGTACAACGGAAATACTTTTAGTAGAAACGTCCATTTAAGTTTGTGTTTAATGATTGATAAACATCAAATACTTGTTTTGCAATGATATCATCGTTAAATTTTTGAGCATAATCATACCCTTTTTCGCTCATGTTATCAGCTAATCGTTGGTCCGCTAATATATTTTTAATCTGAAAAGCAATTTCAGCACTATCTTCAGGATTTACATATATCGAATGTGGTCCTCCAGCTTCAGAAAAACAACCGTTTATACTCGTGATAACAGGTGTTTTGGAATATAACGCTTCAATGATTGGGATTCCGAAACCTTCAAATAAAGAAGGGTAAATAAAAATTTTAGCTTCTTGATAGATAACCGCTAATTCGGTAATGGATAAACCTTTGAGGAACGTAACTTTTGATTCTAATTTATTTTCAGAAATGTAGGATTCTATTTGTTGGGTGTATTTTGTTTTTTTGCCTACAATAACCAAATGCGTGTCGATATCTTTGATTGCTTTTACAGCAGACAAAATATTTTTCCGCGATTCGATAGTGCCTACATTTAATATGTACGATTCGGGCAAATGGTATTTGTTTCGGATTTCATTTTTTAAAGAAGAAGCATAGCTTTCTTTAAAAGCGTGATGACAACCTTGATAAATCACGATGATTTTGGAAGGATCAATTTTTAGAAATTCAATAATATCTTTTTTAGTTTGCTCGCTTATTGCAATAACAATATCGGCGACTTGGGCGGCATGTTTAAATTTTAGAAAATGAATATTACGATCCACAACCGAATAAAATTGAGGATAACGCATAAAAATCAAATCGTGTATGGTTACAACAGTTTTGATTTTTTTGTTTTTGATGCCGATGGGTAATTCGCCCGATAAACCGTGAAATATATTTACTCCGTCTTTTTTTAAATCGTTTATAATTCCCTTTTGTCTCCAAAAATTATAAAACTTTTTATGAAAGGACGACTGAGGTAATTTTTCTTGTATAGAATCAGATGAAAAAGAAAATAGGTTTTGAGTAGCTTTTTTTGGATTGTATAACAAAAAATCGTTGTTTGGATAATACGTGTTTAGCATCCTAACTAAATCTCGGCTATAATTGCCAAGACCTGTTTTGTTATGAAAAATTCTTTTAGCTTCAAAACCTATTTTCATAATTGTTTTTAGTGTGCTTATATTGCTACATCGTACTCTCTAAGCGCGTTGTTTAGTGACGTTTTTAAATCTGTAGATGGTTTTCTTTGACCTATAATCAAAGCACAAGGAACTTGATACTCGCCAGCAGCGAATTTTTTGGTATAACTACCCGGTATAACTACCGAACGCTCAGGTACAAAACCCTTTCTTTCCACAGGAGTATCGCCTGTTACATCGATAATTTTGGTAGATGCCGTCAAACATACGTTGGCGCCTAAAACAGCTTCTTTACCTACGTGTACACCTTCAACCACGATACAACGTGATCCGATAAATGCGCCATCTTCTATGATTACAGGGGCTGCTTGTAAGGGTTCTAAAACACCACCGATGCCCACACCACCACTTAAGTGTACGTTTTTACCAATTTGTGCACAGCTGCCTACAGTTGCCCATGTGTCTACCATAGTTCCTTCGTCAACATAAGCTCCGATGTTTACATAACTTGGCATTAAAATCGTACCGGGTGATAAATAAGCTCCGTAACGTGCCACAGCGTGAGGTACTACACGTACGCCTTTTTCAGCATAATTTTTCTTCAATGGAATTTTATCGTGGTATTCAAAAATGCCCACTTCAAAGGTTTCCATTTTTTGGATAGGGAAGTACATTACTACGGCTTTTTTAACCCATTCGTTTACTTGCCATCCGTCTTCTACAGGTTCTGCAACACGTAGTTTTCCGTTGTCTAATTGATCAACAACTTCTCTGATAGCATTGATTGTTTTTTCTTCTGAAAGTAAAGCGCGGTTATCCCATGCTTGCTCTATAATTGCTCTTAATTCACTCATCTTAATTTGATTTTGTGCAAAGATAATAAAATTAAGAACCTAAGCTGGGGTTTATTTTTTGGTGATAAAACCCTTTGTCATCTCGTTCATGATATCCACTTTTTCTTCAAAATTACCTTTTATAGATTTACGAAATTCATTTAAATTTTGAACTAAATCATTGATGTTATCTGGGATGATATCTTCCAAAAACTGACGAATACGTTTGGCGGTAGTGGGCGATTTTCCGTTGGTAGATATGGCGATTTTAACATGACCTTTAGTTACCACTCCTCCTAAATAAAAATCACATTGATCTGGTGTATCAGCAACGTTTACTAATAAAAATTTGCTTTTGCACAAGTCCGAGATGTGTCGGTTAAGGGGTAAATCGTCGGTACAAGCAATTACAAAATGACGGTTGTTCAGGTCATTATCGTCAAACCGACGTTGGGTAAGTGTGATATTGTGGTTTTTGGCTAAGGCAACTAATTCCTCTAAGAAAAAAGTAGCGATAACCTCTACATTGGCGTTAGGGCTTGATTTTAAAAGAAACGATAGTTTTTCAAAACCAACATTTCCGCCACCAACAATCAGTACTTGTAGTTGCGATACTTTTAAAAAAATAGGATATAATTCGTTGCGTTCTTCCATTTTTATAACTTTTTTGAAAAAGGCGTTAAATCAAGGTTTTGAAACAAAAACTCATCTTCGCTAAAAGCCATTTCTAACTCTTCATATAGTTTTGTGGCGTTCTTAACGACTTCTCCAATTACAATAATAGCAGGATTGCTGAGTTGGTTTTGAGCAACGACATCTATAATGGTGTTTATCGTACCGTAACCACATTTTTCGTTTTCGTGTGTGCCATTTTGGATAATTGCAATAGGCAGGTTGTCGTTTCTGTTTTTTTGATATAAAGCTACAATTTCGGCAAGTTTACTCATCCCCATTAATATAACAACGGTGGCAGATGATTGTGATGCTAATTCGACATCCTTAGATAATTCATGGTTAGAGGTTGTACCTGTTATTACCCAAAAACTTTCGGAAACGCCTCGTTGGGTTATACTAATACCTTGAGATGCAGGTACAGATATCGCCGAAGTTATCCCGGGTATTACAATGGTTTTGATACCGAAATTTTCACAATATTCGATTTCTTCGCTACCTCTTCCAAAAACAAACGGATCGCCTCCTTTTAAACGTACTACATTTTCATATTGAAATGCCGACGAAACAATTAAACTATTGATTTCATTCTGTGTGTATGCATGGCAACCACGACGCTTACCTACAAACAATTTCTCCGCATCAGGGGCTAATTGTAATATTTCGGGATTTACTAATGCATCATATAATATAATGTCAGCTTTGGCAAGTGCTTTAGCACCTTTTACAGTTAGTAAGTCTGGATCTCCTGGTCCTGCACCTATTAAAGTAACTTGTGGATTAGCGATTTTCATATACTTATATGTTTTATTACTACAAACATACAAACACTGACTGAAATTCAGAGTATTGAATATGTATATTTGATATTTCTGTAAAAAATGATAGTCTAAAATAAGAATTTGATTACGTATAACTACGTATTTTTGAGAATATCGTTTTTACGTATTTTTAAGTATTAAAAATAAGTATTAATACGTAGTTTTGTAAAAGAAATTAATAATCTAAAATTTTTAAAAGATGAAAAAATTACTTTTGGTTTTGTTTGCAGTACTAGGATTACAACAAGCAAGTGCGCAGGTTTTTAAGGCGGATGCGGATATCAGACAACGCGGAGAATATTTACATGGTTTCGGAAATTTATCAGCAAACGATGCTAAACCAGGTGCTTTTGTTATTCAAAGAGCACGATTAAATTTTGGTTATGAGGCGGATAAACTAAAATTAATGATCAGTTTACAAGATGTAAGTACATGGGGGGCAACGCCACAAATTGCAATCTCAAACGGTCAAGATTCGTTTTCATTAGCACAAGCATGGGTTGAGATGCAGGCTACAGATCAGTGGTCTTTAAAGTTGGGGCGTCAGCCTTTGGTTTATGATAACCAACGAATTTTAGGAGGTTTAGATTGGGCAATGCAAGGTCGTTTTCATGATGCCGCATTGTTACGTTATAAAAAAGGCAGTTTAAAGTTAGATTTAGTAGGCGCTTTTAATCAAGAAAAAATAAACGCAACCAGTACCGATTATACGATTACCAATTTATTCAGTTATAAAATGATGCAAATGTTGCATTTAAGTAAAAAGTGGGAAAAAGTTTCGGGTAGTTTATTGTTGATGAATAACGGTTTTCAAAGATACGATGCCAACAAATTGCCTGATGGTGTATATAATCGACAAACGGCAGGATTGCATTTTGATATCACGCCTATCGAGGGATTAAAAATGACTGCTGCAGGATATTCTCAGTTTGGAAGCGCGAGTGCAGTTAAAGATTTATCAGCATATAATGTTTTAGTAGATGCTTTTTATCAAGCAAAAGAATCTAAAGTTGGTTTTGGAGTTGGTTTTGAAATGTTAAGCGGTACAGATCAAAAAGGATCAAAAAGAAATCTTTCATTTTTCCCGCTATACGGAACCAACCATGCATTTAATGGATACATGGATTATTTTTACGTAGGTAATCATGCAAATAATGTAGGTTTAAATGATTTGAATGCAGAGGTGAAAGTTAAAACAGGAGCAAAATCAAATCTTTTATTAAGAGGGCATTATTTTACTGCTAATGCCGATTTCGCAAATAACGAAGATAAGTATTTAGGAACAGAGTTGGATTTGGTTTTCTCAACCCCAGTGATGAAAGATGTGAGTTTACAAGCAGGATATTCTCAAATGTTTGCTTCTAGTAGTATGAGTTTGATTAAAAAAAATCTTCCTTCAGGAAACACCAACAATTGGGCTTGGGTAATGTTTGTAATTAAACCAACTTTATTTAAATCAGAAATTACTAAACCAGTTGAACAATAAAGGTTAATTATTTCATTTGGATGTTTTAATTGGTTACCTCCCAATAGTTTATTAGCTCTATTGGGAGGTTTTTTTATCTAATTCTTAAAAATACGTTTGGTAGCAGACAATGTACCATCGGTCACTTTTATGATATAAACCCCAGACTGTAAATAGCTAATATCTATTGTGTTTGATCCGATAAATCCTTTTTTAGAATCTAACAATTGCCCGATAGAATTAAAAATTTCAACAACAGCATTGTCTTTAAAATAATTGGGTAATCTAATATTTAAAAGCTCGTCAACAGGATTAGGTGAAATAATAAAATTAGCATCGTATGATTCCTTAGGTGTACTTAATAGAAAATCAGCATCTATTTTTTCCATGGCAGCTTTCATATTTGGTAAAGGGCCGATGTGTCCGCCAGTTCCTTGTGGAATTCCTGTACTTACTAAAATGTCTCTAATTTGTAACGATGTCAAATAATTTTGTGTTTGCGCCAGATAATACGATTGTAATACTGCAGCACACGATGCCACTATTGGAGTGGCGCCACTAGTTCCCCCAAAACAAGGCGTATAGGTTTGGTTGTTGTCATTTCCGAAAATTTCTTGCGGGCAATTAGGTCTGTCCAAGATGCCTGTAGTCCAAATGTTGGATCCCCATGCTTGTATGTTAACTCTTGACCCGTAAGTACTAGTGGTATTTTTGTTGTGGTTTAGGTCGGGTGTACCTCCTCCGACAATAATAGCTCCGGAGTCGCCTAAATCACGGTATGATTTGTAAAATTCAGTATCTAAATTAGCATTGCCGTTACCAGCAGCTGCAACTACAGTGATTCCTAAATTAGTGGCGGATTTGGTTAATTCCCATACGATTTTATCAAATTCAGCAGGTACATATACTGTTTCGCTTTCTCCAGAAGCTTGCATTTCATAAATGACAACATCGCCTTTTTTTGCGTTTTCTAACGCTTTGGTAACGGCGTACACACGATCGTAGTCTTTTTCCTCAGTATATTCTGGATATACGACATATTGATTTGCTCCGTGTGCTAATCCTGTAACACCAAAACCATTGTTCCCAGCGAATACAACTCCAGCAACAGAGGTTCCGTGGTAGAGATATGATCCTGGTAACAATGAATTTATAGTCATTCCGTCGGCTAATTTAGCATTGGTTTTTGCTAAATCTTCATGTGTGGGCTCAAAACCATATTCAACATCGCCAATTGAAATCCCTGATCCTGTATATCCTCTATCCCATGCATATTGCATATTTACGCCAGGATTTGCTCCGATATACGTTTGGTTTTTGATAAAGTCGGGAGTAGTTGGTGGGATATCATCACTTGAAAATGACGGAGGTGGAGCGAGTTTAGTCGAAGTGAAATGACAATATTTAACTTCAGGTAAACCCTCTAATCGGTTTGCGATTTCTAATAAAAAAGTTTTGTCTTGTGTGGTTGTTTTTACAATAAAGATGTTATTCAATTTAGATCCATTAGAAACACCCTTTTTGTTTTGAGCGTGTTTGTTACGGTCAAGCATTTTCTTTTTTACAGAAGATAATTTAATACCAGGCTCTAATTGGATATTATACTGCTCGATAATAGCTTTTAAATCAGGAACAACAGCAATAATATCGGTGTTGTCGTTTAATTCAATCGTATTGTCAAAAACAACATAAAACTGGTGGTCACTTGTGGGATTTAGTCTAAAATGACCCTTTTGGTTTTGAGAAAAACTGATGTTTATACAAACAATAGTCAGAAGTGAAATCAAAAACGAATTGTTGGTTGATAGTCTCATTGCTGAAAAAAAAGAATTAAAAAAATGTTAAATACAAATATAAGTCTTTTTAAAACACAATGTTTCCAATCCATACATCTTAAACAAAAAAACAATAATGTATATTTGCAAAATTATTAGGATTAGGTAGATTGGGTTTAATTTTAAGAAAAACAACATGATTAATATCGTTCTATTCGGTAAGCCTGGAGCAGGAAAAGGGACACAAGCCGAATTTTTAAAAGAGAAATATAATTTAACACACATCTCAACAGGTGACGTATTTCGTTTTAATTTAAAAAACAATACAGCTTTAGGGCAGTTAGCCAAAACATATATTGATAAAGGCGATTTAGTACCTGATGAAGTAACCATCAAAATGTTACAAGACGAGGTTGAAAAAACGACAAACACAAAAGGATTTTTGTTTGATGGATTCCCCAGAACCATTGCGCAGGCAGATGCATTAGAAGCTTTTTTAAAAACTAAAAATTGGGAAGTAACGGGTACAGTTGCTTTAGAAGCAGATGATGAAATCCTTGTAGCTCGATTGTTAGAAAGAGGAAAAACAAGCGGAAGAGCAGACGATCAAGACGAAAAACTAATTCGTAACCGCTACGAAGAATACAACGAAAAAACAGCTCCGTTGATTGCGTATTATCGAGAAAAAAACAAATTTTACCCCGTAAACGGAATAGGATCAATCGCCGAAATTACAGAGAGATTAAGTAAAACAATCGATTCTTTAGTTTAAAAAACGAAGTTTCAATACTAAAATACAATGACTGAAGGGAATTTTGTTGACTATGTGAGTATTAATGTCACTTCTGGAAAAGGAGGGAAAGGATCCTCGCATTTACATCGTGAAAAATTTATTGAAAAAGGTGGTCCTGACGGAGGTGATGGAGGTCGTGGAGGTCATGTTTATTTAAGAGGAAACTCCAGCTTTTGGACATTATTCCATTTAAAATTTAAAAGACACGTTCGCGCAGGACATGGCGGCGATGGCGGAAGCTCGCGCAGTACAGGTTCTGACGGTACAGACGAATATATTGATGTGCCTTTGGGTACAATCGTTAAAAATAAAGATACCAACGAAGTTTTGTTTGAGATCACCGTGCATGATGAGGTTAAGATGTTGCTTGAAGGAGGTAAAGGAGGTTTGGGAAATTGGAATTTTAGATCGTCGACCAATCAAACTCCTCGTTATTCACAACCGGGTATGCCTACCCAACAGATGGATGTGGTACTAGAGTTAAAAGTATTAGCAGATGTTGGTTTGGTAGGATTTCCCAATGCTGGTAAATCTACTTTGTTGTCTGTTTTAACAGCAGCCAAACCTAAAATCGCGGATTATCCTTTCACAACACTCAAACCTAATTTAGGAATTGTAGCCTATCGTGATTTTCAATCCTTTGTGATGGCGGATATACCAGGTATTATAGAAGGTGCTGCAGAAGGAAAAGGCTTAGGACATTATTTTTTAAGACATATTGAGCGCAACTCCGTATTACTCTTTTTAGTACCTGCAGATGCGGATAATGTTAAAAAAGAATATGAAATTTTATTGGATGAGCTCCGACGGTACAATCCTGAGATGTTAGACAAAGACCGTTTGTTGGTGATATCTAAATCGGACATGTTAGATCAAGAATTGCGCACCGAGTTAGAAGCCGAATTAAAATCCGAACTAAAAGGTATACCGTATCTATTTATATCTTCAGTAGCTCAGCAAGGATTGGTTGAGTTAAAAGATCAAATTTGGACGATGTTACAATAATTGAAATTCTTTTATAGACATGAGAATCGTTCAATTAATAGATAGTTTAGAACCAGGAGGCGCCGAAAGAATGGCGGTTAATTATGCGAATCATCTTGCAACCAAAATTACATTCTCAGGACTAGTAACTACAAGAAACGAAGGTGCGTTATCTCAAAGTATAAATAAAGATGTTCACTACTTTTTTTTAAATAAAAAAAGAGTAGTGGACATAAAAGCGTTGTTTCGTTTTAAAAAATATTTAAAAAACAATTCAGTTACGCATATTCACGCGCATAGTAGCTCTTTCTTTTTTGCTTGTTTGGTTAAAATCGTGATGCCATCACTAAAAATAATTTGGCACGACCATTACGGAAATAGTGAGTTTTTAAATGCGAGAAATAAAAAAGCATTACAATTGTGTTCGTGGTTGTTTACAGGAATTATTGCCGTTAATATAAAGTTGAAAGAATGGTCTGAATACACTCTTTATTGTGCTAACGTGGTTTATTTTCCTAATTTTATTATCAAAAAAAACGACAAACTTAAAGAAACAAAATTATTGGGGGTAGACCAAAAACGCATTGTTTGTTTGGCAAACTTACGACCTCAAAAAAATCATTCACTATTAATTGAAGTTGCTTCAATTGTATGCTCCAAATTTCCAGATTGGACATTTCATATCGTTGGTAAAGATTTTGAGGATGAATACTCCAAAACAATCCAGAATTCTATAAAAGAAAACAATTTAGAAAATCACATTTTTGTTTACGGTTCAAAACAAGACATAGAGCATATTTTATCCCAAAGCACTATCGGGATTCTAACTTCAAAATCCGAAGGATTACCTTTGGCATTGTTAGAATATGGAATAAATAAACTACCTGTTGTATCCACAAATGTAGGGGAAATTAGTAAAGTTATCGATCATAATGATTGCGGTTATTTGGTAGAAGAATTTAACTCCTCAGATTTTTCGAATTATTTAGAAAGACTAATATTAGATGTTGAATTTAGAAATACTATTTCTCAAAAATATTTCTCAAAAATAAAATCCGAATTTTATGTAGATGCTATTGGCGAAAAATATCGGAAGTGGTTAAGTAGCCTTTAATAAAATAATAGCAATCTTACTATTAATACGTATCAAATAAAAATTCTAAAGTTTCAATGATGTTATTCGCTTCTAAGTGATTAATGATATGAGGCGTATTGAGCCATTTTTCAATAATTAGGTTAAAATCATTTGTGATATCTTCACAAACGGATATTCCCATTTTTTGCAAAGCAGCAGCATTACAAAGTTGCTCATAATGATTTTTGATAGGGATGCTTAATACCTTTTTTTTGAGATACAAAGCTTCTGCGGGAGTTTCAAAACCACCACCTGTAATAATTCCTTCACAAGTTATTAAACTGTTGTTAAAATAGTTTTGATTTACAGGGTAATAAGTGATATTTCCTATTTTATGTTTAAACGTAACATCACTCAAAAACCAATGAAAAGAAATATCTGGGAGTTTGTTAAAGGTGCTTTCTAAGCATTCTTTATCAAAAGAAGGAAGGTACACTGTAATATGTTTTAAGTCGGTTGGGGTGGCATTTAAAATAGCGTCTTTTATTATAGGAGGTAATATAAATGAGTCGTATTTTTCGAAATGTAAGCCAATATATTTTGTTGCAGGTGCATAATGTTGGAGAATTAATTCTCCCATAAAACTTTTATTTTCAGGTCGAGGGGTGTGTTTTGACGAAAAACTAGCTTGATGCCCAAATTGAACCGAACGAATATTTTGTAGTTTACATGCTAATGCCGTTATGGATTCAAAATCATTAATTACAACATCATAATTTTTTAAAGGTAAAGACTTTGCGTCATTATATATTTGTTTTGGATTAATGCCTTTTAATATTTCCCAGTAATCTAAACCACCACATTTACTGTAATGTAAACTACAGCCTTTACTTTTAAAAGTAATAGGTAAGTCGGCATTTAGGCTAGCATTGTTACCACTTAAAAGAAAGTCAACCGTACCGAATTTTTGTAAATATGGATATAATTGAATCGCTCTACTAATATGACCATTACCCGTGGCTTGAATTGCGTAAAAAATTTTCATTAAGATAATATTTTAGTAAGAATATCAGTATCAATTTTATCCGCTTCTTTTTCAGAGTTTTTATAGTCTGAAGCGTTAAATTTATAAATACGCCATTCTTTATTTTGATATTCTAAAGCGGTAAGATTTTCGACCCAATCACCACTATTTAAGTAGGTCACTGTGCCGTTAGTGGTGCTGATTTCTCTCTTTTGAGGTTTGTGAATATGTCCGCAAACGACATAATCATATTTTTTTTCGATGGCAATATCAGCCGCAAAAGTTTCAAAATTAGAAACAAATGAAACGGCTTTTTTAACACTGTCTTTTATCATTTTGGAGTAGCTCCGTTTTTCTTTTCCGATGAGCGTCAAAAACCAATTGATTAAACTGTTGATTAATATGAGTAAATCATATCCTTTGCCTCCTAATTTTGCTAATATTTTAGCATAACCTTTTGTAGATGAATCAAAAACGTCTCCATGAAAAATCCATGTTCTTTTGCCGTCAAGATCCAAGATTAGTTTATCAACCAATTCAAAATTACCTAATACAAAATCAGAATATTTCCGTAAAGCCTCGTCATGATTCCCAGTAATATAAACAACTCGAGTGCCCAAATTAGACATTTTAACGATTTGTCGCAAAACATTCATATGTGCTGCAGGAAAGTATCTTTTAGTAAAACTCCAGATATCAATAAAATCACCATTTAACACCAATGTATTAGGGTGTATGGATTTTAAGTAAAGTAATAGTTCGTCAGCTTGGCAACCATATGTTCCTAGGTGAACGTCACTTATAACAACTAAGGGTATTTTTCGTTTTATTTTCATACTTCAAAACTAATGTTTGATTGTTATGAGATTGTTTCGTATTTATTATTATATAGTTTTAAAAAATTTTATTTTTGTGTAATGAAACACCTGTTTTTTGTTTTTGTTTGGCTTCCTCAAATACTTTTTTGTCAAAGTAATTTGCAACTGGCGATTCAACTTTTTGAACAAGCAGATTATAGCGAAGCCCAAAAAATATTTATTCAAGAACAAAAGAAAAACCCCAACTCAGAGGTAGTACTTAAATATTTAGGCGAAATAGCAGGTCATAATAAAGAATGGCAAGAAGCGCAAGGGTATTTTGAAAAACTCAAAGTAATCAATCCCAATAAAGCGGATTATTATTTTAAGTATGGTGGAGCATTGGCAATGCGTGTACAAAAAAGTTCAAGTCTTTTTGCCGTTTATCATCTGGAAGAAATGATTGAAAATTTTGAGAAAGCAATCGAGCTAAATCCCAAACATATCGAAGCACGTTGGGCATTGATAGAAGTTTATTTGCAAACACCAACCATTGTTGGAGGAAGTGAAGCCAAAGCACAAGCCTATGCCAATGAATTATTAAGAATATCCGAAGTAGATGGGTATTTGTCTAAAGGACATATTTCCGAATATTTTAAACGTTATACCGAAGCCGAATTGTATTTTAAAAAAGCAATTGAAGTAAGCGGTGGAAGTAAAAATTCGTATAAAAGATTAATCAATTTGTATAAAAACAAAATGAGACAACCTGAAAAGGCAAATCAAATTCAACAAGAATCAAATAAAAAACATCCATAAACATGCGCGTACATTTTATTGCCATTGGAGGAAGTGCGATGCACAACCTCGCCTTAGCCTTACACTTAAAAGGATATCAAGTAACTGGTAGTGACGATGCTATTTTTGAGCCGTCAAGTTCTCGATTACAAAAGAGAGGTTTGTTACCCGATCAAATGGGATGGTTTTCGGATAAAATAACGGCTGATATAGATGCTATTATTTTAGGAATGCACGCCAAAGCCGATAACCCAGAACTTTTAAAAGCACAAGAGTTAGGTTTGAAAATCTACTCTTATCCAGAGTTTTTGTATGAACAATCCAAAAATAAAACCCGCGTTGTTATTGGAGGCTCACATGGTAAAACAACCATAACTTCCATGATTTTGCACGTGATGCATTATCATAACATTGCGGTAGATTATATGGTCGGAGCTCAGTTAGAAGGTTTTGATACGATGGTACATCTAACCGAAGAAAATGATTTTATGGTCTTGGAAGGTGATGAATATTTATCTTCACCGATTGATCGCCGTCCTAAATTTCATTTATACCAACCCAATATTGCACTAATTAGCGGAATTGCTTGGGATCACATCAATGTGTTTCCGACCTTTGATAATTATGTAGAACAGTTTGAAATTTTTGTAGATAAAATTACCAAAGGCGGTATTTTAATTTATAATGAAGAAGATGCTGAGGTTAAAAAAGTAGCCGAAACCAACACGAACACGATTCGTAAAATAGCCTACAAAACTCCAGAATATACTGTAAACGACGGTGTTACTATGTTAGCAACACCCGAGGGCGATATGCCGATTGAGGTTTTTGGAGCTCACAACTTAAACAACTTAGCAGGAGCCAAGTGGATTTGCCAAAATATGGGCGTGGACGAAGCTGATTTTTATCAAGCCATAGCCAGTTTTAAAGGAGCTTCTAAACGATTAGAAAAAATAGCAGAAGCTAAAGGCAAAGTGGCATACAAAGATTTTGCTCATTCTCCGAGTAAAGTATCCGCGACCACCAAAGCCGTAAAACAACAATACCCCAATCGCAAATTAATTGCTTGTTTGGAGTTACATACCTACAGCAGTTTAAATGCAGATTTTTTGAAAGAATATCAAGGAGCATTAGACGCTGCCGATGTCGCTGTTGTGTTTTATTCTCCGGATGCTGTCAAAATCAAACAATTGGACGAGGTAACTGCCGAACAAATCGGAACAGCATTTAACCGTGAAGATTTAATTATCTACACCAATCCAACTGAGTTTAAAAAGTATCTGTTTGGGCTTGAATTTGATAATTCAGCTTTATTATTGATGAGTTCAGGTAATTACGGCGGTCTTAATTTTGACGAAGTGAAAACCTTGCTAGTCGGCTAATGGATTCGCCGTCTTTTTCGATAAAATTTTGGGCAGAAGATGATCAGCCCCGCGAAAAGTTACTGCTTAAAGGGAAAGAAGCATTAAGCGATGCCGAATTGATTGCTATTTTAATAGGCTCGGGCAGTCGTAACGAAAGTGCGGTTGAGTTGTCCAAACGAATTTTACAAAGCGTAGATAACAATCTTAACGCACTAGGTAAACTGACAGTCGCTAATCTTACTCAATTTAAAGGTATCGGTGATGCCAAAGCAATTAGTATCGTTGCGGCTACCGAGTTAGGGCGCCGCCGCCAGCAGGAAGAACCTCAACAACTAAAAACAATCAACTCCAGTAGTGCAGTGTATCGTATTATGCAACCCTTATTAGGTGAATTACCTCACGAAGAGTTTTGGATTCTGTTTTTAAACAACTCGAATAAACTCGTCAAAAAAGAGCAATTAAGTAAAGGCGGCATCACAGGAACATTAGTTGATGTACGTTTGGTTTTTAAAATCGCGTTAGAGATTTTTGCAACCAGTATTATTTTATGTCACAATCATCCCTCAGGTAAATTAGCGCCAAGTGATGCTGATCGTCAATTAACTCGTAAAATTAAATCCGCAGGCGAATGTTTAGATGTAAAAGTTTTAGACCACATCATCATCACCGAAAAAGGTTTTTACAGTTTTGCGGATGAGGGGATTTTGTAAGCTTAAACTAATTTTGTTAACTTTAAAAAATGATCCAAACCCAAAACATACAATTTCAATACAATTCGGATTCTACTTTTGTGTTTCCTGATATTTTATGTAGTCCTGGAGAAACACTATTGATAACAGGAAAATCAGGCTCAGGAAAAACAACTTTATTGCATTTATTGTCGGGTTTATTACTACCGAAATCGGGCTCAATTACGATTGGTAATACAGCTTTAGAACAATTAACTTCCCGTCAAAAAGATGCTTATAGAGGCAAACACATCGGTTTAATTTTACAACAATCGTATTTTGTGTCGTCGTTAACGGTATTGGATAATATACTGTTGGCTTCGTGGATAGCATCTAAAAACAAAGCGTACGATAAAGCTATTGAGTTGTTGCAATTTTTACAAATTTCAGACCTTAAAGATAAATTACCCAATCAATTAAGCGTGGGGCAACAGCAACGTGTTTCGATTGCCCGTGCTTTAATGAATGAACCCAAAGTTATTTTAGCAGATGAACCTACATCAGCCTTGGATGACGAAAATGCCGAATTGGTTGCACAATTACTGATTCAAGTCGCTCAAAAATACCACGCGTCACTTTTGATTGTAACACACGATTCGCGATTAAAAAATCAAATCCCGAATCAAATAGAATTGACATGATTGTAAAAGTTGCAATTCAGAATATTCTATATAAACCGCTAAATACGGTTTTGAGCATGTTGTTGTTGATGGCGAGTGTAACTATTATTTTGGTGGTTTTGTTGTTGCAAGATAACGCCGAAAAGCATTTTGATAACTCCATAAAAGATATTGATTTAGTCATGGGGGCAAAAGGTAGTCCGATGCAATTGATTTTGTCAGCGGTGTATCAAATGGATGATCCAACAGGTAATATTTCGTATGCCGAAGCTCAAAAATGGATGAAACATCCGTTTATAAAAAAAGCAATTCCGTTGGCGTATGGCGATAATTACAATGGATTTAAAATTGTAGGCACAACAGCGGATTATATACAACTGTATAAAGCAAAATTCAAAAACGGAAAAATAAATACAGCTGATTTTGAGGTTGTAATCGGTCATGAAGTCGCCATGAAAAGTGGGTTGAAAGCAGGGAGTATATTTCATAGCATACACGGATCAAGTGATCAAGGGGAAGCTCACGCTGAAAAATCATATAAAGTGGTTGGTGTTTTAGAATCTACTCAAACCGTGATTGATGACTTAATTATGTGTTCGATACCGAGTGTTTGGCAATCTCACGCCTCGGAAGAATATCACGATCATCACGACCACGAAAGTCAAGATGATCACGAATCAAATAAAGAAATCACAGCAGTATTGTTACAAGTAAAAAACAAAATGGCCTTTGTGATGTGGCCACGTTTGATTGCTAGTAATACTGCTATGCAAGTCGCCTCGCCAGCTATTGAAACCAATCGGTTGTATTCTTTATTAGGGGTAGGAGCGCAAACCTTAACGGGTATTGCTTATGGGATTTTAGCGATTTCGGGGATTAGTATATTTATAGCATTATACACCAACGTAAAAGTTAAAAAGTTTGAATTTGCGTTATTGCGTACCTTAGGTGCTTCTCGATCTCAATTATTAGTATTGGTATATGTAGAAAGTTTGGTCGTTACTTTAGTAGGATATCTGTTGGGGTTAGTAATCAGTCGATTGGCGTTACAAATCTTATTGCAAACCGAACAAGATATGTCTTTTTTATCAAACGATATTTTCACATTTACTTGGCATCGGGAAGGTTTGGTGTTGTTGGTTGTGTTGTTAATATCACTATTGGCAGCGACTTTACCAGCGTTTAAAGCGTATCGATTATCAATTACTAAAACATTAGCTCATGCGTAAATTAAAAATTTTTATAGCAGTTTTGTTGGTTGTGCCTTTTTTGTTTTCTTTTTTGAAAATGGATGATGTACTGATTTTTAATAAAACTAATTTTCAAAACATACCTGATACATTAAGTTGGCGTTTATTGGGGCGAATAAAATTTATAACCAAGCCCGATAAGGAATACGGACAAATTGAGTGGCCTGTAGTCAATAACGAATTAAAATTAGTACACGGAAAACAAATTGTGATGAGTGGTTTTGTAGTGCCAATAGATAATGAATCCTACGCACTCAGTAAAAATGTTTTTGCCTCTTGTTTTTTTTGTGGAAAGGCAGGACCAGAAACAATTATGGGCATCAAATTTAGAGACAAAACCAAACGCTATAAAACCGATACGTATTTGACTTTAAAAGGAAATTTTCGTGTCAACACCAAAAACGTAACCGATTGGATTTACCATATCGAAGATGCTGTGGTTGTAGGTCGAAAGTAAGTTTAATACTCATACGTATTCCCCCATTTTTTTTTGAGATTTTCCGAAATGTCTTTTTCACGAGTGTTTTGACCGGGCTCATATAATTTGGTGCCTTTGATGTCTTGAGGCATAAAATCTTGTTCAACAAAATTACCCGAGTAATTATGCGAATATTGATATTCTTTACCATAGCCTAATTCTTTCATCAGTTTGGTAGGCGCATTTCGTAGTGGTATGGGTACGGATAAATCACCTGTTTGTTTAACCAATTGTTGTGCTTGATTGATTGCCATATATGCGGTATTGCTTTTTGGCGAAGTCGCTAAATAAATCACACATTGGCTCAATACGATTCGTGCTTCGGGATAACCAATAGTTGTAACCGCCTGAAAAGTTGTATTTGCCATAATCAGTGCTGTCGGATTGGCTAAACCAATATCCTCTGCAGCTAAAATCACCAAACGACGAGCAATAAATTTTACATCTTCACCACCTTCAATCATACGAGCCAGCCAATAGACACCAGCATTAGGGTCACCTCCTCGTATAGATTTTATAAAAGCGGAAATTATGTCATAATGTTGCTCACCTGTTTTATCATACAAAACGGTGTTTTGTTGTACAACTTCTAATACTTTTTCGTTGGTAATAAGTACTGGTTCATCCCCAAAAGTATTGACAACCAATTCAAAAATATTGAGCAGTTTACGACCATCGCCTCCAGATATTCGTAATAAAGCTTCAGTTTCTTTAATGGTTATTTTTTTCTTTTTTAGAATAATATCCGTGGTCTGAGCTCGGTCTAATAAGGCTAATAAATCTGCTTTGGTAAACGGATTTAATGTATATACTTGGCAACGCGACAGGAGTGCGGGGATAACTTCAAAACTTGGGTTTTCGGTAGTGGCGCCGATTAGGGTAATGATCCCCCGCTCAACAGCAGCTAATAACGAATCTTGTTGGGATTTACTAAATCGATGGATCTCATCGATAAATAAAATGGGGTTTTTGGTGGTGAAAATATCGTTGCTTTTTTTCGCTTTTTCAATCACTTCCCGAATATCTTTAACCCCACTATTAATAGCGCTTAAAATGTAAAAAGGGCGTTTGGATTCGTTTGAAATGATTTCGGCTAAGGTGGTTTTTCCTGTACCGGGTGGTCCCCAAAATAACAAAGAAGGAATTACTCCTTGGTTGATTTGTTGGGTTAACGAACCTTTAGGTCCAACTAAATGTTGTTGACTAATGTATTCGTTTAAATTTTTGGGTCTAATTCTTTCGGCTAAAGGGGTATTCATCAGTGTCTGTTATAAAGTTTCAAAGTTAAAATAATTATGGTTGAAACGGTTTTGACTGACAATATTTCCTGTTTTAAATAGTGGACATGTTTTTGAAATTAAACCAATATTAATTTGTGTTTTATGAAAAATACCGACGATTTTCATTTCTCGTATTCCGTTTTTGCTTTGCCGTTGGTTTTTGTGTTGTCGATATGGATTGTTTTTTGGATAGAAGTTCGATTTGGCGTTCGATTCTCGTCATACGGGATTTATCCACAAGAAATATCGGGTTTAAAAGGAGTTTTATTTAGTCCTTTTATACATGGAGATATTTCACATTTGTACAATAATTCATTGCCGTTGCTGGTTTTGATAGCCGCGTTGCGGTATTTTTATAGAGAAGATTTTTTTTGGATTATTATACTTGGGGTTTTAGGTTCGGGGTCAATTACTTGGCTTATCGGTAGGCCTTCGTATCACATCGGAGCGAGTGGATTGATTTACGTTTTGGTTAGTTTTATTTTCTTTAAAGGAATAAAAAGCAAACACTATCGGTTGGTTGCGCTTTCGTTATTTATCGTTACGATGTATGGCGGAATGGTATGGTATGTTTTTCCGAGTGCGGAAAGTCATATTTCTTGGGAAGGACATTTGGGTGGTTTCATAACGGGGTTTGTTTTAAGTTATATTTTTAAAACAATACCCATCGCAAAAGACCGTATTTTTGATTGGGAACAAATAGATTATGATCCTCAGCAAGATCGTTTTATGCAACAGTTTGACGAAAATGGCAACTTTTTCGAATTACCAGAGCCTACTGAAGTTCAAGATACAACTTCCGACCTAACGGTTGTTTATGATTTTAAGCCCAATAATCCGATTGATTAAATCTATTTCTGTTGTTGTCTAACGGTTTCGTATAAAAATGCGCCACAAGCTACAGAAACATTCAGAGAAGATATCGAACCGAACAAAGGTAATTTTGCTTTTTCAGAAACAATTTTTAAAACTGATGGGTTAACTCCTCGATCTTCGGAACCCATAATGATGGCAATTGCTGTATTAAGATCAATGTCATAAATGGACTGATCTGTTTTTTCGGTAGCGGCAACGATTTTAACATCCGATCCTTGCAAGTGAAAAATAGCATCCTTGATGTGATCTACTTTACATATGGGGATATTAAAAATAGCTCCCGCAGAAGTTTTAACCGTATCTCCATTAACTGGAGCAGCACCTTGTTTAGAAATGATAATCCCACTTACTCCAGTACATTCTGCTGTACGGATAATGGCACCGAAGTTTCGTGCATCGGATATTTGATCTAAAATCAAGAAAATAGGTTTTGGATTGCTAAAAAATGCATTCTCTACCAATTGTTCTAACGAAATAAATGAAATAGGAGAGATTACCGCAACAGCACCTTGGTGGTTTTTAGCGGTTAAACGATTTAATTTTTCAACAGGTACATAGGAAAAATTAATCGCATTTTGTTTTAGTGTTTTTAGTAATTCATTTTTTAGATCGCTAAGACCATCTTTTAAAATAAAAACTTTGTCGATAGTTGTACCTGATTGAACCGCTTCAATAATCGCACGAATTCCAAAAATTTGATTTTCTTTTTCCATAGTACAAATATATAATTAAAGTAAGTGTTGGCATACGGTTTTAAAAATAACTTTTATACCCGACATGAACAATCGAATTACTGATGTTTATGGCTTGTTTATCGACCGTTCCGTTAGCGTAAATAAGTTGTAATAATCCTGTTTTGGTGGCTAAACCAATTCCTAAACCAAAACTTTTAAACGTAGTGTATTTATTGATGGTTTTGTCGTTTGCGTAACCGTAATCTATAATGGTATGCATATAGTTTTTAGGAGCAAAATAAAAACGGTATTCGGTCATCAAATTATGAACCTGATTGGCTTGTAATGTGTTTTCGTTAAAACCTCGAATAGATTTGATTCCGCCAAATCGGTATAATTCATTTTTTAAGAAATCAGCACTTACTAAAATGAAGTTTTCGGTTTTACAGTTAAAAATGTGTTTTGGATGTAGGAAAAAGTTTTTCTCTACAATAAAAAGCAATTTTTCTTGAGAAGAAACAGTGCCGCTTTTTCGGTTTCCTAAACCAAGATTAACGAGTATGTTATAGTCAGAAAGATCGGGTCTTTTCTCTAATTTATTATTGAACTCAAACGAACTCGTATAAAAAACACTTTTAAAACTTTGTATCGAATTGATTAGAGTTTGGATTGTTGTCGATTGATTGGTTTCGTAACCAACATATAATTTAGTGTTGAAATTAATCAGATAACCCACATTGGAGTTAATTGTAGTGCTTTGAAACTGTTCTGTTTCTGTGAAAATTTCAAGACTACTTTTAATGCCAAAAGGTGTTTTAAAAATATATGGAAGTTCGAGAAACCCTCGAAATGTTTTTCGGTTTTCGCCATTGTTTTTCCAATATAACGCCAGTTTTTCGCCTCTATTAAATGAATTGATGAGTTCCAAATCTAAATAACCGTTAAACGTAGTATTACCGTTATCATCAGATGTGACGCCGATATAACCATCAAATTTGTTGGAGCGATTTTTAGATACATATAAATAGACTTCTGTTGAATCTTTTAAAAATAGTAATTCAGGAAATTTAGTAACATTGATAAAAGATACGTTTTGAAGTTCGTTATCTATTTTTTGAATTGCTTTTTGAGAAAATATGCGATTGGTATGTTTTCGTGTTAAAGCACGCAGATAGTTGGGCGGAAATTTGTCGTAACCTCGAATTTTTAAACGGGATATTTTTCTTTTTTCAGAATCTGAAATCGTAAGATGAGCAACAATAGTATCGTTGTTTAATGAAATCGTGTTGATTTCCAATTCGGCAAAACCGTATCCAAAAGCATCCATCAACTCGGTTTTGGATTTCATAAATTTAGGGAAATCAATGGTTGGGATTGTTTCTGTCTTTTGAGGAAATATTTTTTCTACTTGAGTGTCGTTCCAAAACATGCTTTCAGGTCGAGTTAATCGAAGGTAAGGGTGGTTTTTACCTAATGAAACGGTTTTGAATAGTTGTTTTTCGGAGATAGAATCACGTGTTGTAATAGCGCTTAGATATCCTTTTAAGTGTATTTTTTTAAGAAAATCAACCGCTTCTTGATGGCACAAGTCAATCGAAATATGCTGGTTTTTGAAGGGAATTTGATCTACAATTAATTGTTCTTCAGTAGTTTCTGCACATAAAAATAATTCATATTGCTGACCAAAGCAAAGCATTGACTCAAAAAAACAAAAACATAAAATAAATAAATAATAAAGTTTCACTCTAAAAAAATATCACATTGGGTTTTTCTGTAAAAAAACAAAAACTTTTTAAGAGTACTCATTGTTAAATTCAAAATAATTGAAAATAAGTGATTTAAGTATTGTGGGCTAAAAAAATAGTTTTACATTTGCAGTCCGTAAATTACGGGGAGTTTACAAATTACATAAGAAATATTCATTAATTATTATGCCAACAATTCAACAATTAGTAAGAAA
>CAYQSQ010000005.1:0-120231 GCA_964420215.1 uncultured Flavobacterium sp. | reverse complement strand
TATATGCATGACGGACAAAACTTGTTTGATGCCACAACCACCTGGAATAAACAAGAATGGCAAGTGGATGAGGTAATTAGCAAATTAAATAGTAAGAAAGCGATTCAGGATGTAATTGTTGTAGCGATTCATAACATTTCGGAAATTCGATTTTTAGAATATTATCCAAAAAAATCATTAGAATTACTACCAACAACTGTAATGGATTCAATAATAGAGGATGCATATAAATCAGGCTATCCTTTGGCTAAAAAAGATTTTACGGGCGACAACTATTTAAAATTTATGGTAGAAGAATTAAAACCCTATATCGACGCTACCTATTCAACAAAAGCAGAACCAGAGAACACATATATCGCAGGATCTAGTATGGGCGGATTAATTTCGATGTATGCCATGTGCGAATATCCACACATTTTTGGTAATGCAGCTTGTTTATCTACACATTGGTTGGGTTTGGTGTATTTACCGAATAAGCCTGTGGCTTCTATAAGCTATTCGATACTCAATTATTTAAAAACAAATATTCCGTCTCCAAAAACACATCGTTTTTATTTTGATTCTGGAACTAAAGATGTCGATCAATATTATGGGCAATACAAAAGCTTTGTAGATCAGATTTTTAAATCAAAAGGTTATTCCGATAGTAATTATTTGAATCTTTCCTTTGACGGCGAAGGGCATTCCGAAAATGCTTGGCAAAAAAGATTGGATATTCCTTTGGAATATTTGTTACGGTAGTTGTTTTTTGGCTTTGCGAGATTTAATTTTGCGTTTAAATCCGGCCATTGTTAGAAAAAGGCGACCGAAAAAAGATGGTGATTTTTCGTGTCAATCCGAACGAAGATATTCCACACGAAACGATTACAGAAATACGAAACGAAGTTTTGGTGCTCGGATCTAAAAGACTCCGCAAACTAATGAAGCCAAAGAAGTTCTGGCGTTTATCTTTTGAGTAGTATTAAAAATACAGGGACTAGTATTAAAATGAGAAATAGGATAAAACAAAGTACAGATCTTGGATTTGCAAAATTTACGGTAAAGCCAAATGCCCCATTTTTTTTCGGAGGGAATATACGTTTATCTTCCTTATTATAATAGAAAACCCCTAATATCCAGTTTTTAGAATTGTTGATTTCTGTATTCTTTTCCATAAGTTTTTTAATTGGTCTGTTCGTTTTTATTTAGTTTGCTCTCATATAAACATACTACAATACCCGGGTTACCGTCAATCCATCTCTGATGGGTAACAAAACCGTTTCAACACGTGGGTCGTTGTTTATTTTGTGGTTGTAGGCAGTTATAGCGAGTGTAGATTTGTCGTTGGATTTGATAGGTTCGACCACTTTGCCACTCCATAAAACATTGTCGGATAAGATGATACCACCTTTTTTCATTTTTGGAAGAACCAGATCAAAGTAAGTCGCGTAATTGACTTTATCGGCATCAATAAAAACAAGGTCTAATGTGATGTCTAAAGTTGGGATGATTGTTTTGGCATCACCGATATGTTGTTGTATTTGAGTTGTGTACGTTGATTGATCAAAATATTTTTTCTGAAAATGAAACAATTCATCATTTACTTCAATCGTATGTATTTTTCCATTTGGGGCTAAACCTTCTGCTAAACACAAAGTTGCATAACCGGTATACGTGCCGATTTCTAAAATAGTTTCGGGACGGATAATTTTTGATAACATACTCAGCACACGTCCCTGAAAATGACCGCTTAACATACGGGGTTGTAATATTTTTTGGTGGGTTTCGCGGTTGAGTTGTGCTAATAGTTCGGGTTCGGTTTGTGAATGTTGCGCAATATAATCTTCTAAATCATCGGACAAAAAATGCATAAAATTAAGCGTCTAAGGTTTGGATATAAGTTGTGGCTGTTTGTTGGTCCTTGGCGAGTTGATCCTGGAGTAATTCAATAGATTCAAAACGTTGTTCTTCACGGATAAATTTCATAAAAGAAACGGTTATAGTTTGATCGTATAAATCGGTGCTAAAGTCAAAAAAATGAACTTCTATACTTTGCTCAGCACCGTTAACCGTCGGGTTGGTACCGATATTCATCATACCATATACTTTTGCATCATTAATAATAGCATAAACAACATAAACGCCTTGGGCAGGAATTAATTTATAACTTTCTGCGACTTGGAGGTTAGCGGTAGGATAATGAATGGTTTTACCTAAACCTTTGCCTCGGATAACTTTTCCTGTAAGTGGGTATGGGTTTCCTAAAAAGGCGGTGGCTAAATCAACTTTTCCTTGTTGTAAGGCTTGGCGGATTCGGGTAGAACTTACTGAAACTTCTTCAATCTCTTGTGCGGAAATTTGTTCTACTTCAAAATTAAATTCGTGTCCAAACTGGATTAAATCAGTAATATTTGCGGAGCGGTTGATGCCAAAACGATGATCGTACCCAATAATTATTTTATGAATGTGTAAAGCATCGACCAGAATTGTTTTTACAAAATCTCTGGCGGATAATTGTGAAAACTCAAGATCAAAAGGTTGTATGATTAAATTTTCTAAACCTAAATTTTGAAGTAGGTTAGTTTTTTCTTCAATCGTATTGAGTAACTTAATTTCTGGATTAGAGCGCAATACCATTCTTGGATGCGGAAAAAAAGTCATCAACACACTCTCAAAAGCGCCGTTGTGGTCGTTTAATTTTCGAATAATGGATTGGTGTCCAAAATGCACGCCATCAAAAGTTCCAATAGTAATAATGGTTTTTTTGGTAGTTTTAAAATCTTTGTACGAATGGTATATTTTCAAAAAAAGGAAATTTATGTATTGTAATCGCTCTGTCAAATTTATATAAAAAATTAGAATAACTACCTGTTATCTTAATGCAGAGTTTTAATGTTTAAGTGGTTTTTTAAGTATCAATTACGGGTAAAATTGTATTTTCGCGTTTAAAATTAGCGATTATGATTGTTATTAAAACGGCAGAAGAAATTGAATTAATGCGAGAAAGTGCTTTAATCGTTTCTAAAACGTTAGGGGTTATCGCCTCTGAAATAAAACCAGGAGTAACCACGTTACAATTAGATAAATTGGCGGAAGCCTGTATCCGTGATTACGGAGCTGAACCCGGTTTTTTAGGATTGTATGGGTTTCCGAATACCTTGTGTATGAGTCCTAACTCACAAGTTGTGCACGGAGTACCCAATGATACACCACTTAAAGATGGTGATATTATATCGGTAGATTGTGGTGCTTTAAAAAATGGTTTTTATGGCGATCATGCATATACTTTTGAAGTAGGAGAAGTGACTCCTGAAATCAAAAAATTATTACAAGTTACCAAAGAATCATTATATATTGGTATACAAGAAATGCGAGCAGGTAATCGTGTGGAAGATGTGGGATCTGCGATCCAGAAATATACCGAGTCATTTGGCTACGGCGTAGTTCGCGAATTAGTGGGTCACGGACTTGGTCGTAAAATGCACGAAGATCCTGAAATGCCAAATTATGGAAAAAAAGGTCGTGGTAAAAAGTTAGATAACGGTATGGTTATCGCCATTGAGCCGATGATTAATATGGGTACCAAAAATATCCGACAATTAAAAGACGGTTGGACGATCTTAACCGCTGATGGTAAACCAAGCGCTCATTTTGAACACGATGTAGCGATAGTTGACGGCAAACCCGAGTTGTTATCTACCTTTGCATACATATACAAAGCCTTGGGGATTACCAGTAACGAAGAAGATGGCTTGCGAAAAATTCCGTTAGTACTATAATCATTTTGAGCAAAATATTTAAGGTTGTTTTAAATACCATTCCAAGACCAATTTTAATTCGGTTGAGTTATTGGGCGCGGCCTTTTTTTGTGTTTTGGTTAAAAGGAAATCGTTTTACGGATCCAATCGACGGCAAATCTTTTCGAAAGTTATTGCCTTACGGATATGAAAAACAACGTGATAATGTATTGTCACCAAGTACATTGTCTCTTGAAAGACATCGTTTGTTGTGGTTATATTTACAATCAGAAACTAATTTTTTTACTTCTGAAAAAAAACTAAAAGTATTACATTTTGCTCCCGAACAGGCATTTTATAAACGCTTTCGCAAGCAGCAAAATTTAGAATATATCACAACCGATTTGTTATCGCCATTAGCCGACGTAAAAGCGGATATTTGCAATCTTCCTTTTAAAGAAAATGAATTTGATGTAGTTTTTTGCAACCATGTTTTGGAGCATATCCCTGATGATACCCAAGCCATGCGAGAATTATACCGCATTTTAAAACCAAACGGTTGGGGAGTTTTTCAAATCCCACAAGATTTGAATCGAGCCACTACTTTTGAGGACGATACGATTACCGATGCAAAACAACGCGCCGAAATATTCGGTCAATACGATCATGTTCGTGTATATGGTCGGGATTATTTTGATAAACTTCGTTCCGTTGGTTTTTCGGTTGAAGAAGTGGATTACACTAAAACAATGCCTCCGAATTTAGTTTCTAAATATTGTTTAGCTGCAGGAGAAATCATCCCTGTTTGCCGGAAGGGATAACCTAATTCAGTTTCTCAGTTAATTTACGAATCACCATTTTAGCATCTTTTCCTTCATATAATACGCTATAAACCGCGTCGATAATTGGTGTTTTTGCCTCTAATCTTTTGTTCATATCATAGGCGTTTTTTGTGGCGTAGTAACCTTCGGCAACCATGCCTATTTCCATGATGGCGGATTTAACGGTGTATCCTTTTCCAATCATATTACCTAATAAACGATTTCGCGAAAAAACAGAGTATCCAGTAACCAACAAATCACCCAAATAAGCGGATTGATTGATGTTGCGTTTCATCTTGTGTATTTTTTTGATAAATCTGTCCATTTCTCGAATGGCATTACTCATCAATACCGACTGAAAATTATCTCCATAACCCAAACTGTGACACATACCGGCTGCGATGGCGTAAATGTTTTTTAGCATGGCAGCGTATTCGGTGCCTATAATATCATCCGTTGTTTTGGTTTTGACATAGTTTGTAGCTAATTTTTCGGCTACAAATTTGGCTTTTTCTTTGTCAGAACAAGCTACGGTTACGTAAGAAAGGCGCTCGAGTGCGACTTCTTCGGCGTGGCAAGGCCCTGTGATAACACCAACATTCTCAAACGGAATGTGGTATTTTTGATTGAGGTGTTCACCTACAATCAAACCAGATTCTGGCACAATACCTTTAATGGCTGAAAAAATGATTTTAGAACTCAAATCCTCAGTTAAGGCTTCTAATTCTTTTCCTAAATAAGGTGACGGAACCGCCAAAATGATGTAATCGGCATCTTTGATTGCTTCGTTGATGTTGTTGAATAAATTGATTTTTTCCAAATCAAATTCTACCGAACTTAAATAATTAGGGTTGTGTTTTTGAAGCTTGATGTGTTCGATAATGTAGATACTTCGGATGTACCAGTTTACTTTTTTTGAGTTTACACATAGCATTTTTGTGATAGCCGTAGCCCAACTTCCTCCTCCAATAACTGCAAATCTAGGTTCCTTCATCATAATCGAAATAAAATATTTTGCCCAAAGATAAAAAAATGCAACTACTAAGAAACCTAAATTTGATACCTTTGACTTTAATTGAAAATATAACGGTTTTGGGTTATTACTTACGCAAGTACAAATATTACATTATTGGTTTTTGTATTATATCTGCTATTATATTGAGTTTGTTTTATAATGCACTTAAATTACCAAAACGCCTTCCAATCTATAGTCCTGCGGAGGTTAACCCTGAGTTAGTCGATACGACGATTCAGCACATTCAAAAACACCACACGATTGCTGATTTTTCGTTTCAAAATCAATATAACGAAACCGTCACACAACAGGATTTTGAGGGAGTGATCTATGTTGCCGATTTTTTCTTTACGACCTGCCCGACGATTTGCCCTATCATGACTAAAAATATGATGGATTTACAACGGCAAGTACAATCGTATTCGGATGTTAAGTTACTATCTCATACTGTAATGCCCGAAGTAGATTCTGTGCCTGTTTTAAAAGAATATGCACAAAAACACCAAGCAATAAAAGGTAAATGGCATTTGGTTACAGGAGATAAAAAAGAGATTTATTACATCGCCCGTAAATCGTATTTAGCCGTAAAAACAAGTACCACAGACGAATTGTATGATATGGTTCATACCGAAAATTTTGTTTTGATTGATAAAAAAAGAAGGGTTAGAGGTTTTTATGATGGCACAAAAAAAGAAGACGTAACTCGCTTAGTACAAGATATTGAGTGGTTGCGTCAAAATGATAATTAATGCACCAAATAAATACAAGTATTGTGTATATTAGCGCAATATAATTTATTCAATCTAAATAAGCTTTGCAAATTACTGTTGACCAACTTAAAAAAGGAGAAGAAGCCTATATTATAGATTTTAATATAGATACCATTCCTTTGAAATTGTTGGAAATGGGTTGTTTGCCAGGAAATAAAATAAAATTGATTCAAAAAGCGCCATTGGGCGATCCGTTATATTTAAATATAAATGACAGTCATTTGGCTATTCGAAAAGAAACGGCTAAAGAGATTATTGTGGAAAAAAAGAGGTAATACTTTTTTATGAATTCAGATACGATCAAAGTTGCGTTAATTGGTAATCCAAATACAGGAAAGACATCTGTTTTTAATAAATTAACAGGGCTTAATCAGCAGGTAGGAAATTATCCAGGGATTACGGTTGAAAAAAAGCAAGGATCGTGTAAATTATCCGACGATTTAACCGCAAAGATTATTGATTTACCAGGTACATATAGTCTTAACGCGAGTTCGTTAGATGAAAATGTGGTAATCGAATTATTGCTTAACAAAAAACATCCTGATTATCCCGATGTGGCAGTTGTGGTTTCGGATGTCGAAAATTTAAAAAGAAATTTATTACTCTTTACCCAAATTAAAGATTTAGAAATCCCTACGATATTGGTTATCAACATGATCGATAGGATGAAACTTAAAGGAATTTCGTTAGACGTGCCTTATTTAGAAGAACAATTAAACACCAGGATTGCATTAGTTAGTTCACGTAAAAATATAGGTATTGAAAAAATAAAAGAGTTAATCATTGATTATAAAACCTTGCCGTCAACCCCCTGTTTAAATGCGTCGGTTATTGATGTGGATTACTTTAATAATTTAAGAAAAGCATTTCCAAATCAATCGTTATATAAATTGTGGTTGGTGATAACACAAGATGTAAATTTTGCTAATCTTGAACGGAAAGAATTGCAGATTCCTTCGTTTGTTAAACCAAAGTCAGAGCTCAAACGATTACAACAAAAAGAAACCATAAAGAGATACCAGTTTATAAATGAAGTTTTAAAACAAGGGTTAACTATTGACAATGCTTTAGCAACAGATCTTCGAAGTAAATTGGATCGGATTTTAACGCACAAGGTTTTTGGTTATGTGTTTTTTGTTTTCATCTTGTTTGCGATTTTTCAATCCATATTTGAGTGGTCCAGTTTGCCAATGGATTATATCGACAGTGCGTTTGCTAATTTTAGTGCTTTTTGTGATCAAAATTTACCGCCAGGTGCACTAACTAATTTATTGACACAAGGGATATTACCCGGTATTGGAGGAGTCGTTATTTTTATACCTCAGATTGCGTTTTTATTTTTATTTATCGCCGTTTTAGAAGAAACAGGATACATGAGTCGCGTGGTTTTTTTGATGGATCGTATCATGAAAAGGTTTGGATTAAGCGGTAAAAGTATTGTGCCCTTGATGTCGGGTACCGCCTGTGCCATTCCAGCAATTATGGCTACGCGCAATATCGAAAATTGGAAGGAACGTTTAATTACCATTTTAGTTACACCTTTTATAACCTGTTCTGCTCGATTACCTGTTTATTCCATTATAATTGCCTTAATCATACCTGATGAGCGATTTTTGGGGATCATTAACTTACAAGGTTTAACCTTAATGCTACTGTATTTTATAGGGTTTTTGGTAGCGATTATGGCTGCATATATTCTTAATAAAACATTAAAATACGACGGTAAATCTTTTTTTGTGGTCGAAATGCCTAACTATAAATTACCGTTATTCAAAAATGTATTATATACGGTAATCGAAAAAACAAAAGCATTTGTTTTCGGAGCGGGTAAAATCATTTTATCACTTTCGATTGTATTGTGGTTTTTAGCCTCATACGGGATTGGGGACAATTTTAATAATGCCGAAAAAATTATACGAAGCAGTCCCGAATCTCAAACAAAAACAACACTTGAGATAGACGATGAAATAGCCAGTTATAAATTAGAAAACTCGATGATCGGTTATTTAGGTAAAAGTATTGAGCCCGTGATTGCACCTTTGGGTTATGATTGGAAAATCGGTATTGCTTTGGTGTCATCCTTTGCTGCTCGCGAAGTATTTGTAAGCACTTTAGCAACCATATACAGCGTGGGGCGAGCCAGTGATGATACGATAAAATCCCGATTAAAATCGGAAGTCAATCCCATTACAGGGCAGTCGATATACAATTTTGCATCGGGAATTTCGTTGCTGTTGTTTTATGCGTTTGCGATGCAGTGTATGAGTACGATAGCGGTAACACAACGGGAAACCAATAGCTGGAAATGGCCGATGATACAGCTTTTTTCGATGACCGCATTCGCGTATATTACCGCATTTATCGCTTATCAAATTTTGAAATAATTATGAAAAAACGTATTTCAATCACAACGATTTATATCGCGTTAGTTGCAACAGTATTTTTTTCTTGTCAAAAAAAGGAAACCAACACAACGGTGTCTAAAGAAGTTCAAGAGTCCGTTTATAAAAAGATTACGGATAATTGGTTTGTTACTACGTATCGGATCGAATCGGCTTCACAAAAACAACTTCAAAACTGGAATGATTTTAAATTACTCCAAATAGAATTATCTAATAAACCACAGCCAACTTTAGGGGCAATCAGACAAAAAACAGCTTTGTTGATTCAGGTGTGTACAAAATCATTGTTATCAGTGCCAACATCTACAAATAATAACGAACTCGAAAGTCGTTTGCTGGTCGTATTATCCAAATTAAAAATGTTAGATAATTTGGTTAATCAGGATTTATTATATCTCGAAAAAATTAAAAAATATAATGAAGAAGTTGTTGTTGATTTTGAATTGCTTCAAAAACAAATCGAAAGAAACTACGCCAGACAACAAATACAATTGGAAGAAGGCGAGTTGGAGTTACGAGATTCAATAGTTACACAAAAGAAAATAGGTAATGAATGAAATGGATGCCATTTCCCTTCAAATTCAAACCTTGCCCACACAACCCGGAGTGTATCAATATTATGATGGCAAAGGCAAAATATTATATGTAGGAAAAGCCAAAAACCTTAAAAAAAGAGTTGCTTCCTACTTTTCTAAAGTACACGATACGGCAAAGACCAATGTTTTAGTTAAGAAAATTGTAACGATCAAACACATTGTTGTCGCAACAGAAACAGATGCGTTGTTATTAGAAAATAATCTGATAAAAGAGCTACAGCCGCGGTATAATATTTTATTAAAAGACGATAAAACATACCCTTGGATTTGTATTAAAAACGAGCCTTTTCCGAGGATATTTTCTACCCGAAAAATGATTAAAGACGGATCGGATTATTTCGGACCTTATACCAATTTTAAAACCATTTTTGTTTTATTGGATTTGATTAAAGAATTGTATCCGATACGCACGTGTACTTTTGATTTAAGTGCTGATAATATAAATAACCACAAATTTAAAGTTTGTTTAGAATACCATATCGGAAACTGTTTGGGCGCATGCGAAATGCACCAAACCGAAGAAGATTATCAAAAACAAATCAAAGCAATAAAGCAACTTTTAAGCGGTAATTTCGGAACCATTATTAAAGACCTAAAACGCGAAATGTTGGATTTGTCGCGTCAGATGTGTTTTGAAAAAGCCCAAGAAGTAAAAGATAAAATTGATGTTTTAGAAAATTACCAATTTAAATCTACCGTAGCTAGTTCGCGATCGCTAACAACGGATGTGTTTTCTATTATTTCCGACGAAACAACCGCTTATGTGAATTTTTTACAAATTGTAGAAGGTGCGCTCATCCGATCGCATACGTTTGAAATCAAAAAGAAATTAGAAGAATCCGATAAAGAAATTATAGAATTAGCCATCGTTTCGTTACGGCAACAGTTTAAATTGGTAGCTAAAGAAATCATAGTTCCTTTTGATGATATCACCATTGAAAGTGATATCAAAATCCACGCGCCAAAATTAGGTGATAAAAAAGAGTTGTTACATCTCTCTGAAAGAAATGCAAAATACTACCGCATCGATCAACTCAAACAACTTAAAATAGTAGATCCCGATCGTCACGCCAATCGGATCATGCTTCAGATGAAAAAAGATTTAAGACTGTCTGAAGAGCCACGTCATATCGAATGTTTTGATAATTCCAACATACAAGGAACAAATCCAGTTGCGGCCTGTGTGGTTTTTAAAGATGGAAAGCCATCTAAAAAGGACTATCGTCATTTTGCTATAAAAACGGTAGAAGGACCAGATGATTTTGCCTCGATGACTGAAGTGGTGTATCGTCGTTACAAAAGATTATTAGAAGAAAAAGAACCTTTGCCGCAATTAATCTTGATTGACGGCGGAAAAGGACAATTATCCGCTGCTTTAAAAAGTTTAGATCAACTTGGTTTGAGAGGTAAAATAGCTATAATCGGCATCGCAAAACGATTAGAAGAACTTTTTTATCCAGGCGATAGCCTACCATTATATTTAGATAAAAAGTCTGAAACTTTAAAAGTACTACAACAATTACGTAATGAAGCACATCGTTTTGGTATTACATTCCATCGTAATAAACGAAGTGCCAATTCGTTACACTCCTCGCTAGAGGAAATACCAGGTATAGGAGAAAAAACAATTCATCAATTGTTACAACATTTTAAGTCTGTAAAACGAATTTCGGAAGCTACAGAAAATGAAATATCTTTAGTCGTTGGGCTTTCAAAAGCGAAAAAAATTTCGCAATTTTATAAAACATAGCTAAAACAAAAATTCATGTCTAAAATTACACTTGCATTACTATTTGGAATGAGTGTTTTTTTAGCTTTTTCTCAACACCAACCAAGACCTAAAATAGGATTGGTTTTAAGTGGAGGAGGAGCTAAAGGATATGCGCATGTTGGGGTAATAAAAGTATTAGAAGAAGCAGGTGTTAAAATTGATTATATCGCAGGAACCAGTATGGGAGCTGTTATAGGGGGGATGTATGCGGCAGGTTACAATGCTAAAGAATTGGATTCGATTTTTAGATTAACCGATTCAAATGCGATCATTAACGATTATCCATATAAATCTTCTCGGGTTTCATACGATAAATACGATGAAGATAAATACGCGATTACATTACCATTTAAAGACTTTAATATTCGGTTTCCGCCTTCGTATTCTAAAGGGTTGTACAATTATAATTTTTTGATGGAAAAAACCTTACATGTTAGGCATGTGACGGATTTCAATAAATTACCAATACCTTTTGTGTGTGTGGCTCAAGATATTGAAACAGGAGATAAAGTAATTTTAAATTCGGGAAATTTAGCTAAATCAATGGTTGCCAGTAGTGCTTTTCCTTCGTTGTATTCCCCAGTAATTATTGATGGCAAACGATTAGTCGATGGGGGGGTTATTGATAATTTTCCTGTTGAAGAGTTACGTAAGATGGGTGCTGATATCATTATTGGTGTAAATGTACAGGATGATTTAAAAAAGAAACCAGACATTCAAGGCGGTGCAACAGGTGTTGTGATGCAAATTGCCAATTTTGATATGGCAAAAAAAATGGTGTATAAACAAAAGTTGGTGGATGTTTTGATTCAACCCGATATGTCGGGATTTAACTTTTTTTCGTTTAAAGAAGGTAGAGAAATAATTAGCCGTGGTATTGAAGCTGCAAAGTTAAAATGGACAGACCTAAAAACCATAGCATCGTATAATGAAATCCAGCGAGAGCCTATAAAAATCACTCCTAAAGACAGTATTTCTGTGGGGGAAATTACGGTTAATGATTTAAAATATTACAATCGAGATTATGTTTTGGGTAAGTTATTTTTTAAACCGAATTCTAAAATACCAACTAAAAGATTATTTGAGGGGATAACCAACTTGAATGAATCCAAAAACTTTCAGCGGATAGATTATCAACTCGATCAAGAAGACAACTTGAATATAAAGTTAGTCGAAAACGAGAATAATACCTTTCTTAGATTGGGATTCCATTATGATCCATTATACAAAACAGGAGTATTGTTAAATATCACCAGTAAACATTTGGTTTTGGATAACGATGTTTTGGTTTTGGATTTTGTGTTGGGGGATTCGTACCGATGGTTGGTCGATTATTTTGTTGATAATGGGTACGGTTGGAGTGTAGGTGCACGTATGCGTTACAATCAATTTAGTACCAATGTCGATAATAAACGAGGGATTAATTCATTTATTAAAAACTCAACGATTAAAAATACAAGTGTAACCGCCTTAAATTTGGATTATAGCGATTTGTCGACGGAGATTTATACGCAAACGGTTTTGTTTAAAAAAATATATTCGAGTTTAGGTGTAGAGGCTAAATATTTAAGAGTACAATCTAACACGGTTGAAGATCATGATGCCGTGTATGAAAATGATGTGATGGCAAATATCTTCGGACGTATGATATACGGTGGGTTAGACAAAAGGTATTACCCTACAAAGGGGGCTTATTTTTCAGGCGAATATCAAGCCTATTTGTTTACATACCGCTATTTTAGAGGATTTAAACCGTATTATATTGCTAAAGCAGATATGGGGGTTGTAGCACCTTTAAGTAAAAAAGTGACATTTTTTATACAATCGGAAGGCGGTTTTACAATACAAAATCAAGAATCTCCGTATCTAAACTTTTTTATAGGCGGTTATGGTTATAAACCGTTCAATTATTCGCGACAATTTTACGGCTATAGTTTTTTCGCTCTAACAGGTGATAGTTATGTAAAAGGGACTTTGACTTTAGATTATGAGTTTCGAAAAAAAAATCATCTAAATCTAATCGCAAATTATTCCAACATTGGTAATGATATTTTTAAAACAGGCGAGTGGTTTACACTCCCAAACTATTCGGGATATGCCGTTGGATATGGTTATGAAACTTTTATTGGTCCAATTGATTTAAAATATTCATGGTCGCCAGAAACTAATTTAAAATATGTTTTGATTAGTGTAGGTGCTAGTTTTTAACTTCTCTTTTACTCCAGTCAAATTTTTGTACAATCCAAATCATTAATCCATGCCGATGGCTATAATATCCGTGTGTCTTTAGAGGAGAAAGACGGTGTTCATATCCAATCATAGGGTGTATTTTACCGATATTAAAACCAACCAAAATAAACAATCGATTTTGCTCAAAGTTTTTACCGGTGATGTTTTCTCCAAATTTAAAAAGCATTTCTTCTAAAATATTCAAATTGATTTTTTGACCATTTTTTAAGGTATACAAAGGGATTTTTAATCCATTCATGAAACGGATTCGATGGTAAAACTCAAATTCATCTAATACTTCACTTGCGGTTGTTTTTTCTCTAAACCGTGCATCGTACCGGATTCGGTGTCTGAATTCTAACTTTTCAGCAATAGGTGTTCGGATTTCATATTGTGCCCAAGGGCGGTGTTCTAGCCGAACAAAATCAGTTGTAAATGTCGTAGATGCTAACGAAATAGCATATCCAGCGGTAACCGTAAAACGCGAATCAACATGATACGTCACACCATGACGTGATAAAACAAAAACTTGTGAGGCGTACTGTAAGTCATTCCATAATGAAATTCGTTCATTTAGTTTAATATCAGTAATATAACCTGTCCAAAATTCGTTAGTGTGTGTGTCTTGCGCTTGTAAAAAGAAATTAGAAAGCAAGTGAATTGTAAAAAGTAATTTTTTCATTTTGTTTTTGTTGTGGCAAAGATAATAGAGATCAAAAAAGCAACATATGACAATAATCAGCCGAAAAGATGTATTTTGGAATAATAATTGAAACCAGTTATTATAAAAACAAATAGGTTATGAAAAGTCGATATGGTTTACTAGTGTTGTTGAGTTGCATATTTTCATTTTCGCAACAGCAAAATGTTTTTCAAGAAAACGAAAAATTAGTTTTTGATATGAGTTATGGATTTATCAATGCAGGTAAGGCAGTTTTAGAATTAACAAAATCCAAACACAAAGGAGAAGATGTTTTTTGGGCAAAAGGATATGGTTACACAACCGGAATGACCAAAATGTTATTTAGGGTAGAAGACCATTATCAAAGTTATTTTGATACAAACGAAATTGTACCCTACATAGGCGTTCGTAAAATTCATGAGGGAGGATATGAGCGCAATCAACACACGTTTTTTGATCATGAAAATCAAAAAGCAAAAGTGAAGGATTTAATCCGGAATACAGAAACAGAATTTGATGTTCCAGAAAATGTACAAGATGTTGTTTCAGCGTTTTATTATTTACGAAATCATCCTAAGATAAGCACGATAAAAGAAGGAGAAAGTATTGTTCTGAACATGTTTTTTGAAGATGAAACCATTAAGTTTCAATTAAAGTTTTTAGGAAGAGAAATCATAAAAACCAAATTTGGAAAGGTTCAATCACTTGTATTCAGACCTTACGTTCAAAAAGGTCGGGTTTTTAAAGAAAGCGAAAGTTTGACCATGTGGATTTCGGACGACAAAAATAAAATTCCATTAAAAATAAAAGCGGATTTATTAGTAGGGTCTTTAAAAGCAGAATTATCGCACTATAGCGGTACAAAATACCCATTAGGCACAAAATAAATTAATAAGCGTATAGGTAGTATAAAACATTTTTTTTTTAGAAATTTGCGTTTTTATAAACCACTACATTTGAGATCGATAGCCTGCATACTTTTTAGCGTTTTGTTTTTGTTTTCTTGTAAAGAAACAGAAGAAACCGATAAAGAAGAAGAAAAAAAAGACCCTAAAATAATCCTTAATATCGAATATGGTATTAATTTAAACGAGTACACTTACACACGTGACACAATAAAAAAAGGAGATACATTTGGTTCGATAATGTCTAAATTTCAGGTTGATGCTGCAACCGTATATCAAATCACGCAAAAAGCAGGAGATTCGATTAATGTAACAAATTTAAGAGTAGGTAATCCCTACATGATGTTGCAGTCGAAAGATGCTCAAAAAACACCTCAAAAATTCATTTACGAAACGGATAAAATCAATTATTTTATCGTTGATTTTAAAGATTCAATTTCGGTTTATAACAAAAAAAGACCTGTTACCATCAAAAGGCGTGTTATAGCATCAAACATTACATCTTCATTGTCAGAAACGATTAATAACGAAGGAGTTGATTATGCTTTAGCACATCAATTATCATTAATTTACGCGTGGTCTGTCGATTTTTTTAAAATTAAAGAGGGGGATGGTTTTGGTGTAATTCTTAACGAACGGTACATTAATGACTCGATTTATGGCGGAATAGAAAATGTAGAAGCTACCTTCTTTAAATATGGAGGAAAAACGATTTACGCATTCCCATTTGTGCAAGATTCTACCAAGATGAATGTTGAATATTTTGATGAAAATGCAAATGCTTTAAAAAGTATGTTTTTGAAAGCACCGCTAAAATTTAGCAGGATATCTTCTCGTTTTTCGCCAAAACGCTTTCATCCCGTTCAAAAACGATGGAAAGCGCACAAAGGCACCGATTACGCTGCTTCCAGAGGCACACCTATTATGACAACGGCATCGGGTGTTGTTATTAAAGCAGGGGTTTCAGGAGGAAATGGTAGATATGTTAAAGTTAAGCATAATGAAACGTACGCAACGCAATATTTACACATGTCTAAAATATTAGTCAAACAAGGACAACGTGTAAGTCAGGGGCAAACGATTGGATTAGTAGGTAGTTCAGGCTTAGCAACAGGACCCCACGTGTGCTATCGCTTTTGGAAAAATGGAGTACAGGTTGATCCTTTAGCTCAAAAAGTTTTCAAATCAAATCCCTTAAACGCAAAATATAAACCAAAATATATGTCGTATATACAGCCTCTAAAAAGAGAATTAGATAGTATTTTAAAGATTAAATTAGATAAATAATGGCACTAAAAAACACGAACCCAACAACAACAAAAGCTTGGGCAAATTTAGAGAAGAATTATACCGCTATTCATAACAAAACATTACAAGATTTATTTTCAGAAGATCCTAAAAGGGTAGATGCATTTCATATCCAATGGAATGATTTTTTAATAGATTATTCTAAAAATATCATCAATCAAGAAACCATGAATCAATTGTTTTCGTTAGCAAACGAAACTGCTTTGAATGAGGGTATTGAAAAATATTTTACAGGAGAATTAATCAACCAAACCGAAAATAGAGCCGTATTACATACAGCCTTGCGTGCACCAAGCTCTGCGAACATTAAAGTTGATGGAGTTAATGTGATGGATGAGGTTACAGCTGTAAAAGCTAAAATCAAATCGTTTACTAACGAAGTTATATCAGGTCAGCGTAAAGGCTATACAGGCAAACCATTTACAGATATTGTAAATATCGGTATTGGAGGTTCTGATTTAGGGCCTAATATGGTTGTTGATGCTTTAGAGTTTTATAAAAACCAGCACACGATTCACTTTGTGTCTAATGTGGATGGCGATCACGTAAATGAAGTAATCAAAAAATTAAATCCCGAAACGACTTTGTTTGTAATCGTTTCTAAAACATTTACCACTCAAGAAACAATCAGTAACGCCGAAACGTTACGGACATGGTTTTTAAATACTGCACCAAAAGAGAGTGTTGCTCAACATTTTGTGGCGGTATCAACCAATATCACAAAAGTTAAAGAATTTGGTATTGATGAAAACAATGTTTTCCCGATGTGGGATTGGGTTGGTGGTCGATTTTCATTATGGAGCGCCGTTGGTTTAACCATTAGTTTATCGGTTGGATACGATAATTATGATAAATTATTGAAAGGCGCCCATGCTATGGACGAGCATTTCAGAACGACACCTTTTGAAAAAAACATCCCAGTAGTATTGTCTTTATTAAGTATTTGGTACAATAACTTTTTTGGAGCAGAAAGCGAAGCTTTAATTCCTTATACTCAATACTTACGAAAGTTAGCGCCGTATTTACAGCAAGGGTTTATGGAAAGCAATGGTAAAAGTGTGGATAGAGACGGTAAAACGGTAGATTATCAAACAGGAACGATAATTTGGGGTGAGCCAGGATCTAATTCACAACACGCGTTTTTTCAATTAATGCACCAAGGTACAAAATTGATACCGTCGGATTTTATAGGTTATGTAAATTCGTTACACGGCAATCAAGATCATCACGATAAATTGATGTCTAATTTTTTTGCACAAACAGAAGCCTTAATGAATGGTAAAACAGCTACCCAAGTACAAGCTGAGTTTGATAAACAGGGACTTACTGCTTCGGCATCAAATAGTTTAAGACCATTTAAAGTATTTACAGGTAATAAACCGACCAATACAATATTAATCGACAAATTAACTCCTGAGTCATTGGGATCGTTAATCGCAATGTATGAGCATAAGATTTTCGTACAAGGATTAATCTGGAATATTTACAGTTACGATCAATGGGGAGTAGAGTTAGGTAAACAATTAGCGAATTCTATTTTATCAGAAATCAACACCAAAACAGTTGGGAATCACGACAGTTCAACAAGTTTTTTACTGGATTATTTTTTTAATAAAAAATAATGAAAGAGCTTATTCGCAATTTGTTTAGAATGGTAAGTACGTAATTTTTTAGCGTATATTTGTAGCATATTAATTTTTTTAAAAAATAAATTATGTATCCAGAAGAAATGGTAAAGCCAATGCGAGCTGATTTAACAGTGGCAGGATTTCAAGAATTGTTTTCTGCGGAAGATGTAGACGCAGTAATGAAAAAAGAAGGAACAACGTTATTAGTGATAAACTCGGTATGTGGTTGCGCAGCAGCAAATGCACGACCAGGAGCTAAATTAAGTTTAGATAATAGTAAAAAACCAACCAATATCGTTACCGTATTTGCAGGAGTAGATAAACAAGCGGTAGATGCAGCAAGAGGATATATGTTGCCTTTTCCTCCATCATCACCATCAATGGCATTGTTTAAAGATGGTGAGTTGGTACATGTTTTAGAACGTCATCATATTGAGGGGAGGCCAGCGCAAATGATAGCGGATAATTTAAAAGATGCGTACAACGAATATTGCTAATTTAACGAAGTGAAAAAGATTTTATCTTATCCCATTTCTGCAGTATATTACGTGGTTTACATCTTTATATTGTTGGTTTTTCATCCGTTACAATGGATTTCATATAACGTATGGGGGTATAAAGCACACAAAGGTGTAGTGGATATAATGAATTTTTTTTTGGTGAAAAGCACCTATTTGTTGGGTACAAGTTATAGGATTGTAAAAACAACTGTTTATCCTGAAAACACACCATTAATATTTGTTGCAAATCATCAGAGTTTGTTTGATATATCACCTGTGGGGTATTATATGCGAAAATACCATCCAAAGTTTATAAGTAAAAAAGAATTAGGAAAAGGCATACCAAGTGTATCGTATAATTTAAAAAATGGAGGCTCGGTTTTAATCGATCGAAAAAACCCAAAACAAGCGATACCCGAGATAAAAAAAATGGCAGAATATATCGAGGCAAACAAGCGTTCGGTTTTAATTTTTCCGGAAGGTACAAGGAGTAAAACAGGAAAACCGAAATCATTTTCGGAATCAGGATTGAAAATATTATGTAAATATGCACCATCTGCGTATATTGTACCAGTTACGATAAACAACTCCTATAAATTAATGCCTAAGGGTATGTTTCCTTTAGGAATTGGGAATCGTTTAGAATTCATCTTTCATGAGCCTATTGCGGTGAAAGACGTAAGTTTTGATGAAATAGTAGTCCGTACAGAAGAGACTATAATAAAAAATATAAAATAAGGAAATATGTCTGCTGAAAACATACGTCTTGAAGTAATGCAACTTCTTGAAAAGAAAGTAGATTCATTTATGGATCAATTTTTAATTCCGGTTGAAAAAATTTGGCAACCATCAGATTTTTTACCAGATTCTCAGAAAGAAAATTTTTATGACGAAATAACCGAGTTACGTGAATTAGCGAAAGAAATGCCCTATGATTTATGGGTTGTTTTGGTAGGTGATACGATTACCGAAGAAGCATTGCCTACTTACGAATCATGGTTAACTCAAGTTGAAGGTGTGAATGAAGAAGCAAAAAACGGTTGGTCAAGATGGGTTAAAAACTGGACTGGAGAAGAAAACCGACACGGAGATGTATTAAATAAATACCTTTATTTATCTGGTCGAATTAATATGCGTGAAGTTGAAATGACAACACAACATTTAATTAACGATGGGTTTGATATCGGAACAGGAAGAGACCCATATAAAAACTTTGTGTATACTTCCTTTCAAGAGTTAGCAACTTATATATCGCATAATCGAGTAGCGCAATTGGCCAGAAAATCGGGTAATATCAAATTATCTAAAATGTGTAAACTAATTGCAGGTGATGAGATGCGTCATCACCATGCGTACAGCGAGTTTGTGGATCAAATTTTTAAAGTAGATCCTAGCGAAATGATGTTAGCTTTTCAATACATGATGAAGTTAAAAATTACAATGCCGGCTCATTTTTTAAGAGAGTCAGGGCAAAAAATAAGCTCTGCATTTGAACAGTTTTCGGATTCAGCACAACGTATCGGAGTTTATACTGCAATGGATTATGTAGATATTTTACGAAAACTGAACGAAACATGGTCAATCGATAAAATGACAGGTTTAACTGACGAAGCCGAAAAAGCAAGAGATTATTTAATGAAATTACCAGATAGAATGAAGCGCGTTTCTGAGCGTATCGTAGTACCTGCAGAGTCCCATATATTTAAATGGGTAGAACCTGCAAGGTTATAGAAATTAAAAAAGCCTTCTGAAAATTTTTCAGAAGGCTTTTTTAATTAGATAGTTATACGTTTACCTTTTTCATCAGTGAATTGGTATTCGAGATAGGTAAAAGAATCCCTAGGGATAACTGTAATCCATTTTTTATACTCAATAAACCATTTAAAGCGCAAGGATGGAAAACCTTTGGTGATATACGCTGCGATAAAAGGATGTACATGTAGTACTACTTTTTTTACTTGTTTATTGATTAAACGTTCGATATCAGCCTTGATATGATCGATTATTACAATTGGAGCTTCAACTTCTTTTGTTCCATTGTTAGGATCTTCTTCTCTGGTTTTGATATTGACTTCAGGACGAACCCTTTGTCTGGTAATTTGGACTAATCCAAATTTGCTCGGAGGTAATATCTTGTGTTTCGCTTTATCATCGCTCATTTCTTCCCGTAAATGTTCGTATAATTTTTTACGATTTTCGGGGTTAGACATGTCAATAAAATCGACAACAATAATTCCTCCCATGTCTCTTAGACGTAATTGCCTGGCGATTTCTGCCGCTGCAATCATATTTACTTCTAAGGCCGTTTCTTCTTGATTGTTTGCTTTGTTAGAGCGATTACCACTATTGACGTCAATAACGTGTAGGGCTTCGGTATGTTCAATAATAAGGTAAGCACCTTTGTTCATTGAAACTGTTTTTCCGAATGATGTTTTGATTTGTCTTTCGATATTGTATTTTTCAAAAATTGGATTATCGTGGTGTTTGTACAACTTAACGATAGATTCTTTTGTGGGTGCAATCACTTTGATGTATTCTTTGACTTCTTGATATAAATCAGAATCGTCAATCATAATACTGGTAAAAGTATCGTTAAATACGTCTCTTAAAATGG
Organism: uncultured Flavobacterium sp.; assembly: GCA_964420215.1. Lineage (GTDB taxonomy): Bacteria > Bacteroidota > Bacteroidia > Flavobacteriales > Flavobacteriaceae > Flavobacterium. The sequence goes on along the minus strand of CAYQSQ010000005.1, from coordinate 99,274 downwards.
AAGAGGCTTTACTTAATTCTCCTAAAATCTTAGATGGATGATGTGCTGTTTGTAATTTTTGACACATTTTTTGCCATCTATCCATTAAATAAGCTAAGTCAGCTTCTAATTCTTCTACTTTAATGTTATTTGCAACTGTTCGCACAATTACTCCAAAGCCTTCGGGTTTAATGGATGACATTAAACGTTTTAACCTTTTTTTCTCTTCTCGGGATTCTATTTTTTGAGAAATAGATATCCGATCTGAAAACGGAACAAGTACAATGAATCTTCCTGCTAAAGATAATTCAGAACTTAATCGCGGCCCTTTGGTTGATATAGGCTCTTTAACGATTTGAACAAGTATTGATTGATTCGCTTTTAATACGTCTAAAATACTGCCGTCTTTCTGTATTTGTTCCTGAGCGGGAAATCCTTTTAACGAAAAATCTTTACTTTTTTTAGCGACAACTTGTTTTGAAAACTCCATCATTGTTAGAATGTTTGGTCCTAAATCATGATAGTGTAAAAACGCGTCTTTTTCGTATCCAATATTAACAAATGCCGCATTTAATCCTGACACAGGTTTACGCACTTTTGCAATAAAGATATCTCCAACTAAAAAGTTATCTTGTTCTTTCTCGGAATGCAATTCAATTAATCTACCCTCTTTTAACAAAGCAAAATCTACGGCGTCAGAACTTGATCTAATGATTAACTCTTTATTCATGCTGTAAATTTTTATCTATTCAAAATAAATTGAATAAATGGATTGAACAATGTATAACAACATAAACAAACCTTCATCATGAAGGTTTGTTTATGTTTTATTTCAAAGAACTTGTAAGAAATTCAGTGTTATCTTATTTCTTTTTCTTGTGACGGTTTGCTCTCGCTCGTTTTTTTCTTTTGTGCGTAGCTACCTTATGTCTTTTTCTTTTTTTACCACTTGGCATAGTCTATGTTTTTTTGATTAATATTTAAATTTGTTCGACTTTACTATTCGACTTTACACTTTCCACAAAAACTTTAGCAGGTTTAAAGGCAGGGATGTTGTGTGCCGGAATCTTAATCGTTGTGTTTTTAGAGATATTTCTTCCTGTTTTCTCAGCTCTAGTTTTAATAATAAAACTTCCGAATCCTCTGAGATATACATTATCTCCCGTTTCTAAAGATACTTTTACTTCTTCCATAAAAGATTCAACGGTAGCTTGCACATCTCCTTTTTCAATGCCTAATTTTTCGGAAACTTTAGCAACGATATCTGCTTTAGTCATTATGTAATACTTTTATATAATTATTGTGAAACCTATATTTTTTTCAGGTTGCAAATATATAAATTAAAAAAAGAATTAAAGCGTTGTTTGATTATGAAATTTAAAAGAAAGTCTTTAAAAAAAATAAAATGCATCTTCCAAATGTTCAATATCACAATTTGATTCGTTTTTATAGATCCCAATAATATCAAAACGCACTTCTACATTGAGGTTGCGATACGTAACATAATTGTTTATTGCTTTAACAAGTAACTGTATTTTTTTAGGATTGACAAAATCTTGTGGATTTCCAAAATATAATGATGAACGTGTTTTGACTTCAATAACAGCCAATATATCATTTTTCCGAGCGATGATATCAACTTCTGCTTTTTGGAATCGCCAATTTCGCTCCAAAATAATATATCCTTTTTTTTGTAAAAAAGTTACAGCTTCAGCTTCCCCGTACTTTCCTAAGTCGTTATGCGAAGCCATTTATTTGTAAAAATTATTGTGATCGATATATTCCCATGCTGTTGCAGGTACTAAAGGTTGTATGTTTTTACCTTCTTTGATTTGTGTGCGAATATGTGTTGACGAAATTTCTACAACAGGTGCTTGTACTACTGTTATTTTTGGATGATTTATAAATTGTGAGTCGATTGTTTCTGAAGTTATTCGAGGGTAAACATATATGTGGTGATTCTGTAAAATTACCTCGTAATTTTTCCATTTATGAAAAGTTTTGAGGTTATCTTCTCCCATAATTAAGCAGAATTCTTTTAGGGGATATTTTTCTTGTAAATGAATTAATGTATGTACGGTATAATTGGGTTGAGGTAGTGAAAATTCAATATTTGATGGTTTCAACTTATCGTAACCTGTAGTAGCTCTAAAAACCATTTCATAACGGTGGTGGTTATCTAGTAACGTTTTTTTGTTTTTATGAGGATTATGGGGTGTTACAACCATCCAAATTTCATTTATGTCCGTATTTTCGACCATATGATTGGCTAAAATCATATGCCCGATATGGATGGGATTAAACGATCCAAAATATAAACCGATTTTCATTTTATATCATTTTTTGACACAATTCAATCAAAACACCATGTGTGGTTTTAGGGTGTAAAAAAGCAATTAACTTGTTATTGGCTCCTTTTTTGGGTGGTGCAATAATAGCGAAACCTTCTTCTTGTAACCGAGTTATTTCAGACTCTATATCTTCAACCTCAAAAGCAATATGGTGTACGCCTTCGCCGTTTTTAGCAATGTATTTAGCAATCGACGATTGTGAGTCAGTTGCTTCGATTAATTCAATCGAAGTCTTATTTATATCAAAAAAAGACACTTTAACTTGCTCTTCAGCGATTATCTCATTCTTTTTGTAAGGTTTTGAATGTAGTAATTTTTCATAAACAATCGTGGCGCTTTCTAAATCACGAACAGCAATACCTATGTGATCAATTTTTTTCATCTTTTTTAAGAATTCAATTGATGTAGTCGAGCAACGTATTTGCCTATTACATCAAATTCTAAATTAACGACAGTTCCTTTTTTGAAGGTCTTAAAATTAGTATGCTCATACGTATAAGGAATAATCGCAACACTAAATTCATTGATTTTAGAATTAACCACGGTTAAACTTGTGCCGTTGATGGTGATAGATCCTTTTTCAATCGTGATATTGCTTTTGTTTTTATCGTAAGAGAATGTAAAAACCCAACTCCCATCTTTTTGAATCACTTGTTTGCAAACACCTATTTGATCGACGTGGCCTTGCACGATGTGTCCGTCTAATCGATCTCCTAATTTCATGGCTCTTTCGATATTAATAATGTCGTTAATTTGCCAGTTTCCAAGTGTAGTCTTTTGAATTGTTTCATCAATTGCTGTTACAGTATACGTATCTCCATCGATCGCCACAACGGTCAAACAAATGCCGTTATGCGCAACACTTTGATCAATTTTTAACTGCGATGTGATTGACGATTGAACCGTTAAGTGAATATTTCCTTGATCGGATATTTTGTTTTTAATCACGCCCAACGTCTCTATTATCCCTGTAAACATAATTTAGAAGTTTTATTTTGTAAATTTGTAATCCAAAATTAACGATTAATATCGACGTAAATGACGAAGTCTGCTGAAAATACAATTGTAGGAATATCTATTGGTGATGTAAATGGGATTGGCTGTGAAGTTATTTTAAAAACATTAGAGGACAATCGTATGTTAGAATTGTGTACACCTGTTATTTTTGCTAATGCTAAAACCATATCAAACGCTCGAAAGATTATCAATAGCAATCTTAATTTCCAAGCTATTGACAAGGTCGAAAATCTAATTCATGGTAAAATTAACGTCGTCAATACGTGGTCGGATCAAGAAAATATCAATATAGGTGTAGATGATAAAACAGCAGGGAAATATGCGTTATTATCTTTGCAAGCTGCAACTAAGGCGTTAAAAAACAACCAAGTTGATGTGTTGGTTACCGCACCAATTAACAAAAAAAACATACAATCTGATACCTTTAATTTTCCGGGGCATACAGATTATCTAGCGCAAGAATTACAAGGACAATCCTTGATGTTTATGATTCATGATTCTTTACGTGTAGGGTTATTAACCGATCATGTACCCGTTAAAGACGTGGCAGGATTAATTACTGAAAAATTAATCCGTCAAAAAATTCAATTGGTAACCCAATCGCTAATTCAAGATTTTACGATAACCAAACCGAAAATTGCTGTGTTGGGAATTAATCCACATTGTGGGGATAGTGGTGTGATAGGTAGCGAAGACGATAGTGTATTAAAACCTACTATTGATAAGTTATTTAACGAAGGTAATTTGGTTTTTGGTCCTTTTGCTGCGGATAGTTTTTTTGGCACGCAACAATTTAAAAAGTACGACGCTGTAATAGCACCATATCACGATCAGGGTTTAACACCTTTTAAAACGTTGTCTTTTGGCGAAGGAGTAAATTATACAGCAGGTTTATCTAAAGTGAGAACCTCTCCAGATCACGGTACTGGTTACGATATCGCAGGTAAAAATATAGCAAATGAGACTTCTTTTAGAGAAGCTGTTTATAAAGCAATGGATATATTTTCGGCTCGTAATGAGTATCAAATTATAAGTAAAAACCCTCTTAAAATTACACCTCAAGTAAACGCAACTAAAAAACGTTAGTGTAATTAATATTTTTGTATATTTGCAAATTAAAAAATTCAATAGATGAAGCTGAAAAATGAATATTTAATTCCTTTTACAGGACTAAAAATAGGCAAACATCAGTTCAATTATGTGATAAAAGGAGATTTTCTGAAGTCTTTTGACTACGATGATTTTAACGATACGGCTATCGTTTTGACAGTAGAATTAGATAAGAAAAACACTTTTATGGAGTTTAATTTTGTTTTTGAAGGCACGGTAAATGTTGCGTGTGATTTAACGACGGAAAATTTTGATTTACCAATAAGCGGAACAAACAAGTTGGTGGTCAAATTTGGGAATGAGTATAATGATGAGGATGTAGAGTTGGTGGTTATACCTCATTCATCTCATGAGATGGATATTTCGCAATTTATTTACGAATTTATCTTATTGTCCATTCCGTCAAAAAGAATTCACCCTGGGGTAAAAGACGGCACGTTGACGTCGGATATTCTTTTTAAATTAGAAGAGCTGAAACCGAAATCGCTTCAAGAAGAAAATGAAAATGAAAACCCTATGTGGGATAAATTAAAAAAACTATTAACAGATAAATAAATAATTAAATGGCACATCCTAAGAGAAAGATATCCAAAACAAGGAGAGACAAGAGAAGAACACACTACAAAGCTGTCGTTCCTCAAATTGCTACATGTCCTACAACTGGTGAATCTCACTTATACCACAGAGCACACTGGCACGAAGGTAAGTTATATTACCGAGGTCAAGTTGTTGTTGACAAATCAGTAGTAGAAGCTTAATAACACTTATATCATCAAAAAAACTCTCAGTCTCTGAGGGTTTTTTTGGCGTATATACGTGACATTTAACCTTTCTTAATTCTATCTTTACACAAATTCAATTTTATGAGTAAGATAACAGCTGCAATAACATCAGTGGGTGGTTATGTTCCTGATTTTGTTCTTACTAACAAAATGTTAGAAGAAATTGTTGATACCAATGACGAATGGATTACTTCCAGAACAGGAATTAAAGAAAGACGTATTTTAAAAGATCCTAAAAAAGGAACTTCTTATTTAGCTATTAAATCCGCTGAAGATTTAATACAAAAATCACAATTAGATCCCAAAACTATAGATATGGTTATCGTAGCTACGGCTACTCCTGATATGATGGTTGCTTCAACAGCTGCATTTGTCGCCACTGAAATAGGAGCAATTAATGCTTTTGCCTATGATTTACAGGCGGCTTGTTCAGGGTTTCTATACGGTATGTCTACCGCAGCAGCTTACATCGAGTCGGGTCGTTATAAAAAAGTACTTTTAATAGGAGCCGATAAGATGTCGTCCATATTAGATTATACGGATAGAACTACCTGTATAATTTTTGGAGATGGAGCTGGAGCAGCACTTTTTGAACCTAATATGGAAGGATTAGGTTTGCAAGACGAATATTTACGAAGCGACGGTATAGGAAGGGATTTTCTTAAAATTGAAGCAGGAGGATCGTTATTTCCACCATCGTCAGAAACTGTAAACGGCAGAAAACACTACATCACTCAAGAAGGCAAAACCGTGTTTAAATTTGCAGTATCTAACATGTCTGAAGTAAGTTCTATTATCATGGAACGTAATAACTTAAAAGCAGACGATGTTAATTGGCTTGTAGCGCATCAAGCTAATAGACGCATCATTGATGCCACAGCAAGTCGAATGAATGTTGATGAGTCTAAAGTTTTAGTCAATATTGAAAGATACGGAAATACTACTTCGGCTACATTACCTTTATTGTTAAGTGATTTCGAGTCAAAATTTAAAAAAGGAGACAACTTGGTATTTGCTTCCTTTGGAGGTGGGTTTACATGGGGTTCAATTTATCTCAAATGGGCATACACAAAATAGTTAATTGACAAAAAAAATATGATTATGGATATTAAAGAAATTCAAAGTTTAATAAAATTTGTCGCTAAATCTGGCGCAACTGAAGTAAAAATCGAAGTTGAAAATTTTAAAATTACTATTAAAACAACTGCTGAAAACAGTCGTTTAGAAGGGGTTCAGTACACGCAAATATCAGGTATGCCAACGGTACAAAGTTCAACTCCTGTGGCAGAAACTGCTCCCGTTGCTTCGCAACCCGTTACAGGTATTGAAAACTCAAAATATATTACCGTAAAGTCACCGATTATCGGAACTTTTTACAGAAAAACAGCTCCAGATAAACCTGCTTTAGTTGAAGTTGGTTCGACTGTAGGAAAAGGAGATGTACTATGTGTAATTGAGGCAATGAAACTTTTTAACGAAATCGAATCAGAAGTATCGGGTAAAATTGTTAAGATTTTAGTTGATGACAATTCGCCTGTAGAATTTGACCAGCCGTTATTCTTAGTTGATCCGTCTTAATAGATGATCAACTTTTTTGTTTTTAGAAGAATTCGGTTTAATATTCAAAATCAAAATAATGTTTAAAAAAATATTAATAGCCAACAGAGGAGAAATTGCTTTAAGAGTTATAAGAACTTGTAGAGAAATGGGCATAAAAACAGTTGCTGTTTATTCCACAGCTGATGCTGAGAGTTTACACGTTCGGTTTGCTGATGAAGCAGTTTGTATTGGACCTCCGCCTAGTAATTTATCATACTTAAAAATAGCAAACATAATTTCTGCTGCCGAAATCACAAATGCAGATGCCATCCACCCAGGTTACGGTTTTTTATCTGAAAATGCTAAATTTTCAAAAATTTGTCAAGAACACGGGATTAAATTTATTGGAGCATCCCCAGAAATGATTGAAAAGATGGGAGATAAAGCTACGGCTAAGGCGACCATGAAAGAAGCAGGAGTACCTTGCGTACCTGGTTCTGAAGGGATTTTAGAAGATTTTGAAGATGCTAAAAAGGTAGCTAAAGAAATAGGGTATCCCGTAATGATGAAAGCTACTGCTGGTGGTGGAGGAAAAGGGATGCGTGCCATTTGGAAAGAAGCGGATTTACTAAAAGCTTGGGAAAGTGCACGTCAAGAAGCGGCAGCGGCTTTTGGTAATGATGGCATGTACATGGAGAAATTAATAGAAGAGCCTCGTCACATAGAAATTCAAGTGGTAGGAGATGCGTATGGAAAGGCGTGTCATTTATCCGAAAGAGATTGTTCGGTACAACGTCGTCATCAAAAGTTAACAGAAGAAACTCCTTCACCTTTTATGACTAACGAGCTTCGTGAAAGAATGGGTGCCGCAGCTGTTAAAGCTGCAGAATTTATTAAATATGAAGGAGCTGGTACGGTAGAGTTTTTGGTAGATAAGCACAGTAATTTTTATTTCATGGAAATGAATACACGTATTCAGGTTGAACATCCAATTACGGAGCAAGTGATTGATTATGATTTGATTCGTGAGCAGATTTTAGTTGCCGCAGGGCAACCAATCTCTGGTAAAAATTATTATCCAAAATTACATTCTATCGAGTGCCGAATCAATGCTGAAGATCCATACAATGATTTCAGACCAAGTCCAGGTAAAATCACTACGTTTCATGCTCCAGGAGGGCATGGAATTCGTTTAGATACACACGTGTATTCAGGATATACCATTCCGCCTAATTACGATTCGATGATTGCGAAATTAATTACGACTGCACAATCTAGGCAAGAAGCCATCAATAAGATGAAGCGTGCATTAGACGAATTTGTGATTGAAGGAATTAAAACTTCAATACCTTTTCATCGTCAATTAATGGATAATGAAGATTATATTTCTGGAAATTACACCACTAAATTTATGGAAGATTTTAAGATGAAGTAACGTTTTTATTTTTCAGTCGATACCAGAATTTTTAAAAAACCATCGTTAATTTATAGCGATGGTTTTTTAATTGGGATCGTTTTGATTCATTACTTTTTTAATCATAGGATCATTAATTAGCATGTAATTAAAGTAGGCTTTGTCGCCATAAAGTTGCCTAATAAACTCCGCGATAAGAGATTTTTTAAAGTAAGCAGCGTTACTTTGTGTATTGATAGGTATTTTCTTCGTTTCTATATAGTCTTCAAAATCAGAAAATAATGTGTCTTCTTTAGCTGTTTGACTAATAAATTTTTGAACCGTTAATGGTTTAAACTGATTGCGATTTTCGTCCAAAACAGTAAAAACATAACGCGAAATATAATCAGAAGAAGAAACATAAAACAATTCATTTTCATTTACTTTTTCTTCGATTGGTACAAAAATATCGGGCGTGATACCACCGCCTCCGTAAACAATTTTACCTTTAGGAGTTTTAAATTTAAGGGAATCATCAATTACAATACTATCCTTACTGTTGAGTTCACCGCTTTCAAAACGTTTGTAAAACTCATTAAAATAAGCTTCTGTACTATTGGAATAAGGTTTTTGTATCGAGCGTCCTGTAGGGGTGTAATACCTAGCAATAGTTAACCGAACAACTGATCCATCACCAAGTGCTTTGTCTTTTTGCACTAATCCTTTACCAAAAGAGCGTCTGCCGATTATGGTGCCACGATCATTGTCTTGAACGGCTCCTGCTAAAATTTCGCTTGCCGAAGCCGAATTTTCATTGATTAAAATAAATACGGGTTTTTTCTCAAAAGTTCCTTTCGATGTGGCGAATGTTTTTTCTGTTTTGTTTTTTCTATCTTTTGTATAAACGATAAGTTGATTGTTCGATAAAAGTTCGTCCGCTATTTTAATTGCCTCATCCATATATCCGCCTGAATTGTCCCGTAAATCAATGATTAATGATTCGATGTTTCGCTCCATTAATCGGTTTAAATGGGCTATAAATTCATTGTAAGTCGTTTCCGAAAACCTATTGATTTTGATGTAGCCAATTTTATTGGTTATAAGTGAAGAATTATCGACACTCTTTATGGATACAACACCTCTTTTTAATGGTATTTCGAAGGTTTTTTGAGTCGATTTTCGAAATATTTTTAACAAAACATTCGAGTCTTCCTCACCTTTTAAACGATTAACAACTTGATCGCTTGAGATATTTTTCCCATAAAGAATATCGTTGTCCGCCATCATGATTCGGTCGCCGGATTGGATCCCTGCTCGATGCGATGGCCCACCTTCGATAGCTTTTAAAATAGCAATAGTATCGTTGTGTATAAAAAAGTTAACACCAATTCCTACAAAATCACCTCTCATATTTTCTGAAATGGATTCGAATTCGTTAGATGGAATATAAATAGAGTGTGGGTCTAGTTTTTCTAAAATACTATTGGCGGTAATAGTAACAATGGAATCAATATTTATCTCATCTACGTATTCATTACTGATTATGTCGACCAAAAGATTTAGTTTTTCGCGACTAGCTGCGTTTCTGTTTTTTGGAAAATCAAAATACGTTTTACTTACAAAATAGAAAAAGGCAAGTGCTAAAAACACTAGTAGCGGTAAGTAATTGTATAATTTTTTCATCTAATTTAAATCAACAATGCAATCAACGGTTATTCCTGCTTTTTGCAAAAATTCAACACCAGAAAGATCTTTATAAGCTTCGTGATAAACGACACGTTTAATTCCTGATTGATGAATTAGTTTGCTGCAATCTTTACATGGTGAAAGGGTGATGTATAGCGTTGCACCTTCGCAAGATTGGGTTGATCGTGCTACTTTTGATATTGCGTTGGCTTCGGCATGCAAAACCAACCACTGGGTTTTTCCTGTTTCGTCTTCACAACAATTATCAAAACCCGACGGAGTGCCGTTGTACCCATCTGAAATAATCATGCGATCCTTAACGATAATGGCGCCAACTTGTTTTCTTTTGCAATAAGATAGTTTACCCCACTCGAGTGCAATTTTCAAATAAGCAGTGTCGTATTTTAAAGTTTTTGGATTCATTATTTTGAATAAGTTGTAACAATGTGCGAAATTACAATTAAATTTTTCATATAAGAAAATAAGACCAAATTTAAAGAAGTGATGTATCGCATAAAAAAGGTAAAAAGATTATATTTGTCCAAAAAAACAAGAATACTATGTCAATTTCAGATTTATTTGATAGCGGTTTTACCGATAGAAACAAAGGTCATTTTTCGGCAATTGTTAGAGTTGCTTTAACAGATGGAAGTATCTCCACAAGAGAAAAAGCATTCTTAGATAAATTAGCGGTTAGTTTGGATATTACTGAAGAGGAATATCAAGAAATTCTAGAAAACCCTTTAAAATACCCTATCAACCCACCTCACCTGTATGTAAAAAGAGTAGAACGTTTGTACGATTTAGGGCGTATGGTATATACAGATAAACACTTAGGAGATCGCCAAGAAAAATTATTGAAAAAATTTGCATTGCGCTTAGGATTTACACCAGGTAACGTAGATTATATTGTGGATAAAGCATTAAAGTTAATCGAAAACGGAGCGGACTTAGAGGAGTTCATCTTCGAGATCAGAAATATGAATAAATAGGATTTTAGCACGTAAATAATGAGAATTTTTAAATTCGGTGGAGCATCCGTAAAAGATGCCGCAGGTGTAAATAATGTGTTATCAGTATTGCAAAAAGTAGGGTATGAGAATACATTACTAGTTGTATCTGCTATGGGTAAATCAACCAATGCATTAGAATTAATTGTTAAGTATTATTTTGAAAAATCAGACCAATTAGCAGTTAATTTTAAAGAATTAAAAGATTACCACGAAAGTATTATTTCAGATTTATTTCAAGAAAACAGATCAGAAGTTGATACTGCAGTAAATAAATTATACCTCGAGCTAGAGGGGTTTTTAGGTAGAAATAAATCACCAGATTACAGCTATGTTTACGATCAGATTGTAAGTTATGGCGAGTTATTATCTACTACAATACTCAGTTGTTATTTTAATCAAAAAGGATTTAATAATAATTGGTTAGATGTTCGTACATTAATAGAAACAGATAGTACTTATCGAGATGCGACAGTAGACTGGGTTACTACAGAAAAAAACATATTAAATACAGTAGACCAAAAAGTATTAAATATAACACAAGGCTTTTTAGGGTCGGACTCGAATAATTTTACTACTACCTTAGGACGTGAAGGATCGGATTATACGGCAGCCATATTTGCTTATTGTTTAAATGCAGAGAGTGTTTCCATCTGGAAAGACGTTCCAGGGGTTATGAATGCGGATCCAAGAGTCTTTGATGATACAATATTATTAAATCAAATTTCTTATAGAGAGGCGATAGAGTTGGCTTTTTATGGTGCGTCAGTAATTCATCCAAAAACATTACAGCCTTTGCAAAGAAAAGAGATTCCATTGTATGTGAAATCTTTTTTAAATCCAGAATTACCAGGAACTTGCGTGAGTAAAGGAGCTGATTTAGAACCCTTTCATCCGTGTTTTATTTTAAAGCAAAACCAATTACTAATTTCTTTATCCTCAAATGACTTTTCTTTTATTGTTGAAGATAATATCAGTGAGATATTTTCACTATTGCATAAATACAAAATGAAAGTAAGTTTAATTCAAAATTCAGCAATTAGTTTTTCGGTATGTGTAGACGACAAGTACGGCAACAAAGACAAACTTTTTGTAGATTTAGAACAGAAATTTGCGGTTACGTTTAATGATAATGTATCTTTGTATACGGTTAGACATTTTAACCAACAATCCTCCGAAAAGATACAAGAAAACAAAATCGTTTTGTTAAAGCAATTTACGCGCGAAACAATGCAAATCGTAGCGAAAGTATAAACGTATAATGGGATTAGTAACAGCAAAGGAAGTTTCAAAAGCAGTTAATTTAGGTAAATTAGGTTTTGTAGGTACATTTTTTGGGTGGATTTTGCTAAAAGTGACCCGACTGTCAGTTATTAATGATTTTTATACCAAAAACAAACACCTAACTGATGTGGTGTTTTTGGAAGCGATTATCAAAGAATTTCAAATTAAATTTGATATTCCAGATTCGGATTTAAAGCGAATACCCAAAACTGGACCTTTTATTACCATTTCAAATCATCCTCTAGGGGCTGTTGACGGAATTTTATTGCTTAAAATAATTTTAGAGCGTGATCCCGAATTTAAAATTATAGCTAACTTTTTATTACATCGTATCGAGCCGATGAAACCCTATATCATGCCTGTAAATCCTTTTGAAGATCACAAGGATGTAAAGTCAAGTGTTGGTGGTATTAAAGATGCTCTACGTCATTTAAGAGACGGAAAACCATTAGGTATATTTCCTTCCGGGGAAGTATCAACATATGTTGAGGGGGATTTAATTGTGGATAAACCTTGGGAAGAAGGCGCTATTCGTTTAATTAAAAAGGCAAATGTACCCGTAATACCGATTTATTTTCATGCAAACAATAGTAAGTCATTTTATTTTTTATCAAAGCTAAGTGCTGTTTTTCGTACAGCTAAATTACCGTCGGAAGTGTTAACTCAAAAAGATCGTGTGATTAAAATCCGAATAGGAAAACCAATCACGATTAAAGAACAAGCTGAAATACAGGATATTAAAGAGTTTTCTGATTTTTTACGAAAAAAGACGTACATACTAGCTAAAGCATTTGAGGTAACAGAAGAGGCTACAAAAAGCAATAGTTCCAAAAGCCCAAAAAACATAGTTAAAGGAGCGAATAGTGTAACGATAAAAGCAGAAGTAGATAAGTTAAGAGATAACGATAAAAGGTTATTACAAAGTAAAAATTATGAAGTCTATTTTGCGGAAGCAAATGAAATCCCTAATATTTTACATGAAATAGGTCGATTACGAGAGATTACTTTTCGTGAGATTGGAGAAGGAACAAACGAATCTATAGATATAGATAAGTATGATTCGTATTACCATCATTTGTTTTTGTGGGACGTAGAAGCACACAAAATTGCAGGAGCGTACCGCATGGGATTGGGCAAATCTATTTTTGAAAAATACGGAATAGAAGGTTTTTATCTAAATGATTTATTCCGTTTTGAACCGGAATTAAACGACATGATGACAAAGTCTATTGAGATGGGTCGTGCTTTTGTGGTTAAAGAATACCAACAAAAACCAATGCCGTTGTTTTTGTTATGGAGAGGTATTTTACATGTTACGTTACGCAATCCTGAACAGAAATATTTAATAGGGGGGGTAAGTATTAGTAATCAGTTTTCGGATTTTTCTAAATCATTGATGATTGAATTTATGAAATCTCATTTTTACGACCCTTATGTTGCACAGTATGTACATCCAAAAAAAGAATATAAAGTAACCCTAAAAGATGCCGATAAAGATTTTGTTTTTAATGAATCAGAAGCCGATTTAGATAAGTTTGACAAAGTGATTGATGAGTTAGAGCCAGGTAGCTTACGACTTCCTGTTTTGATAAAAAAGTATATTAAACAAAACGCAAAAGTGGTAGCGTTTAACGTTGATCCTTTATTCAATAATGCGATTGATGGCTTATTTTATATTAAGATAGCAGATATTCCTGAAGGTACGATACGTCCAGTGATGGAGGAATTTCAAGCAGAGCTAGAGCAGAAATCTTCAGATAAATAAAAAATTTAGATTTTATTTTTTCTGAAAATTAAATCCCAAATTGATTAAAATGGTGATCTAAGTGTTTGTAGTACAAGTTGCTCCACTCTTCAGCACTTAAAACCCCAAAAGAAACATTCTCCTTTTTTTCGAAAAAAACAATTCCTTTACCTTGAGTAATTTTAATATGGTTGATTAACCTGCTTTTTTCATGCTCGAAGTCGCGTTGATCCGCAATGATAAACTGAGGAGCGGTTCGGGAATTTTTAGGATAAGGAGCTTCTCCTACAACCATTTTTTTTACAAAAAGGCGCAACATCAATTTTGTAAAAAAAGAATTATAGACTTTAATTTTTCCCGCCGTTATATCATAAGATACATTTAAATGAGCTAACATCTGTGCGGCATTCATCGTGCCCCATTGCGGTTTAGAGTCAAATTTTAATTTGTCTAATCGTTGTAAACAATTAGTAGTTGTTTCAGGTTCAAAAATGCTAGGAAGTGACATTAGTTAAGGTTTTGATGCAAATTTAAATCAAAAAAATATTTTTTTCTAAAAAATCAATAAAATTTAAATCTCTTAGATATTTTAGTAACTTAGCCTAACGTAATTGTTTTCTTAAAAGAGTACATAGGTATGGGGATAAAAATTATAGGTTCAGGACGTTGTATTCCAAAAAAAGTTGTGCTTAATAGCGATTTTTTGAACCATCATTTTTTAAATGCTGACGGAACCACCTTTAAACATGATAATGAAACTGTTATCGATAAATTCTACAAGATAACAGGGATTAAAGAGCGTTGTTACGCCGAAGATCATCAAAACACATCGGATTTAGGTTTTATAGCTGCTCAAAATGCCATAGAGAATGCAACCATTGATAAAGAATCTTTAGATTATATTATTGTTGCTCATAACTTTGGGGATGTTACTAAAGACACCAATCAGTCGGATTTTATACCGAGTTTAGCTTCAAAAATCAAAAATCAATTGCAGATTAAAAACCCAAAATGCATTGCTTATGATGTTATTTTTGGTTGTCCTGGTTGGGTTGAAGGAATGATACAGGCTCAGGCTTTTATAAAAGCTGGTTTGGCACAACGTTGTTTGGTTATTGGAGCAGAAACTTTATCTCGTGTTGTAGATCCTCATGATAGAGATTCGATGATATATGCTGATGGTGCAGGAGCTACAATTATAGAATCTACATCAAAACTAGGAGGGATATTGGCTACCGAATCAGCAACTTATACACAATCAGAAGCGGGATTTTTGTTTTTTGGCAAATCATATAACACTTCATTGCCTGAAAACCAAAGGTTTATTAAGATGTATGGGCGAAAAATTTATGAATTTGCTTTAACACATGTGCCTATTGCAATGCAATCGTGTTTGGATAAAAGTGGATTTAAAATTCAGGATATAAAAAAGATACTCATCCATCAAGCTAACGAAAAAATGGATGAAGCAATTGTGGAACGTTTTTATAAATTATACAATCAAGAAGTGCCAAAAGATATTATGCCCATGATAATTCATACCTTGGGTAATAGTAGTGTGGCAACCGTACCTACTTTGTTTGATCTAATTACTAAAAATAAATTAGGCAAAGCCCATCATTTTGAAGAGGGAGATGTGATTATTTTTGCTTCTGTAGGAGCAGGAATGAACATCAATGCCATTGTGTACCAAGTATAAGTTAATATGTATCAAAATACGTATCCATACAAACGTTTTCAGCTTACACTTCAGTTTTTAAAAAAACATATTACTACTCAAGAATCCGTTTTAGATTTAGGAGTCGAAAATCCATTTTCAGAAATTTTAAAAAAAGAGGGTTTTCAAGTAATAAACACCCAAGGAGAAGATTTGGATAATGATTTATCAGCACTAAAAAATGACAACAGTCAAGTAGTCACGGCTTTTGAAATTTTTGAACATTTACTCAATCCATATACAGTATTACAAAATATAAACGCAAACAAACTTTTGATTTCTGTTCCATTACGTTTATGGTTTAGTACAGCATACAAAAGTAAATCAGATCCTTGGGATCGTCATTATCACGAATTTGAAGATTGGCAATTGGATTGGTTGCTTGAAAAAACAGGTTGGAAAATTCAAGACAGAATCAAATTTACACATCCTACAAAAAAGATAGGTTTTCGTCCGTTATTAAGATTATTTACACCAAGATATTATTTGGTATATGCGGTGAAATCTAATGAATTATAATTACTTAAAAGTCAGCTGTACAAACGTACCTTAGGCAATTAAAAAGAATTACGATAAACTACAACTATGGACGGAACAAGCCAAACGCCCGAATACGAAAAACTAAAAGCCTTACAACAAATATTGCCCGAAGCCTTTACCGAAGGTAAAATAGATTGGGAAAAACTAAAAGCCACCCTTGGGGAAGACATCAACTTTGCCAACGAACGCTATGTACTCAATTGGGCAGGCAAAAGCGAAGCCTACAAAGCAGGTTACAAAACCATATCCGAAATAAGCAAAGAACGCATCCGCAGAGCAGGTAAAAAGATAAATGAAGAATTAAAAATTAAAACCGAAGCATTAGAAAAAGAGATTAAAAAACTGCAAGGCGAACTCCCTACAGAGGAAACCAAAACAGCAATTGAAAATCTAAAATCTAAAATCTCGAATCTAAAATCTCAAGACAGAGGTTTTAAAGTCTTAAAGTTGGAGGACAGCAACTTCAAGCAATGGCAACAAATAGAGGGCAAAGATGCCCAAGCACTTGCCGAGCAAATGAAGTTGTTTGTTGACCCTGTTTCAGAAAATGCCACCATTGAAAATATGGTGTATGAACTTTTATTAAAAAGCGGAAAAGACTTAAACAGCCCAATTGAAAAGAAAGATAGTTTTTTTAAAATCAACCATACCGAATTGATTTTACTTTTGGAAAAAGCCACGCAAGAAATTATTGAAACTGTAATTGCCGAAAAGCCTATCAAAGTTATTGCCTTAGACAAACTTTTTAAAGGCAACGACCAATTAAAAACCAATACGGTTTTGCAAATGCGCGATGCGGGGATTGAGTTTAAAACCATTTAATAATGAGTCAAGAAATAGAAAAAACACTTTTCAAAGACCTTACTCAAATCATAGAACAAGGTAAGCAGCAAGTAGTCGCACAAGTAAATAGTGCGCTCACACTAACCTATTGGCATATTGGAAAAAAAATAAATGAACATATACTCAAAAACGAGCGAGCCGAATATGCCAAAGAAATTGTACCAACATTGGCGAAACAATTAAAAACCAATTATGGGAAAAGTTTTGATGTAAAAAATCTCTATCGAATGATGCAATTTGCGGATGTTTTTCCGGAAATTGAAATTGTCGTTACGCTGTCACGACAATTATCTTGGTCACACTTTGTAGTTCTTCTTCCGCTTAAAAAACAAGAACAACGAAACTTCTACGCAAATAAAATAGCAACAGAAAGATGGTCTATTAGAAATACGAGATATCAAATAGATCGCAAAGCCTTTGAGCGTAATGAAATAGCAACCTTGCAAGTATCTAATGATTTACACGATATTCAAAATACTTTTAAAGATCCTTACTTTTTAGATTTTTTAGGCTTAAAAGAGGGTTATTTAGAAAAAGATGTAGAAAGTGCAATCATTAAGGAATTAGAACTTTTTATCTTAGAATTAGGTGTAGGATTTACATTCGTAGAACGACAAAAACGGATGATTATTGACGGAGAAGATTTTTATTTAGACTTACTGTTTTTTCATAGAAAACTCCAACGATTGGTGGCAATTGAACTAAAGCTGGGTAATTTTAAACCCGCATACAAAGGGCAAATGGAATTGTATTTAAAATGGCTCGACAAATACGAAAAACAGGAACACGAAAACAGCCCAATAGGATTAATACTATGTGCCGGAAAAAGCAATGAACAAGTTGAGTTATTAGAAATGCAAAAAGACGGTATTATGGTTGCCGATTACTGGACAGAATTACCTCCTAAAAAAGAGTTGGAAGAAAAACTTCATTCTTTATTGTTAGAATCAAGAGAAAGAATGGAAAACAAAAAATTACTAGAATAATGAAATTAACCTTTGAATCCAATCTGGTTTATCAGCAACAAGCCATAAAATCCATAACGGATTTATTTGAAGGGCAATCGTTGGAAGAATCTGCTTTGCAATCAGAAATTTCTGAAATAGACACGTATGCTAATATATACAGTCACGGCAATCGATTAATTATATCCTCGGATCAAATACTTGCCAATCTGCAAAGCATTCAAGCTAACAACGAAATTAAAATTTCGGACAAATTGGACGGTATGCATTTTTCGGTAGAAATGGAAACAGGAACGGGTAAAACCTATGTGTATCTCCGAACTATTTACGAACTGAATAAATTGTACGGCTTCAATAAGTTTGTGATTGTTGTACCATCGGTGGCTATTCGTGAGGGCGTTTTAAAAAATCTAGAAATTACCCACGATCATTTTCAAACGCTTTACGACAACGTGCCAGTAAATTTTCAGGTGTACGATAGTACCAAAGTTTCTACGTTAAGAGGTTTTGCAACCAGCAACAACATTGAAGTTTTAGTAATTAACATTGATTCATTTACCAAAGACGAAAACATTATCAATAAACCCAATGATAAACTGAACGGACAAAAACCAGTAGAGTTTATTCAGGCGACGCATCCTATTGTAATTGTAGACGAGCCACAAAATATGGAAACCGAAAAGCGTATGGCGGCTATCGAAAACCTGAAAGCACTTTGTACGCTTCGTTACTCTGCCACACATAAAAACCAATACAATTTAACATACAGTTTAAACCCTGTAAAAGCCTACGATTTAGGTTTGGTAAAACAAATTGAAGTAGATTCTATCATTGAAGAAAATGCCTACAACGATGCTTTTGTTTCGGTAGAATCCATCACAGCTACCAAGACCAAAGTAACCGCCAAAGTTTCCATAAATAGCAATGAAAACGGAGGTGTAAAAAAGAAAACCTTAACCGTAAAAGTCGGAGACGATTTATACAAATTATCCAACGAACGAGAAATCTATGCAGACGGCTACATCATTGAGGAAATTGATGCGGTAAACCAGTGCATTTCTATATCTAACGGAAATTTATTGTATAAAGGTGATAGTCAAGGCGGATTGACCGATGAAGTTATGAAGTTTCAAATTCGCAAAACCATTGAAGAACATTTAAAAAAAGAGAAACGCCTGAACAAGTTGGGTATTAAAGTTTTGTCGTTGCTTTTCATTGACAAAGTTGCCAATTACCGCAGTTATGATGCCACAGGAAATCCTGTAAAAGGAAAATTTGCCCAGTGGTTTGAAGAAATTTATCAGGAATATATTGCAAAACCCGCTTTTAAGGAATTAGATAAATTTTCGGTTGAGGAAACGCATAACGGTTATTTTTCGCAAGATAAAAAAGGGGCTTTTAAAGACACTTCGGGCGAAACTAAGGCAGATGATGATACGTATAGCTTGATCATGAAAGACAAAGAAAAATTGTTGGGATTAGACAATTCTTTGCGTTTCATTTTTTCGCATTCTGCCCTTCGTGAAGGTTGGGACAACCCGAATGTATTTCAAATTTGCACGTTGAACGAAACCAAATCCGACATTAAAAAACGTCAGGAAATCGGTAGAGGTTTACGATTGGCAGTTGACCAAACAGGAAAACGAATTTATGACCAAAACATCAATCGATTAACGGTTATTGCCAATGAAAGTTATGACGATTTTGCCAAAGCACTACAAAAAGAAATCGAAGACGATTGTGGCGTGGCATTTACAGGCAGAATCAAAAACAAGCAAACAAGAACCGCTATTCAATACCGAAAAGGTTTTGAAGCCGACCCAAAATTCTTGGAGATTTGGGAAAAACTGAAAAAGAAAACTACTTACCGAGTTGATTATAAAACTGACGAGCTTATTACTTTGGCTGCAAAAGCCATAAAAGATTTACCCGAAATTAAGTCTCCTTCCATACGTTCTACGAAAATCGGTATTACAATGACGGATGAAGGCGTGGGTACAAACTATGTTGGAGAAAAAGTAGAATCTTATGGAGGTTATTCTTGGAAAATCCCTGATGTTTTGGGCTACATTCAAAGTAAAACGGAATTAACCCGTTCCACCATTGAAGAAATATTAAGTAAGTCGGGCAGAATTGAGGATATTATAATCAATCCGCAATTGTTTTTAGACTTGGCTACAACAGCTATAAAACGGACGTTGTATGATTTAATGATTGACGGAATTAAGTATCAAAAAATCGGCAATTCAGAATACGAAATGGCATTGTTTGAAGCCCAGGAATTAGAAGTCTATCTAAACGACTTTTCGTTTAAAGTTTCAGATTCTTCCAAAACCATTTATGAAGAATTTGTTCCATTAGATTCGGGAGTTGAAAGCAAATTTGCTAAAGACTGTGAAACCAGTGAACTAATAAAATTCTATTTTAAACTACCAAATTGGTTTAAAATCCCCACGCCGATAGGGAATTACAACCCTGATTGGGCATTGGTTTTTGAAGACGACCAAAAAATATATTTTGTAGCCGAAACTAAAGACACAGGAACGCCAATTGTGGATATTAAAAAACTAAGTCCAGATGAACAAATGAAAATCAAATGTGCAAAAGCTCACTTTAAAAAAATTGAAGGTTTGGAGTATAAGGTGGTAAATAAAGTAAGACAATTGAAAAGCTAAGTCAACTGAATAATCGAATGAATAAAGAAAATCACCAAATCTATAATTTGAATTTTGCCAAAACACTTATAGAGTGGTATTTACTTAACAAAAGAGATTTGCCTTGGCGAAAAACAAAAGATCCGTATTTGATTTATTTGTCTGAAGTTATTTTACAACAAACACGTGTAGCACAAGGGTTACCCTATTTTCATAATTTTGTAAAACAATATCCCACGGTGCAATCGTTGGCTAAAGCAGATGAAAATGACATTTTGTTACTTTGGCAAGGACTAGGATATTATTCAAGAGCACGAAATATGCACCAATCAGCTAAGGATGTTGTTGAAAATTATAACGGAAAATTTCCAGAAACAGCAAAACAATTAGAACAATTAAAAGGGGTTGGGAGTTATACCGCAGCGGCAATTGCCTCATTTGCTTACAACGAACCAATTGCTGTAGTCGATGGAAATGTTTTACGTGTTTTGTCACGTGTCTTTGGAATTGAGGTCGATATTTCGAGAGGAATAGCAAAAAAAATATTTCAAGAAAAAGCAAATAGTTTATTGCCCATACACAAATCCGATCAATTTAATCAAGCCATTATGGAGTTTGGTGCGCTGCAATGCGTGCCTAAAAAACCAACGTGTGAGCAGTGTGTTTTCGTGACGAATTGTGTTGCTTTCCAAACCGGTAAAGTATCCGTTTTACCTTTTAAATCAAAAAAAACAAAAGTTACACGTCGGTATTTAAATTATTTAATTATCGAAGATATACATCAAAATACACAAATTCAAAAAAGAGAAGGTAGTGGAATTTGGCAAAATTTATATGAATTTCCAGTAATAGAAACAGATGCTGAAACAATTCCTAAATTTTTAAAAAAAGAGATAAAACAGCGAGTAGAAAGTACAATTTTGAATGTTTCTGAAATAGAGGACGAAGCTGTTATTCATAAACTCTCTCATCAGACTTTAGTGATTCGTTTTTGGAGTGTTCGTGTAATTGAAATTACATCGGGGATTTCCATTTCTAAAGTTACAACATTTCCTTTTCCGATTGTTATGGTTAACTTTATAAAACGATATTGGAAGTTGGATTTTTGAAAATTGTAATCTCATCCCAAATTTGTGTATTTTTGAATCGTTATGAATGGATTTTTAAATAAAGTAATGTTAATCGGTTATTTAGGTGATGATGTTAAGATTCATTACTTTGATGATAAAAATTGTATAGCTCGTTTTAATGTCGCAACAGATGAGAGTTATCGCAGTAAAAAAAACGATCAAATAGTAACGGTTACCCAGTGGCACACTATTGTTGTCCGTAATGAACTTGCCGAAAAATGTGAGAAATATTTATCTAAAGGCAGTCAGGTATATGCCGAAGGAAAACTAAAATCCAGAGAATGGCAAACAGAAGAAGGAATTACAAAAAAAGTATATGAAGTACACGCTCATGAAATTACTTTTTTACATTTAAAAAAAGAAATTAAAAGTGAACAATCATCAGGTTCCGATTCTGATTCAGATACCCCGAATCACGGATTGCCTTTTTGATTATAAATACATGAACCCACCCCTAAGCTTTTAAATTATGATAATTGATTATTCATTAATATACACGATAGTTATTTTGATGGGATTATTATTCTTGTCAGGCATTGTGTCTGGGTCTGAAGTAGCGTTATTTTCCTTAACCAAAACAGATTTAGACCAACCCAATTCTAACGAAGTAAAACGCGTTGACATAATAAAAATTCTATTGGATCGTCCTAAAAAATTATTGGCAACCATATTGATAGCCAATAACATTGTTAATATTGCTATCATTTTATTGTTCTATCAATTAGGAAATGTTTTGTTTGTGGGACTTTCTCCAATTATTAAATTTTTGATAGAAGTAGTAGCCATTACTTTTTTGATTTTGTTTTTTGGTGAAGTATTACCTAAAATATATGCAAGCCGTAACAAATATCAGTTTTCCTTACAAGTAGTCTATTTTGTATATATTACCGATATTCTTTTTTCGCCCTTAAGTTATCCGATGCGTTTTCTTTCAAACTTAATACAAGATCGTTTAAAAGGACAAAAAGCCAATTTATCTGTAGATCAATTATCACAAGCCTTAGAACTTACCTCCAAAACAGACACCAGCCGTCAAGAACAAAAAATACTAAAAGGTATTGTGACTTTTGGTAATACAGATGCGAGCCAAGTAATGAAGCCCCGAATCGATATGTTTACTTTAAGTATCGATGAAAAATATGAAGATATTTTAGTTAAAATTAAAGCACAAGGATACTCAAGAATCCCAGTTTATAAAGATAATATTGATCAAATTGAAGGTGTTTTATTCGTTAAAGATTTGATACCACATTTGGAAGAAATTGATTTTAATTGGTCGCAATTGATACGGACTCCCTTATTTGTGCCAGAAAATAAAAAATTAGATGATTTGCTGAAGTTTTTTCAAAACACAAAAAATCATTTGGCAATAGTTGTAGATGAATATGGAGGGACTTCGGGATTAATTTCTTTAGAAGATATTATAGAAGAAATTGTAGGAAATATTAGTGATGAGTTTGACGATGTTTCAATAAATCACACACAGATTGATGAAAATAATTACGTGTTTGAAGGTAAAACATCCTTAAAAGATTTTTATCGTGTACTATCAATTAATGGCGAATCGTTTGAATCTCAAAAAGGCGAAGCAGAAACATTAGCAGGATTCATCCTGCAGATCAATAAAAATTTCCCTGTAAAAGGACAAAAAATAGGATTTGACAACTACTTGTTCACTGTTGAATTAGTGGATAATCGTAGGGTTAAACGCGTTAGAGTAACAATTACTAAACCTAAGATATAGTTATGGGTCAACTCTGTAAATTAGCATTCGTTTTAGGTTTGGGCGTTTTAATAGTAAGTTGTAAAGAAACGTTGCCTAAGCCTAAAGCTTATTTAAGATTGGATTATCCAGTGCCACAATACCAATTACAAGATAATTGTGATTATACTTTTGAGGTAAATAAAATGAGTACAATCACAGAAAAAAAATGTGATTTAGTTATTGCATATCCACAAATGAAGGCAACGGTGTATTTGAGTTATAAACCAATAGATAATAACCTGAATACATTACTTAAAGATGCACAAAAACTGACCTATGAACATGTGGTTAAGGCTGACGAGATTGTGGAACAAGTCTATCAAAATGCCGATCATAAAGTATATGGTATGCTCTATCGTTTGGGAGGAAATGCAGCATCGAATACTCAGTTTTATCTTACCGATAGCACTAAACATTTTTTAGTAGGGTCAGTATATTTTTATACCAAACCCAATTTCGACTCCATCATGCCTGCGGCAAAATATATCGAAGATGATGTTACAAGGATCATAGAGAGCTTAAAGTGGAAGCGATAGGTGTTGTTTGTAAGTTATGGGTGATTTTTGCAGACAAAAATCATGAACAAGAACTTTTTTAAAAACACAGTTTCACTTTAGGGCTACTTTTGTATATTTGCTTATTGAAGCATAAACAAAAGATACGCACAACTATTTTTTACAAAGATTACTTTGAAGAATTTTTTATAAAGCAGCGTGATAAAGTTAAAGAAAAGATTATCTGGACATTAGAATTAATTCAAGAATTAGATAGAGTTCCTGAAACTTATCTTAAGCATATTGAAAATACTGACGGTCTATATGAAATTAGAATTCAACAGGGAATCGACATTTTTAGAATCTTTTGTTTTTTCGATCAAGGTCAACTAATCATATTGGCAAACGGATTTCAGAAGAAAATACAAAAGACACCAAAAAAAGAAATTGAAAAAGCAATTAAAATAAAAAATGAATATGAAAGCGAAAAACAATAACACTCGGACACTTGATCAATTCAAGGATAAACATTACGGAAAAGTTGGTACTGCAAAGCGTGATGAACTTGATAGTGGTTATGAAAACTTCAAAATTGGAGCAATGATTCATGATGCGCGACTTGAAAAAGGCTTGACACAGCAACAACTTGCAGAAAAAACTGGGACAACAAAATCTTATATTTCCAAAATTGAGAATAATATAAAAGAAGCAAGATTTTCAACGTTACAAAAAATTGTTGAACTTGGTTTGGGCGGACATTTAGAATTGTCAATTAAGTTATAAATAAGTAAAAAACCACTAATAACAAAGAGCGGTTTGGTAATATTGGCGGTAGTCAGTGTTTCGTAGAAACAACTCGACTACTCGATGTTTAGTAAATATAACGTAGTTAAGTGGTGAAAATTTCGTCACATTACCAAACAGTAACCGATATATAAAAGAAAATGCCGAACAAAAAGATACTGATCTTAGGTCATACAATTTTACCAGGCAAAAGTCTGAAAATAAGTTTAGATATCGCCAAACTACACACCCGTACAAAAATTGAAGTCCCTGTTATTATTGAAAGAGGAAAAGAAGATGGACCTTGTTTATTGATTACAGGTGGTATTCATGGAAATGAAGTAAACGGAATTGAAATTGTAAGACAATTAATCTCAAAAAAATATAATATCCCCCATAAAGGTACTATTATATGTATACCCGTAGTTAATGTATTCGGGTTTTTAAATTTGGCACGAGAGTTCCCTGATGGGAGAGATTTAAATCGTGTTTTTCCAGGCAGTAAACGAGGTTCGCTTGCAGGTAGATTTGCGTATCATTTAATCAATGAGATTTTACCTCACGTTGATTATTGTATTGATTATCATACAGGCGGTGGCGAGCGATTTAATGTGCCTCAAATTAGGATACACGATGGCGATGCTGAGATTTTGGAATTAGCAAAAGCGTTTAACGCTCCATTTATACTAAAATCAAAAAATATAGAGAAATCGTTTCGGCAGACTTGCGTAAAAAACAACAAAAAAATCATACTGTTTGAAGGAGGTAAATCATCCAATATCAATCACGAAGTAACCCAAGCAGGTATTAATGGCGCCATCAATGTGATTCATAAAATTGGATTAAAAGACTATTCAAGCAGAATAACAAAAACGAATACTTGTGAGTTAATCGAAGATTCGCTTTGGGTTAGGGCAAAATACTCTGGAATGTATCGTTCTGTGATTAAAGTAGGTTCGTATATAAATAAAGGAGATGTAATTGGTAGTATATCGGATCCGTATGGCGACTTTGAAAAAGACGTAAAAGCGCCTAATTCGGGTTTTATTATTTGCGCCAATGAATGTCCTATCGTGAATCAAGGCGACGCGCTAATTCATTTGTCTAAAGGTTCACAGCATTGTATATAAACTAAAAAAGCCCTCCGATTAAGGAAAGCTCTTCATTGGTTTTACAACCAACATGAGTATTTTCATACTCACAACACAACGCGTTTAATTTCTTAATTTAAAAAAAGCTCTTCTGTGAGGAAGAGCTTTTTTATTAAAAATCTTTTCAGATTTTGCGGTCTGGACGGGACTCGAACCCGCGACCCCATGCGTGACAGGCATGTATTCTAACCAACTGAACTACCAAACCTCACTGTTAATTCGGGGGCAAATATAAGCTACTTTTTTGTATTTGCAATTAATTTTCTAAAAAAAAATATTTTTTAATTCTGAAATGTTTATTCCAGAAGATGACAAACGTTTCATAGTATTTGATTCACATGATATTTATCATAATTTAACACAATTTCGAGCTGTAAATTTGCAGTATAATAAAACGATTACTCACTATTAAATATTTACATCATGAAAAACATTTCAGTAATTAAAGACTTACACGACATTGGAATCACAGGATATCACCAAGTCGTTTATAATCCCTCATACGAAGAATTATATCAAGCGGAAATAAATCCTAAAAACAAAGGATTTGAAAAAGGAACAGAAACCACAAGCGGATGCATTTCTGTAAGTACAGGTGTTTTTACAGGACGTTCACCTAAAGACCGCTATATTGTTGAAGATGACATCACCAGAGATACCATATATTGGGACGGAACGGTTAACGTACCTACTACACAACAAATTTGGAACGATTGTAAAAAGGTAGTTTTAAAACAATTATCAACGTCAAAAAAACTGTATGTGGTTGATGCTTTTTGCGGCACCAACAAAGACACCCGATTAAAAGTACGCTTTATAATGGAGGTTGCTTGGCAAGCCCATTTTGTGACCAATATGTTTATAAGACCTTCCATCCATGAATTAGATAATTTTGGAGAACCCGATTTCGTAATCATGAACGGATCTAAAGCAGTTAATAAAAAATGGGAACAACACGGATTAAACTCTGAGAACTTTGTGATGTTTAACCTAACCGAAAAAATCCAAATCATCGGGGGTACTTGGTATGGTGGTGAAATGAAAAAAGGAATGTTTGCGATGATGAATTATTACTTACCACTTAAAGGTATGGCATCGATGCACTGCTCTGCAAATGTGGGAGAAGATGGCGATGTAGCGATATTTTTTGGGTTGTCAGGTACAGGTAAAACAACATTATCTGCTGATCCAAAACGTTTCTTAATTGGAGATGACGAGCACGGATGGGACGATCAAGGGGTGTTTAATTATGAAGGAGGATGTTATGCCAAAGTAATTAACCTAACCGAAGAAAATGAACCTGATATTTGGAGAGCCATTAAACGCGATGCGTTATTAGAAAATGTGGTGGTCGAAGATGACGGAACTGTAGATTATGATGATAATTCAATTACCGAAAATACCCGTGTATCGTATCCGATATACAACATCAATAAAATTGTATTGCCATCAAAAGCCGGTCACGCCAGTAAAATTATTTATTTATCAGCTGATGCCTTTGGCGTATTGCCTCCGGTTTCTATTTTAA
Organism: uncultured Flavobacterium sp.; assembly: GCA_964420215.1. Classification (GTDB taxonomy): domain Bacteria; phylum Bacteroidota; class Bacteroidia; order Flavobacteriales; family Flavobacteriaceae; genus Flavobacterium. The sequence goes on along the minus strand of CAYQSQ010000005.1, from coordinate 71,809 downwards.
ATGAAGAACAAGCGCAATATCACTTTTTATGCGGATATACTTCTAAATTAGCTGGTACCGAAAGAGGAATTACAGAACCAACACCCAATTTTTCTCCCGCGTTTGGCGAAGCATTTTTAACATTGCACCCTACTATGTATTCTAAAACATTGGTAAGTAAAATGAAACAACACAATGCCAAAGCCTATTTAGTAAACACAGGTTGGAACGGAACTGGCGAAAGAATGTCTTTAAAAGATACACGTGCCATCATTGATGCGATCATTGACGGAACAATAGATCAAGCAGATACAATCCAAATACCGTATTTGAATTTAACTGCTCCAACAGCGTTAAACCACGTTTCAGAAGGTATTTTAGATCCACGTGATTCGTACCAAGATGTTTCTGAATGGAAAAAGAAAGCCTTAAAATTAGCTTCTTTATACATCAAAAACTTTGAGAAATATTGTGATAACGAAGCCGCGATTGCTTTAATTCCTTCTGGGCCTTATTTGACAGAAAAACCAGAATTGGTATAACCAATCGTTATTTATTAAAACTAAAGAGACTTGTTTGAGATACAAATAAGTCTCTTTTTTTGTACATACCAGCGTCTTTTTTTAAATTATATTTGCACCCTTAAAACAAATATAAGCCATTACAATGATTACAGTTAACGATATTTCCGTGCAATTTGGAGGAACCACTTTATTTAGCGATGTTTCTTTTGCAATAAATGAAAACGACAAAATAGCCCTAATGGGTAAAAATGGAGCAGGAAAATCAACATTGTTAAAAATCATAGCAGGTGTAGCAAAACCATCAACAGGTAATATCTCAACACCAAAAGATGCGGTAGTAGCATATTTACCTCAGCACTTATTGACAACCGATGGCGCTACGGTGATAGAAGAAGCGTCAAAAGCGTTTGGGGAAGTTTTTAGAATGAAAGACGAAATAGACGAAATCAATGAGCAATTAACCTTACGGACAGATTATGAAAGCGATGCTTATATGAAATTGATAGAAAGAGTTTCTGACTTGAGCGAAAAATTCTATGCCATTGAAGAAATAAATTATGAAGCTGAAGTTGAAAAAATATTAGTCGGATTAGGTTTTGTTCGAGAAGATTTTTCGCGTCAAACCTCTGAGTTTTCAGGCGGATGGCGTATGCGAATCGAATTGGCTAAGATTTTATTACAAAAACCGGATTTGATTTTATTAGATGAGCCCACCAATCACATGGATATCGAAAGTATCCAATGGTTAGAGGATTTTTTAATCAATTCAGCTAAAGCCGTAGTTGTGATCTCACACGATAGAGCATTTGTAGACAACATTACCAACCGTACTATCGAAGTAACGATGGGACGTATCTATGACTATAAAGCCAAATATTCGCATTATTTAGAACTCCGAAAAGACCGTCGTATGCACCAACAAAAAGCATATGATGAGCAGCAACGTATGATAGCTGATAATCGAGCATTTATAGAGCGCTTTAAAGGTACGTTTTCTAAAACAGATGCCGTTCAATCGCGGGTTAAGATGTTAGAAAAATTGGTTATTGTTCAGGTAGACGAGGTCGATACATCTGCTTTAAAGTTGAAATTTCCACCAGCAATTCGTTCAGGGCAATACCCTGTTATAGTAAAAGATTTGACCAAATCATATGACGATCATGTTGTTTTTAAAGATGCTAACATGGTTATCGAAAGAGGTCAAAAAGTGGCCTTTGTCGGTAAAAATGGAGAAGGAAAATCAACCATGATTAAAGCGATCATGAAAGAACTTGAGATAGACAGCGGTAGTGTAGAAGTAGGACATAACGCCCAAATCGGGTATTTTGCTCAAAATCAAGCCTCGTTATTAGACGAAAATGCTACTATTTTTGAAACTATTGATAATATTGCCGTCGGAGATGTTCGTACACAAATCAAAAACATTTTAGGCGCATTTATGTTTCATGGTGATGATATCACTAAAAAAGTAAAAGTCCTTTCAGGAGGCGAAAAAACGCGTTTAGCAATGATAAAATTATTGTTAGAACCCGTTAATTTGTTAATCTTGGATGAGCCTTCCAATCACTTGGATATGAAAACAAAAGACATCATCAAAGATGCCTTACGAGATTTTGACGGAACACTTATTTTAGTTTCTCACGACCGTGACTTCTTAGACGGTTTAGCAACCAAAGTTTTTGAGTTTGGAAATAAAAGAGTCAAGGAACATTTTGAAGATATCACAGGTTTTTTAGCTTCTAAAAAAATGGAAAACTTACGCGAAATCGAAAAAAAGTAAGCATCTCTTTTTTGGTATTTTTATTATACTCGCGCCACAAATAGTTAAAAAAAACCCAATTATAGGATATAATCCGCCACTTATAAGAAGTATGATTATTTTTGCGTCAAATTTTAAATATTTTTATTATGACGCATTTAAGAAAAATTCATTTTATAGCATTAACAGTAATGCTAATGGTAACTTCTGTAGCATTTGCTACAATGAATATTTACGTAAAACGCGAAGGTTCAACTACAGCACCTAAAATTCATGTTTGGACTAATGATTCTGGTTCTGATGTAGCTATTACTAATACTTCTAGCTGGCCAAATAATTTACCAACTATGATGGTTGATACAGATGGCTGGTTTAAATACAATGTAACGGCAAATAGTGTTGGAACATTATTCAGATACGGAACTTTTCAAACTCCAGATTACAAATACTATAGACAGGATGTTTGGATTACGCTGAATGCGGATGGAAGTAGAAAATCAGTAACCCATACGGATCCAAGAGTTCGTGTTGTTTTCAATTCGAGTGTTCCAGCTCAAGCTGATGGTTGTTTTGTAGAAGGACAAGATGTCTCTGTTTATATGAGTACCGTGTATCCTAATGGGGTGGTCTATTATACTACTGATGGGTCTGATCCGATTCCAAACGTTGGTTCTACCATGATTGCTTATTCTTCAGCATCAATTAGCGCATTTCAATCCAGAATAAAAGCAGTGGTATATGCAAACGAAGTTCGTGTGTCTGATATTGTTACCAAAGATTTTTGTTTTAAAAAAGGAATAATAACCATAACCACTACTCCAGAACCTGGTTCTAATGGTAAGTATGTTGTCGGTCAAACAGTTAATCTTACTATGACTTCTAACGTAACTGGATTTCCTATTTTTTATTCAACAGATGGAGCATTTCCATATTATATCAGTGAATCTAAAAAAGAATATACGACTTCATTTGTCGTTACTGAAAATTCTCAGTTGATGGCCCATTTGTATTTAGGTGGTGGTTATAGATACGGACGATATAGTGAATTAGTGGTTAAACCAATTGAATTTCAAGAAGGAGTTGTATTCCCAACATTTACTTACTCAACTAATCCAGGAGCAAAAGACAACGGAAGTTATAATGCAGGCACGCCAGTTCAAGTTACGTTTGATTTAACGCCATTTAATGGAAATTTCGACATCTATTATTCATTAGATGGTAATGATGTAGATTTATCTAAAATAGGAGGTCAGTCTTATGGTACAAATCCAATAAGATATTCAGGGCCATTTACTGTTTCCGAAAATAAAGTTGTTTATGCAAAAATTTACAGTCTGCCAACTGGTGAAAGTCAAGGAGTTTCGCCTATGGTATTCAATTTTGAACAAAGTAATACTCAAAAAAATATTTATGTAAAAAGAGAAGGCGCTACTAATTCTCCAAAAATTCATGTTTGGAAAAATGATGGCGGAACAGATATTGCTGTAACAAATACTTCCAATTGGCCTAATAATCTACCTTACATGACAGCTACAGGAGGTGGATGGTATAAATACGATGTTAATTCAAATTCATATGGTGTTTTATTTAAGTATGCAGACAAACAAACGGAAGATTTTAAATATTATACTTCTACAAAGTGGATTTTATTAGATGCAAATGGAAATATGGTGTCTGTAACGGATACGAATCCTGAAAATTCACCGTCTTCTAATTTAAATATCACAACGGATATCGCTCCCAATTCAAATGGTAAATATACCGTAGGTCAAACGATAAACACTACAATTACAAGTACAGTAGGTTGTGGAGGTTGTGCTTTTTCAATTTACTATACAACTGATGGTACAAATCCCACGACAAGCACAACTAAAATAATCTATACAAATTCTCCAATTGCTGTTTCGAGTACAACTACGATTAAGGCGGCTATACTTAGTTTGTCAAATTCGGTTTGGTTACCTGTTGAACAAAAAAATATTGCATTTGAAAACGAGGTAGTTCCTAGCTTTACATACAGTACTAATCCGGGTTATCTGGATAACGGAACCTTTTATTCGGGCACTTCAGTATCAACTACATTTTATTTAAGTTACCCGTCGGACAATCCAAATTGGGAAATTTATTATTCTTTGGACAATACGGAAGTTAACTTAGCAAACAAAAATACAGGAAGTCAAAATGCAATTAAATATACAGGGGCTTTTACAGTTACAACTAATAAAGTTGTTTATGCTAAATTGTATAATATAGTAACAGGTCAAAGTCAAGGTGTTTCACCAATGATATTTACGTTTGTAAACCCTCCTAAAACAGTTTGGGTTAAACGTCAAGGTACGACTCAACAAGCGCCAAAAATACATGCATGGACAAATGATTCAGGATCGGATGTAGCCATAACTAATAATGCTAACTGGCCAAATAACTTGCCATACATGTCTGTAACTGGTGGTGGATGGTACAAATTTGACATCAACTCAAATTCATATGGAGTTTTATTTAAATATGCTGATAAACAAACCGTAGACTTTAAATATTACACAACTAGCAAATGGATTTTATTAGATGCAAACGGTAATTTGGTATCTGTAACCGATACAATGCCAGCAGCAGCTAGAGAAACAGCTGCAACAACAGATTTATTAGATCAGTTTGTAATTAGCCCAAACCCAACTACGGATAATTTTACAGTAAATTTTTCTAACGGAAAAACAGAAATCGCTACAATTAGTATTTATAATTTATCGGGTAAATTGTTGTTTACAGAAGCAATACCAGAAGGGAATATGATAAACAAAGATTACAGCGCCAATGCAATAGGATTGAGTGATGGAGTATATCTTGTTGCTGTAACAACAGCAACAACTAACGAAATCAAACGTTTAGTAATTAAATAAAAGATTTAATCTTAATTTTGTTAGCCTCCAAATACTATTATTTGGAGGCTAATTTATTTTACACCCATGAAAGACATCCACACTCGCGAAGATTTATTATTCCTAATGTGTAAGTTTTACCACAAACTATTAATAGATCCAACAGTTGGTTATATTTTTACAGAAGTAGCTCAAATTGATCTTGAAAAACATTTGCCAACTTTAGCTGATTTTTGGGAGCAAGCGTTGTTTCATAGAGGAGGATACAAAAACAACGTGTTACAAATACACCACGATTTACACCTTAAATCAGCTTTAAATAAAACTCATTTTGGGGTTTGGTTACAACATTTTAACGCTAGTGTAGATGAAAATTTTGAAGGCTTAAATGCTGAAAAAATTAAAACTAAAGCCATGTCAATTGCGACTGTAATGCAGTTAAAAGTGCTTTAGTTGTGTATAAAATTTTGAATCAATTGATACGCATCCGATTTTGCGGTTTCTAAATCGTTATTTTCTAAAATAACATCAAATTGATTGGCTACACTGAACTCTTGATCGGCTTTAGCCAAACGCATTTGGATTTTTTCTTCTGTTTCGGATTGGCGTGATCGGAGTCTTCGTTCCAACTCTTCTTTTGAAGGTGGTTTTACAAAAACAGATAACGTTTGCTCGGGAAATTGTTTTTTGATATTTAAACCTCCAACCACATCAATATCAAAAATGATGTGATGTCCTTTATCCCAAATACGTTGTAATTCGCTTTTTAAGGTGCCATAATAATTACCCTTATACACCTCTTCGTACTCCACAAATTCTTGATTTTGAATCTTTTGCTGAAAGGCAGACGCGGATATAAAATAATAATCTTTACCGTCAATTTCACCTGCTCGTGGCGTGCGTGAGGCTGCGGATATCGAAAATTCTAACTTTAAATCGTCTTGTTGTAAAAGGTGTTTTACCAAAGTAGTTTTACCTGATCCCGACGGTGCCGAAAAAACAATTAATTTACCTGTACTCATTACAATACGTTTAAAACTTGTTCTTTTATTTTTTCTAATTCATCCTTCATTTGCACGACTAATTTTTGCATGGCAGCGTGATTGGATTTTGATCCTAAGGTATTGATTTCACGACCAATTTCTTGGGTTATAAATCCCAATTTACGACCGTTAGCTTCTGCGCCCGCGATGGTTTCTATAAAATAATCCAAGTGGTTACTTAGGCGTACTTTTTCTTCGGTTATATCTAATTTCTCCAAATAATAAATCAATTCTTGCTCAAAACGATTTTGATCCACGTTTACTTGTAGTTCGGCAATCGCCGTTTGTAGTTTATCTTTGATTAATTGTACGCGTTCAGGAGCTAAGGATAAGGCTTGATCCATCAAGTTTCTGATTTTCTCGATACGGAGCTTAAATTCGTTTTCAAGAGAGATACCTTCGTCTTTTCTGAAATTGATAATGTTAGTTGTTGCTTGGTCAATTACGGTTTGGATTTGTTCCCATTCCTCTTCATCTAACTCGTCACGTTCTGTTTTAAATGCATCGGGCATCCGAATTGCCATTTGCAACAATTCAATATCAGAACCTTCGGAAATCTCTTTTAGCTGCTGCATATATCCCGTAACAACATCTTTATTTATTTTGGAAGAACTTTCGTCAGAAGTAGATTCGATATATAAAGAGAAATCTACTTTCCCACGTTCTAATATTGAGGCTAATTCTTTTCGTAAAGGCAGTTCCTTTTCTTTATACACACTTGGCATTCTAACACTTAAATCAATCCCTTTTGAGTTTAAGGATTTGATTTCGATGGTTATTTTTTTAGATGGTAATTGCAACGATGCTTTACCAAATCCTGTCATAGAGTGTATCATACAAATATGTTATTTGCCACAAAGGTAATCCAATTGATTGGGATTTTTAATAAAAAAAGCCTCGCAATTGCAAGGCTTTTTAGAAAAGTATGGTGTAAATAATCTAATAATTATTTAATTAAAGCCGTACAAATTTCTTGTGGTATTTCTACTACAATTTCACTTTTTGTACTTTGTAAAGTAATTGTTTTTTCTTTACCCTCAGCTCCAGCAAATACTTTAAAAGTATATTCGGTGCCTACTAATAGTTCAGTAGTGATGATTTTATCACTTAACCTACTTAAGTAATCAACATAATGAAATTGTTTATATGCAGTATTGGGCTCGCTTGCTTTTTTATAAAACACACGTGTTCCTACAGGAGGATAAACTCTTGTACCGGTACACAATCCTTTAAATTCGATTGAAATGGTTTGTTTTTTAACAGGTGCTGCAACATCTATATTCACATTTCCGTTACCGCCACAAATATCTCCATTTTTAAAATTAAATTTACCTAATGGAGTATTATTCTCTAAATCATAAACCTCAACTTCAACAGCTAATTGTGGAGCATTTTTTAAATCAATCACTACACCGTCATAGATGTAATCATTTTTTGTAATAGCTGATTGACGCCATCTGTCTGAGCTAGATGTAGATCCAACATATCTAAAATTAAAACGACATTTTACTTTATTAGCCATATCAACACCAGGCCATTTGATTTTTAAATTAGAACGTCTACATCTTCCACCATCTCCACTCGCTAAATAATCTAAGTTAAAATAACTTAAGTGGGTTGTTTCGAACATCACACATAATTTTGTCCCGTCTAAAACTATTTTACCTGTTTTTTCAAATTTCCATTGTCCATTTTCAGTTTCATAACTCCAAATATCAATATCATCACCAACTTGATATGGCCTGTTTTCTTTAGGGTTGTGCGTGTTTGCCCCCAAATTCATTTTAATGGTTACTGGTTTCCCATCAAATGTACTAACACGTTCTCCTCCAACAGTCATGTTAACGGCTGTAAATCCCGCTGAAACAAACGCCCCTTCTTCAGTTCTGCCTCCGCCCATATCAATGTTTTCAGGAAACATTCCACCTGGGAAAAACGAAGTTCCTTCTCCTGTTTCTGTAAAGCTGATTACTTCCGCTTTTAGAGTACCTGTTAAAATTTGTCCTTTTTCATTTTTCATTTTAACACCTTGTGGTACTACAATTTCAGTCGTAACACCTTCAACTGCTTTTTTAGAATTGTCCGCTTTTATTACAATTTCTTTATTTAATCCAGCTGTTGCATCTATTGTACCTGTATTGTCTTCGGCACGAGCGATTTTTTCCATTTTGCTAATTGCAGCGATTTCTACTAATGCGATTTCTACAAAACCGTTATTTTCGTTTTTTGTAAATGTAACAGGTACATTTCTTTTTAAATAACCTTTAGGTTCAACGATAAGGTTTACTGTGTATTTTTCATCGTCTGATACAAATTTGATGTTTGGATCTAACAATAATAATAAAGCTCCTCCTTGAATTTTAAAGTCTCTTTTACCTTCAATATTGTAAACTTTTGCAGCATCTGGTCCTGTAATTTCTACAACGGTTCCGTCCAGACCTTCAATTAGTTTTCCTGCAGCTTCGTTTGAAGTGTCGTTAACAAAATTAACTTCTGTTACGTGTGTCATAAAACTTCCTGATGCGATATGTAATTCTGTATCGGGTAAGTCGCAATTGATGATTACCGCTATCGCAGCAACGATCATTAATGGTATTAATATTATTTTTTTCATAGTATATAGTTTTATTGGTTTCTAAAATTTATAATTAACATGTAAAGTAAGATTTGGGATCATGGTGTATTTTTGCATCCAATCAGTAAACTCTTGTTTTTCTGCCGCTTCGGTTGGTGTTAAAAGCCCTGAAGCTTGAAAAGTTACATCAGGTTTACCTGTGAAATAACTACCTACTTCAAAACCAAAACCAAAAGATCTTTTAGGAACTGCTCTACCAAAACCAATACCTAAATAAGGAGCCACACCACTCCAATCAGCCCCAGTAGTGATATCACCTACTTGATCTTTGCTTAACACAATTTCACCATATTTAAATTGATCTTTTGCAGGTGTAATCACAGCATCGTATTTTGTTTTTGTTAGATAAGAAATACCAGCAACTAACTTAAAAGAACTTTGTTTAAATGGATTGTAATCCAATAATAAATCAAACGTGTTATTAGTAAAGTTACCGTTAAGATCAACCGTACGACCGCTTAGCTCCATGTTTTTTCTGTCGATATTATAACTAAAAAAGCCTAGCTTACCTCTAAGAGAAATGTGATCTGAAAATTGTCTAGCGTATCCAACACCAATAGAAGGTAATCCCAAATAAAGAGTTACTGCATTTTTTTGAGAATCATTTGATTCAATTGCTTTTTCTTCGTCTTGTGCATAGGTCAAAAAAGAAGTGCATAATAAAACTACAAGGAGTAGTTTTGTTAAAAATTTGTCCGTCATTTGTTGAGGATTATAAGTTAATTAATAAAAAATTTAGGATAAAATTAACATTTTTTTTTAAAAAAACAATGATAAAATCGAGAAAATTGGTCGTTGGTGACATACACGGAGGGTATTTAGCTTTTTTTGAAGTGTTAAATTTATGTGAATTATCTAAAAATGACACATTAATTTTTTTGGGAGATTATGTCGACGGATGGAGTGAAACACCTCAGTTAATAGATTGTTTGGTACAACTTAATCAAAGCCACCATTGTATTTTTTTAAGAGGTAATCACGATCAGTTATTTTTAGATTGGTTGCTTACGGGAGTTGATAATCCGTTGTGGTTACAACACGGTGGTGAAGCTACGGTAAAAGCGTACCAAAATATTTCCTCTGAAAAAAAGAAAATCCACATTGATTTTTTGCAAAATTTAGAGTTGTATCACTTAGATGAGCAAAACCGACTTTTTGTTCATGCGGGATTTACCAATCCCAATGGCGTTGAACACGAATATTTTCCGAAGATGTTCTTTTGGGATCGTACCCTATGGGAAACGGCTTTAGTGCTCGATCCTTTGTTGCCAAAAGACAGTTTGTATTATCCAAAACGGTTTTTACGGTATTCTCAAATTTTTATCGGACATACGCCAGTAACACGTATTAATCAAACAACACCTGTTAATATTGCGAATATCTGGAATGTGGATACTGGAGCAGCTTTTAAAGGACCATTAACTATTATGGATATAGATTCGCAACAATATTGGCAGAGCAAACCTGTTTTTGAGTACTATCCCAATGAAACAGGACGAAATTAAGTTGTATATTTGCGCCTAAAATTTTTTATAATGAAAAAATCAATCACAGCAATTCTATTTTTATTTTTAAGTGTAACTCTTTTTTCACAAGAAGATGGTGCTACATCAAAAGTGAATGAGGTAAAAGTCAATTTTTTAAATATTATAACCATATCTTCTGTAGAGGTAGGCTATGAGCGCTTTTTTGGAAGAGATCAATCGGTTGGTTTTGATGTGTTTGTAAACGATAGATTTTCGTATTTTCCTGAAAGAGGTGTAAAAAGTAAATCGTTTAACACAACTAGTGTAGCGTTATCTTATAATTTTTATTTTTCAGACACCAAACCTGGTGCCGGATATTATTTAACGCCATTTTTTAAGTATAGATTTGGAAATTACACCCAACTAAAACCAGATTTATCAGGTTTTATGATGCCATATAAAGTTGATATTACTAGTCCTATTCTAGGGATCGGAATGGGCTATAAATTTTTGTTTGCTAAAAAATTAACTGTTTCCGCAAATGCCAGTATCGCCAGAAATTTTAATAAAGATTTAGAAGTTGATTTCTGGACAATTGAACCTAACGCATCTATTAGCGTAGGTTATCGTTTTTAAGACAAAGGAATTATATTAAAAGACAAAGGCATGAAAATTTATATTTTCACGCCTTTGTCTTTTTTATTTAGGTAAGTTTACTTACAAAACAGCATCAATAGATTCTGCATAGGTTTGTTTAGGAGCAACGCCTACTTGACGATTAACTACCTCCCCGTTTTTAAACAACAATACTGTTGGAATGTTACGTACTCCGTATTTTGCTGCAAATTCTTGATTGGCATCAACGTCGATTTTACCTACTACTGCCGTGCCTTTATATTCATCGCTTAATTGTTCGATAACTGGCCCAACCATTCTACAAGGTCCGCACCACGCTGCCCAAAAATCTACTAACACCGGTTTGTCTGATTTTAATACTACTTGTTCAAATGTAGCATCTGTAATTTCTAAAGCCATTTTATTAAAATTTAAATTAGTGTTACAAACTTAAGCATTCTTTATAAGTTTTTATATAGTTATCAAATCACTTTATTTTATTTGATAATTGTGATTTGTTATGACAAAGCATATATTTATTTTACATGAAACAAAAAACCTGATTTTTCGAGTGTTTGGAGTAGTTCTTTATTAATGTCGACTTTAAATCGTTTGCTGGTTAACTCTAATCGTGTTTTTACTTTTGTCCGTTCGGGATAGTCCGACATTTCGGAGGTGTTATCTTGTGTGTTATCCATTTCAAAAACATTAAAATATAAGGTTTTATTTCCTGGATAACGTTTGATGGTTTCGGATAATGTTGTAACGGATTCAGAAGATAAATTGTTGATTTTAAGTTGTATGGTTAGATTGTTGGAAAGATCTTCTAATATTCCGTTTAAGGATTTAATTTCGGTAACATTTATTCTTGGATCTGTAGGTTGCCCCGTTTCTTTGTTGGGCCAGCCTTGTTGTACGTTTAGTCGGATGTGTACAAAATGGTTTGGGACTAATAGATGGTGAAATTTTTTGTAATCGTCTTTAAAAATTCTAAAATTAAATTGGTTATCAAAATCCTCTACAATGAATGAAGCCCATCCTTCACCTGATTTTGCTGTACGACGTTGTACTTCTGTGATGATGCCTCCGATTGAAATTGTTTTTCCAATTAATGAATTTAAATCATCTAATTGGCTCAATTGTGTGTTGCAAAAATACTTGAGATTGTACTTGTAATCATCTAAGGGATGACCTGATATATATATACCAACAACTTCTTTTTCTTTGGCTAATTTTTTCATGGTGCCCCATTCTTCACAAGGAGGTACTTCTGGTTCGGGGATTTGCACTTCTGAACTTTCGCCAAATAAACTTACTTGGGCAGAGTTTTGACTTTCTTGAACTCGTGAGGCATACCGAATCGCTTTTTCAAAAAATAAAATGCCATCACCTTCGCTATGAAAATATTGTGCCCGATGGGTGTTCTTAAATGTATCAAATCCTCCTGCCAAAGCTAAATTTTCAAAGGCTTTTTTATTGGCAGCACGCAGATCGATTCTTTTTGCTAAATCAAAAATAGATTTGTATTCGCCATCGGCTCTGTTTTCAACGATGGTAGCTACAGCACCACCGCCAACTCCTTTGATAGCTCCCATGCCAAAGCGAATAGCGTTATTTTGGTTTACTGTAAATTTATAATACGATTCATTTACGCAAGGCCCCAGTACTTGAAGTCCCATGCGTTTGCATTCTTCCATAAAAAAAGTGACCTGTTTGATGTCGTTCATGTTGTTGGAAAGTACAGCTGCCATGTATTCAGCCGGGTAATGCGCTTTTAAATAGGCGGTTTGATACGCAATCCAAGCATAGCAAGTGGAGTGTGATTTGTTAAAGGCGTATGCGGCAAAGGCTTCCCAATCTTTCCATATTTTGGCTAATTTATCGCGGTTGTGTCCGTTTTTTTCTCCGCCATCTAAAAATTTCGGTTTGAGTTGTTCAAGTAAAGAAAATATTTTTTTACCCATTGCTTTACGCAAAACATCGGCCTCACCTTTGGTGAATCCTGCCAATTTTTGAGACAAAAGCATTACTTGCTCTTGGTACACGGTGATGCCGTAGGTTTCTTTTAAATATTCTTCACAGGCATCTACGTCGTAAATGATTTCTTCTTGCCCGTGTTTTCTACGAATAAAACTGGGGATGTATTCTAACGGACCGGGTCTATAAAGAGCATTCATGGCTATTAAATCGGCAAAAACAGTAGGTTTTAGTTCTTTCATGTATTTCTGCATACCAGCAGATTCATACTGAAATATACCTACGGTTTCACCTCTTTGAAAGAGCTCGTATGTTTTTACGTCGTCCAAAGGAAAAGTTTCTGGATCTAGATCGATATTGTGTTTTAGTTTTACAATTTTAACGGTGTCTTTGATTAGGGTTAATGTTTTTAACCCCAAAAAGTCCATTTTTAATAATCCCGCACTTTCTACCACGGAATTATCAAATTGCGTACAATACATTTCCGAATCTTTGGCTAAAGCTACGGGTACAAACTTGGTAATATCGTCGGGTGTGATGATTACACCGCAGGCGTGAATCCCCGTGTTACGAACAGAACCTTCTAATATGCGGGCTTGTTTGATGGTTTCTGCTTCTAATCCGTCTGTTTTAGAGATATTTAAAAGCTCGTTGATTTTTTCAACTTCTTCAGGTCGGAACTTTTCTTTTAATTCGGCGGGAGTTTTTCCGAATATTTTAATCAGTTTGGTATTTGGGATCAATTTGGCAATTCGGTCGGCTTCATATAAAGGAAGGTCTAAAACACGAGCTGTATCTCTAATGGCTGATTTTGCTGCCATCGTACCGTATGTAATAATTTGAGCTACTTGGTTGGATCCGTATTTTTTGATTACATAATCCATTACGCGGCTTCGGCCTTCATCATCAAAATCGATATCGATATCGGGCATGCTCACACGATCCGGGTTTAAAAAACGCTCAAAAAGCAAGTCGTATTTGATGGGGTCAAGATTGGTGATCCATAAACAATAGGCTACGGCACTACCAGCTGCGGATCCCCGACCCGGTCCAACGGACACGTCCATTTTTCGGGCTTCTCGTATAAAATCTTCTACAATTAAAAAATAACCTGGGTAACCTGTTTTTTCGATGACTTGTAATTCAAAGTCAAGTCGTTCTTTTATTTCAGGTGTGATTTCTGGGTATCTTTTTTTTGCTCCTTCGTAAGTAAGGTGTTTGAGGTAAGCATTTTCTCCTCTTTTCCCTCCATCATTTGTATCTTCTTCAAACTGAAATTCTTTAGGGATGTTAAAAGCAGGTAAAAGTACATCGCGAGCTAGGGTATAGGACTCTATTTTATCTACTATTTCTTGAATGGTGCTGATGGCTTCAGGAATATCTTTAAAAAGAGCTTTCATCTCTTCTTGACTTTTAAAATAATATTCTTGATTGGGTAATCCGTAACGATAGCCTCGTCCGCGACCAATGGGTGTAGATTGTTGTTCGCCGTCGTTTACACATAATAAAATATCATGTGCATTGGCGTCTTCTTTTTCTGTATAATAGGTGTTGTTGGTGGCTACGAGTTTGACGTTATGTTTTTTAGCAAAATCGATAAGTACCGTGTTTACACGGTTTTCATCTTCTTGATTGTGCCGCATGATTTCGATATACAAGTCTTCGCCAAATTCTGATTTCCACCATAGCAAAGCTTCTTCCGCTTGGTTTTCGCCAATATTTAATATTTTGCTCGGAATTTCTCCATATAGATTTCCTGTTAATACAATTAAGTCTTCTTTGAATTGTTGTATTACTTTTTTGTCTACTCGTGGGACATAATATTTTCCATCGATATGACCAATGGATGAAATTTTACAAAGATTGTGGTATCCATTTTTGTTTTTGGCTAATAATACTATTTGGTATCCGTTATCTTTTCGGGTTTTATCCAAATGATTTTCACAAACAAAAAGTTCACAGCCGATTATTGGTTTGATTGTTTTTTCGAAAAAATCTTCTCCTTTTGCTTCGGCTTCTTTCTTTTTGGTTTCGATATTTTTGTTGTGCATCGAAACTGCTTTTATAAAATGAAAAGCCCCCATCATATTGGCATGATCGGTAATTGCAACGGCTTCCATTTGATGTTTACCAGCTGCTGCAACTAATGCATCAGTACTAATCGTTGATTGAAGAATTGAATATTGCGTATGGTTGTGCAGGTGTGAGTATTGGGCTTCTTTTAGTATAGAAATATTTTCGGAGAGGTCTTTTTTGGATAGAAAAACATCTGTTTTTTGAAGTTCAAGACGTATTTTTTCGGACTCTGCTTTTAAGTTTATGTGTTTTAATCCAATGACTTGAAAAGGAGTTGGGTTGTATTCTTTAAAACGATTGAGATAATCGGTTTCGGTGTTTAATTCTTCAATAGAAAAACAATCTTGTCGGATTAATTCAAAAAAACAACGTGAAGTAGCCTCTACATCGGCTGTTGCGTTATGTGCTTCGGCAAAAGGTACTCCAAAAAGATGTTCGTGCAATTCGGTTAGTGTAGGAAGTTTAAATTTACCACCTCGCCCACCCGGTAGTTGACATAATTTTGCGGTATTTTCTGTACAAGTGTCTAAAACAGGTAGTTCTAATAATTTGCTAGGTATGTTTATGCGGTGAAATTCAGCACCAACAATATTAAGGTCAAAGTTTACGTTTTGCCCCACAACAAACTTGGCTTTTGATAAAGCAATATTAAATTGTTCTAAAGCGGTGGTTAACAAAACCCCTTGTTGATTGGCTAATTCGGTAGATATACCATGTATTTGCTCGGCGTCATAAGGGATATTGAAACCCTCCGTTTTAATCAAGAAATCTTGGTGCTCAATACATTTTCCGAAAGTATCATGTAATTGCCATGCGATTTGTACACATCGGGGCCAATTGTCAGAATCTGTAATAGGAGCGTCCCAGCGTTTGGGTAATCCTGTGGTTTCTGTGTCAAAAATAATATACATGATTTTGTATTTGAAAAACCAAAGTACTTAAAAAAAAGATAAAAAAAATCACGCTGTTGATAAACAATAGCGTGATTTTTTAAATTGATTTTAGCTTTTATAAAATGGGCACTTTGTGAAATACTCCTTTAGTGAACTTTGTTTTTTGTTTAAAAATAGTGTCGGTGTTGGTATTCATTGCTTCAAATTCAAATACACCTGATATGGTGTTGTTAATGGTATCGTGATCTGTTATTTTTACAAATCCACTACCTAGATTTATTCCCGTTTTGAATGTTTCTGTACCAGACGTGTATGAGGCCGATTTGGATGTTACAATCCCAAGTCCATACGTTTGTTTTACCAAAGAGGTAACCCTTAGATTGATGTTATCGACTCCGTTGTAAGCTTCAATTAAATAGTATGGATAGATTCCGTCTTTTAAAGAATAACATTTTACATCAAATGACAACCATAATCCGGATGAATCTTTAACTGCTTGTAAAGCAGGGTTTCTAAAAACGATTTCTTGAGTACATGACGAAAAAAACAAGAGAGATCCTATAATGATGGAAAGGAATAAAGATATTTTTTTAGATAAACTCATATGGTGTTTTTGTTTTTGATAAAAAAAGAGAATCTAATATATTGATTCAGTGTACACAAATTAATAAAATATTTTATATATTTGCAAACTTAATTTTAATCAGGGGTCGTGTACCCCAAATTTAATCATTTAGATTATGCCTGTAAAAATTAGATTGCAAAGACATGGTAAAAAGAACAAACCTTTTTATTGGGTAGTAGCTGCGGATTCGCGCTCAAAAAGAGATGGTAAATTCCTTGAAAAATTGGGAACATACAATCCAAACATTAATCCTGCTGCGATAGAACTTAACGTGGATGCTTCTGTAAAGTGGTTGCATAATGGTGCGCAACCAACAGATACTGCACGAGGTATTTTATCTCAAACAGGTGTTATGTTAAAACATCACTTAGAGATTGGTGTAAATAAAGGTGCTTTGACGCAAGAACAAGCGCAAGCTAAATTCGAAGCTTGGCTTGAAGAAAAATCAGGAAAAGTTGCTAATGCAAAAACTGGTTTATCGAAAGCTAAAGACGCAGCTAAAGCTAAAGCCTTAGAGTTAGAAAAAGAAGTGAATAAGAAAAGAAAAGAAGCTGCTGTGGCTGCCTTAGCAGAAGAAGTTGTAGCTGAAGTTGCTTCTGAAAATGCAGAAGAAGTTGCTTCTGACGAAACTCAAGAGTAGTTTATAATAGTTACTATGCGTAAAGAAGAATGTTTCTATTTAGGCAAAATAACTTCTAAATTCAGTTTTAAGGGTGAAGTATTGGTTAAGTTAGACACCGACGAACCCGATTTATACGAACAAATGGAATCAGTTTTTGTTGAAATTAACAAAAATTTGGTTCCATTTTTTATTAAAGACAGTAAATTACATAAAAGTGATTTATTACGAGTTGATTTTGAAGATGTAGAAGATGAGGCATCAGCAGAACGACTAATTGGTTGTGAGTTATACTTGCCTTTAACAATGTTGCCCAAACTCGAAGGAAACAAGTTTTATTATCATGAAATCATCGGTTTTACTGCAAATGATCTTGTAAAAGGGGATTTTGGAGTTGTTACAGGTGTTATAGAAAATGGTGCTCAACCACTTTTTCAGATTGATCACAACGGTACACAAATTTTAGTTCCTTTGATTGATTCGTTTATTATAGAAGTTGATCGTGCTACTAAAACGATTACATTAGATGTGCCTGAAGGTTTGATAGATCTATATCTATAACTTCTTAAAAAATGATTTCTTGATTTTTAAATTCAAACAATTTGCTGTAGCACATGATAAATGTGCGATGAAAATCGGTACGGATGGTGTTTTATTAGGAGCTTGGACTCCGATTGATGCAAATCCAAATACAATTTTAGATATCGGATCAGGATCAGGTATTATCGCCTTGATGTTGGCTCAACGGACAAACGCCATGCAAATTGATGCTATCGAGATTGAAGAGAATGCTTATGAGCAATGTGTTGATAATTTTGAGAATAGCCCATGGAGTGATCGTTTATTTTGTTACCATGCGGGCTTTGATGAGTTTGTGGAAGATATAGAAGAACAATATGATTTAATAGTCTCCAACCCTCCTTTTTTTACAGAGACACAACCTATAGAGCTTACTGAAAATAATACCTCAAGATCGGTAGCTCGATTTAATGAATCATTGCCTTTTGATGTGCTTTTACAGGGTGTTACACTTTTATTAGCTGAGAATGGTTTGTTTTGTATGGTAATTCCTTTTTTAGAAGAAAATAACGTGATTGATCTTGCCGAACAAAATAACTTGTTTACACAGAAAATAACCCGAGTACGCGGGACAAAAGAAGTCGAAATCAAACGATCGTTACTTTGCTTTGGAAGAAATAAAATAAATACAACAGTAACAGATGAACTTATTATAGAGGTCGAAAGACACGTATACACTTCTGAATATCAAAAATTAGTACAGGATTTTTATCTTAAGATGTAAAACATCATTTTATTTACGCATATAATTACGTATTTTTGAGAGAGAAGCTTTTTCTAACCTCAAAAATTGTATCTTATGCTAACGGATCTATTTCAATCTCCAGATTATTACCTCTCGGATGAATTATTTACCAAAGAACATTTATTAGTTCGGGACTCCGTACGGGGTTGGGTTAAGCGGCAAATTTCTCCGATTATTGAGGATCATGCGCAACAAGCCTTGTTTCCGAAACATTTGATTGGTGGTTTGGGCGAAGTAGGTGCTTTCGGATCGTATATACCTGAAGATTATGGTGGAGCAGGATTAGATCAGATTTCGTACGGTTTGATTATGCAAGAATTAGAGCGAGGCGATTCAGGGATTCGATCCACAGCATCCGTGCAATCTTCCTTAGTGATGTATCCGATTTGGCGATTTGGTTCCGAAGTACAAAAACAAAAATATTTACCCCGACTAGCTACAGGCGAATGGATGGGATGTTTCGGACTTACCGAACCCAATCACGGGTCTAACCCTTCGGGGATGACCACTCATTTTGTAGACAAGGGCGAATATGTTGTTTTGAATGGTGCTAAAATGTGGATATCCAACGCGCCATTTGCAGATATTGCTGTTGTTTGGGCAAAAGACGAGTCAGGTCGTATTCATGGTTTGATTGTAGAACGCGGTATGGAAGGGTTTACAACGCCAGAAACGCATCATAAATGGTCGTTACGTACTTCAGCTACAGGGGAATTAATTTTTGATAATGTAAAAATTCCAAAGGAAAATATATTACCCAATAAATCAGGTTTGGGAGCGCCGTTGGCGTGCTTGGATTCTGCGCGGTATGGCATCGCTTGGGGCGCTTTGGGTGCTGCTATGGATTGTTACGATACTGCGTTACGGTATGCAAAAGAACGCATTCAGTTTGATAAACCAATAGCAGGGACTCAGTTACAGCAAAAAAAATTAGCCGAAATGATTACCGAAATCACCAAAGCACAATTATTAACGTGGCGATTAGGGACCTTAAAAAATGAAGGTCGAGCAACAACAGCACAGATTTCGATGGCAAAACGCAACAATGTAGATATGGCGATTCATATTGCGAGAGAATCCAGACAAATCCTTGGAGCTATGGGGATTACAGGAGATTATTCGATCATGCGACACATGATGAATTTAGAGTCGGTAATCACCTATGAGGGCACACATGATATCCATTTATTGATTACTGGAATGGATATTACAGGTATATCTGCATTTAAATAAGATGTATTTTGTGTAAAATAGACTTCGGTTTATATAATTTTTTACTTTTGCATAGTTATTTAAAAATAGACGAATGAGTACAGTAAAAACTTTTGATGTATTAATTGAAATTCCAAAAGGAAGTAGAAATAAATACGAATACGATTTTGATTTAAAAAAAATCAGATACGACAGAATGTTGTTTTCATCTATGATGTATCCTGCGGACTACGGATTTATTCCTGAAACGTTGGCATTAGATGGCGATCCATTAGATGTTTTGGTTTTGGTAACAGAACCAACTTTTCCTGCTTGTGTGATGGAAGTTAAGCCAATCGGTGTTTTTCATATGGCGGATGATAAAGGACAAGACGAAAAAATTATCTGTGTACCTGTTTCAGACCCAGTTTGGAATAAAATGAATGATTTAGCTGATTTGAATCCTCATTTATTGAAAGAAATTGAACACTTTTTTCAAGTTTATAAAGACTTAGAAAATAAAAAAGTAGATGTTGAAGGATGGGGAGATGTTAAAGAAGCGGTTAAAATAATCGATGAGTGTATAGAGCGTTTCAAAGCCTTAGAAGATAAACCAGAAGGTCTATTTTCTATAAAATAAAAAAAACGAATCAATTATAGATTAGTCGGTAAAATAATTTTTTACCGACTTTTTTGTTAATAACAGGGTGTAAACTGTTAATATGTTAAATTAGGGTTGCGGAGCACTTTTTTTTACCTTTGCGCTAAATTTTTTTGATTATGAAACCCATAATAGCTCCTTCGGTTTTAGCGGCAGATTTTGCCAATTTACAGCGCGATGTAGAAATGATTAATGAGAGTGAAGCCGATTGGTTTCATATTGATATTATGGATGGGGTTTTTGTACCTAATATTTCTTTTGGAATGCCTGTTTTAGAGGCAATCAATAAGCACGCAAAAAAAACAATCGATGTGCATTTAATGATTGTGGATCCTGATCGTTATGTTAAAACGTTTGCGTCGTTAGGGGCGGATATTTTAACGGTTCATTACGAAGCGTGTACGCATTTGCATCGTACATTACAAGCAATTAAAGCGGAAGGAATGAAGGCTGGTATTGCTTTAAATCCGCACACAAATGTTGATTTATTGGAAGATGTAATTGCGGATGTGGATATGGTGTGTTTGATGAGTGTGAATCCTGGTTTTGGAGGGCAATCTTTTATCGAAAATACATACGACAAAGTGAAAAAATTAAAAGCATTGATTAAGAAGAAAGGCGCTTCTACATTGATTGAAATTGATGGAGGTGTAACTTCTAAAAACGCAAGAGCTTTGTTGGATGCAGGAGCGAATGTTTTGGTTGCGGGTAGTTTTGTTTTTAAATCAAAACATCCCATTCAAACAATTGCCGATTTAAAAAAGAGTTAAGTTATATAGTTTTAATGATTGTTATGAGGCAGATATAATGTTTGCCTTTTCTAAAAATAAATAAAAAGTTTAGTTATGAATGGTACTTCTAAAAAAATTAATTCGGCATTAATATCAGTTTTTTACAAAGACGGATTAGATGATTTGG
This sequence comes from uncultured Flavobacterium sp., assembly GCA_964420215.1. Lineage (GTDB taxonomy): Bacteria > Bacteroidota > Bacteroidia > Flavobacteriales > Flavobacteriaceae > Flavobacterium. The sequence goes on along the minus strand of CAYQSQ010000005.1, from coordinate 50,628 downwards.
TGAAAAAATTACACGAGCAAAACGTGGTTATTTATTCAACAGGAGGTACTGAAAAATTTATAACAGATTTAGGAATTCCAGTAGTTCCAGTAGAAGAAGTTACAGATTATCCATCCATATTAGGTGGGCGTGTAAAAACACTTCATCCTAAGGTTTTTGGAGGGATTTTAAACCGTCAAGATAACGAAGGGGATCAGGCTCAAATGGTTTCGTTTGAGATCCCGCAAATTGACTTGGTGATTGTTGATTTATATCCTTTTGAAATGACAGTTGCTTCAGGAGCTTCAGAGGCTGATATTGTCGAAAAAATTGATATTGGTGGGATTTCGTTGATTCGTGCAGCTGCCAAAAACTTTAGAGATACTGTTTGTGTTTCTTCAACAGCGGATTACGCATTGTTATTGAAGTTAATTTCGGAGCAAGAAGGTTGTACAACTTTAGAAGATAGAAAACATTTTGCAACAAGATCATTTCACGTATCATCGAATTACGACACTGCGATTTTTAATTATTTTAATACTGAAGATACGTATTACAAAGAGAGTAAATCGGATGGTCAGATCTTGAGATATGGCGAAAATCCACACCAAAAAGGATTTTATTTTGGAGATTTTGATGCGATTTTCTCTAAATTAAACGGAAAAGAATTGTCGTATAACAACTTGTTAGATGTAGATGCTGCGGTGAATATGATGGAGGAGTTTAAGAATGATGGACCTACTTTTGCAATATTAAAACACAATAATGCTTGTGGCTTATCCTCGAGAACTACATTGAAAGAAGCGTATTTGGACGCGTTAGCCGCCGATCCAACTTCTGCTTTTGGAGGCGTGTTGATGGCAAATAAAACAATTGATGTAGCGACTGCAGAAGAGGTGAATAAATTATTTTGTGAAGTCGTTATAGCGCCCTCTTACGATGAAGAAGCATTAGAGATTTTAAAACAAAAGAAAAATAGAATTATATTGATCAAAAAAGAGGTATCGTTGCCCGTGAAAATGGTTCGAACTTGTTTAAATGGTCTTTTGGTTCAAGAGCGAGACGGTATTACGGATAGTATTGATCATTTGCAAACGGTAACGCATACGGCGCCAACTGTACAAGAAGTTAAGGATTTATTATTCGCTTCTAAAATTTGTAAACATACCAAATCAAATACTATTGTATTTGCTAAAAATGGTCAATTGATTGCCTCTGGTACAGGTCAAACATCTCGAGTAGATGCGTTGATGCAGGCCATAGCTAAGGCAAAATCATTTGGTTTTGATTTAAAAGGAGCGGTTATGGCAAGTGACGCGTTTTTCCCTTTTCCAGATTGTGTAGAGTTGGCAAATAAAGCTGGGATTACGGCTGTAATTCAGCCAGGAGGGTCTATTAAGGACGAATTAAGTATTCAATATTGTAATGAAAATAAGGTGTCGATGGTATTTACAGGTATCCGTCATTTTAAACACTAATTTTAGTATCTTTGCAAGTATCCTTTCTATTAATATTTTAAATTCATATCTATAATATGGGGTTTTTTGATTTTATGACTGAAGACATTGCGATTGATTTAGGTACCGCAAATACCTTGATTATTCATAATGGTAAAGTAGTGGTTGATACACCTTCAATTGTTGCGAGAGATAGAAGAACAAATAAGATTATTGCCGTTGGAAAGGAAGCAAATCTGATGCATGGCAAAACGCACGAGAGTATCAAAACAATACGTCCGTTAAAAGATGGTGTGATTGCAGATTTCGACGCTTCTGAAAAAATGATAAGTATGTTGATCAGAAGTATCCCAGCACTTAACAAACGATTTTTTAATCCGTCGTTGCGTATGGTAATTTGTATTCCATCGGGTATAACCGAGGTGGAGATGCGTGCGGTTAAAGAATCTGCAGAACGAGTAAATGGAAAAGAAGTGTATTTGATACACGAACCCATCGCCGCAGCGATTGGAATAGGAGTAGAAATTATGCAACCAAAAGGAAATATAATTATTGATATAGGAGGAGGTACGACTGAGATTGCAGTTATTGCACTAGGTGGTATTGTGTGTGATAAATCAGTAAAAGTAGCGGGAGATGTATTTACAAATGATATTGTATATTACATGCGTACGCAACATAATTTATCAGTAGGAGAAAGTACAGCTGAAAAAATAAAAATTCAAGTAGGGGCAGCAACAGAAACGTTGGAGTCTCCTCCTGAGGATATGTCAGTGCAAGGACGCGATTTATTGACTGGAAAACCAAAAGAAGTAGAAGTTTCTTATCGTGAAATAGCTAAAGCATTAGATAAATCTATTTTGCGTATTGAAGATGCTGTAATGGAAACACTATCCCAAACACCTCCAGAATTAGCGGCAGATATTTATAATACAGGTATTTATCTTGCTGGGGGAGGTTCTTTGTTGAGAGGTTTGGATAAACGAATTTCTCAAAAAACTGATTTACCTGTTTACATTGCCGAAGATCCGTTAAGAGCTGTTGTAAGAGGTACAGGGATTGCATTGAAAAACTTGACTAAATACAAAAATATATTAATTAAATAACAATAGTTAATGCGTAACTTAGTGTCTTATATCATTGAAAACAGTACTCGTTTACTGTTTTTTTTGCTTTTAGGATTTTCAACTATTGTGACAGTTCAACACCATGCTTATTACAGAAGTCAGTGGGTGGGTTCGGTTAATTCCGTAAACGGGTATTTTTTTCAAAAGCGATATGAATTAAAGATGTATCTTAATTTGGAAGTGGAAAACGCCATGTTGGTTCGGGATAATACTTTTTTAAAGCAGCAATTATACAACAAGGTTACGCCAATTCCGGATCCGGAATTAGATAGTTTACTCAAAAGTAAATACGTTGTTTACAAATCGGATGTAATCAATAATTCGTATTCAGATTACAGAAATTATATGACTCTTAATATAGGTGCTAAATCAGGTGTGAAACCAGATATGGGTGTTTTTACAAGTAAGGGTGTTATAGGTATTGTTGAGCGAACTTCAGATAATTTTTCATCAGTAATGAGTGTTTTAAATCAAAAAACGGAAATTAATGCTATTGTAAAAAACACAAATTACTTCGGTACATTAAAATGGGATGGAAAGTATTATAACGTCATGCAGTTGATAGACGTACCTAATGTCGCTAAAGTAAAAGTAGGTGACGAGATCGTAACAGGAGGGATGTCGGCGATTTTTCCTAAAAATATTCCAATAGGTGTTGTTTATAAATTAGAAAAAGAAAGTAATTCCAACTATTATATCATACATGTTAAGTTACACGCGGATATGACAAATTTGGGTCATGCATATGTGATTCAGAATAACTTAAGAGATGAAATTATCGAATTAGAAAGTCAAATCGTAAAATAAATGGGGAATTTATTGTTTAAAAATATAGTGCGGTTTATTTTTTTGTTGATTTTCCAAATATTGGTTTTTAGTAAAATGAATATTTTTGGGTTTATCAATCCCTTTCCTTACGTGTTGTATATATTACTTTTTCCGTCAGGAGACAACAAAAAAATGCTTTTGATCACTTCATTTATCATGGGGTACACAATTGATTTGTTCTCTGATTCAGGAGGTGTACACGCGCTTTCTTCGGTAGTAATTGCTTATATGCGATCCGGTATTTTTGAAGTGTTTTTTGGGTCTTCTTTTGAGAGTCAGACATTAGATTTACGTAAAAACTTTTCTATAAATGTATTCAAATACATGTTGTTTTTTGTATTGATACATCACTTGTTGTTTTTTGTGGTTAGTGTTTTTAGTTTTGTTAATATTTTAGATATTTTATTACGTACTCTGGTAACCTTAGTATTTACATTAAGTATAGTTATTATGTTGTTTTTATTCTTTAAACCGAAACGATTATAATGAGGAAATACTTACTTCATATATTGGTTTATGTTTTTACCTTTTTGCTGTTAACAAGATTGTTTTATTTACAAATAATTGACGACTCTTTTAAGGTGAAATCGGATAATAATGCGATTAAAATTAAGTACGATTATCCAGAGAGAGGATATATATTTGATAGAAATGGGGAGTTATTAGTATCAAATCAACGCTCTTATGATGTAATGGTTGTTCCGCGTGAGGTTAAAAATCTGGATACAATGGCATTTTGTAATTTGATGAAGATTACAAAAGCGGATTTTCTAAAAAAAATGAAAAAAGCAACAACATGGAGTCCGCGATTACCCTCCGTGTTTATATCTCAATTAACCAAAAGAGAATATGCGGCGATACAAGAAAAAATGAATCGTTTAAACGGATTTTATATCCAAAAAAGATCCTTACGTGATTATAACGTAGATGTTGCCGCTAATGTTTTTGGATACATAACACAAGTTAATGAGGCACTTATCGATCGAAATCCATATTATAAAAGCGGCGATTTGATAGGTATGCAAGGTGTTGAACAAACCTATGAAAATATTTTACGAGGAGAAAAGGGAGTGAAGTATGTACAACGTGATCGGTATAATCGTGAGATTGGTCCGTACAAAGACGGGTTATACGATACAATCGCTGTTCAGGGTAAAAATTTACATTTGACTTTAGACATCGAACTTCAAAAATATGGTGAGGCTTTGATGAAAAACAAACGAGGAGGTATCGTTGCGATTGAACCTAGTACAGGCGAGATTTTAGCATTAGTCACCGCGCCTTCATACGATCCTGCTTTGTTAGTAGGTCGGGATAAATCAAAAAATTACACTCAATTATACCGCGATTCGATATCCAAACCGCTATATGACAGAGGCTTGTTAGCCGAATATGTGCCAGGATCAACATTTAAAATAATGACGGCTTTGGTTGCATTACAAGAAGGTGTTATTGATGAGCATACCCACTTTTATTGCCGAAATGGATTTTCATACGGTAGAGGTGCATTTATGGGATGTCATGACGTGGGATCGAATAATTTATTACAAGGTATAACCAAATCTTGTAATGCCTACTTTGGTAATACCTACCTCAAAACGATGGCAAAATATGTAAAACCTGCCGATGCGATGAACATCTGGAGTAATCACATCAAAAGTACAGGTATGGGTAAATTTCTGGGATACGATTTACCAGCAGGAAGAAAAGGTCATATACCTGATGCAAAATTTTACCAAAGATATTATCCTAATGGAGGCTGGAGAGGAACAACTACTGTGTCAAATGCAATCGGTCAAGGGGAAGTATTGGCAACACCGATACAATTGGCGAATATGATGGCAGTAGTCGCAAATAAAGGCTACTATTATACACCTCATATTGTTAAAAAAATTGAAGGTGGCACAATAGATAAAAAATTTTTAACCAAACATGTATCTACAATTGATCCCAAACATTACGAACCTGTAATAAGAGGATTGCATGAGGTTTTTAGAAGCGGAACCGCGAGTAGATTACAAGTAGATAGTTTAAATATTTGCGGAAAAACAGGTACTGCCGAAAATTTCGCCAAAATAAATGGTGTTAAAACACAGTTAACCGATCACTCGATATTTGTAGCTTTTGCCCCCATGGAAAATCCAAAAATAGCCATTGCTGTTTTTGTTGAAAATGGATACTACGGTGCCCGAATCGCAGGTCCAATAGCTTCTTTAATGATTGAAAAATACGTTAAAGGGGAAGTTAAACGATTGGATATGGAAAAACGTATGCTAGAATACAGCTTGCAAAATGAATATGCTAAATATATTAGTGGTCAACCTTTTACAATAAATAAATAACGTGGGATCAAGTTTTAGTAAAATTTTATTTAAAGCCGATTGGTTATCGATTGTGATTTTTTGTGCCTTGGTTTTTATAGGTTGGCTAAATGTACTGTCGGCAACATTGTCTTTTGATAACACATTTATATTTTCATTATCAAATATATACGTCAAACAATTGTTATGGATTGCGTTTTGTATTCCAATAATTTTAATTGTTTTTAATATTGATTCAAAATTTTACGAACGTTTTGCAGGTATTATATATGTAGTTTCGTTACTTTCATTAGCGGGTTTATTTGTTTTTGGAAAAACGGTAGCGGGACAAACCTGTTGGTACGAGTTTGGAGGATTCAGTATTCAGCCTTCCGAATTTGCTAAAATAGCGACGTCATTGGCGGTCTCAAAGTATATTTCAGATATTAATATTAATTTACGTACGATTAAAAACCAATTGATAATTGTATTAATTGTGTTTCTTCCTGTAGCATTAATTTTATTACAACCTGATCCAGGGAGTATGTTAGTATACTCAATATTATTTATTGTTTTGTATCGTGAAGGATTACCTGGATTTTATCTTTTAATAGGTTTTTTGGCTATCGTATTTTTTATGTTAACCTTAGTTTTTGGACCAGAATACGTTGTTATCGGGTTAGTGATTGCCTTATTAGGAATAATTTATTTTTATTTTAGAGATAAAAGAAATAGGATTGATTTACCTCCTGTTTTTGTAGTTTTTGGAATAATTGTAGGGTACGTTTATTCAATATCTTTTGTGTTTGAAAACATATTTAAACCCCATCACCGTGATCGTTTTAATATATTATTGGGTCGAGAAGTTGATTTAAAAGGAACAGGATACAATACCAATCAATCAGAGATTGCTATCGGTTCTGGCGGTTGGAGTGGTAAAGGATTTTTAGAAGGAACACAAACTAGAGGCGATTTCGTACCCGAGCAGCATACCGATTATATTTTTACAATCGTTGGTGAAGAGTGGGGTTTTTTAGGAGCAGCTTTGGTAATTCTATTATTTGCAGGATTGATTTTACGAATTTTATTTTTGGCAGAAATTCAAAAAAACAAATTCAATAGAGTATACGGCTATTGTGTAGCGTCAATCTTTTTTGTTCACTTTTTGATAAATATCGGAATGGTTTTAGGCGTAATGCCAACAATTGGTATTCCGTTGCCTTTTTTCTCCTATGGAGGCTCAGGTTTGTGGAGTTTTACTATTTTATTGTTCATCTTTCTTAAATTAGATTATAACCGATTAAACGAGTGGTAACTAAAAAAAGTTTACAAAAATACCGTCCCTTTTTTCATTTTATACTTCGATTCGTTGCAACCTATTTGGTATTAGTTGTAGTATATAAATTTTATTTAGATCAATTTGATTCTAAAAAGTTTGAAGTAGATCACATTACCACCAACGTAGCCCGAGTATCAAGTCGAATAATTAGGGATATAGGTTATGATTCTTGGATAAAACACCATCCAAAGCAATCGTCTGTATTCGTATATATTGGCAATAAAGCCACTGTGCGTGTGATTGAGGGGTGTAACGCGATGAGTGTAATTGTTTTGTTTGTGGCTTTTATCTTAGCTTTTTCAGGGCCATTTTTAACCACTTTGTTGTTTGCCAGTATAGGAGGATTGTTTGTGTTTGTTTTAAATATAATCCGAATAGTTTTAATAATATTAGCGTTGTATTATTTTCCACAATATGAAGTATTACTGCATGAAATTGTATTTCCGTTACTTATTTACGGAATAGTATTTTTCTTTTGGATTATATGGATTAATAAATTTTCTTATCATGCGAAAGATCTTACTAAAGCATCTAAATGACATTTTAAAAGTAATTGGGTTGGTCGTTTTTTTTGCGTTAATCCGAGGTTTTCAACGAAAGTTGTTTTATGACCCCTTTTTAGATTATTTTGAAGATGATTATCTTACAAAACCATTTCCTGACTATGATGGGTTACGCCTATATGGGCACTTGATTTTTCGCTATGTGTTAAATACCATAGTATCACTGGTGATTTTGATGGTGTTGTTTAAAAACAAATCGTTTATCAAATTGTCGATTTTGTTGTATAGTTTGTCATTAGTCGTTTTATTAGTCGCATTTTATTTAATGTTACGTTATACAACGTACGAGAGTTACCAATATCTATTTTACGTTCGGCGCTTTTTGATCCAGCCTGTAATAGTTATTTTATTGATCCCTGCTTTTTATTATCAAAAAAAGTTTGTTTAAATAGTGGTAAAAAGTGTATTTTTAGAGTATGGCAGTTATAAGAAATAGCATCGTACTTTTTTTATCAGGAATTCTTGTTTTTTTTAATTCAGGGATTGCCTTAAACATCCATTATTGTCAAGGAAATGTAGCTTCTGTTTCCTCTATTTTTCAAGAAGAGGAGAAGTCATGTGGTATATTCCAATCACATTCGTGTGAGGCAACTACCGAACATTCGTGTTGTGAACCAAAAACTAACATTAGTTCAGCGTGTTGTTCTGATGATGTATTGTTGCTTCAAGATTTTTCGGATAAAGTTTTTTCTGAAAAAGAATTCTTAAAAACTAAAATAATAGCGGTTAGCGTACTCGTACTTAAAGGATATTTGGGTGAAGTTGTTTCTTCTAAAGAAAATTATTTTATCGCGGATTATTCATTCGAATCCAACGCTCCGCCTTTGTATCAACTCTATTGTAATTATACCTATTTCGGATAAGTTAAAAATTGATTTTTCGCAAGTCGTTATGATTTCAAATTTTTCAATTTTCAATTTATCTTATGTTAAAAACATCCCTTTTAGGATGTTTAACACTTTTCTCTGTTGTGCTGCATGCACAAAATATTGAGGGAATTGTAGTAGAACAAACATCCGACTCCAAAGAAATCCCTGTCATGGGCGCCAATGTATATTGGTCAGGCACCACAATAGGTACTACAACAAATGAAAATGGTACATTTTCAATTCCTAAAAAAGAAGCGTATCATATGCTTATTATCAGTTATGTGGGGTATCGTACCGATACAATTCACGTACATGGTGCGGAAAGGATTAAACATTTTCTTGTTTCAACAAATGAGTTAGACGGTGTCACAGTCACCTCTAAACAACAATCGTTAAGTAAGTCTTTTTTAGAAACTGCTACTATTTCAAAAATAACCAGTAAAGAATTGCTAAAAGCGGCGTGCTGTAACCTTTCCGAAAGTTTTGCTACGAACCCTTCGGTTGATGTCAATTATTCAGACGCTATTACAGGTAACAAACAAATTAAGATGTTAGGACTATCAAGTCCGTATATTTTAATTACAGAAGAAAATATACCGTCGTTAAGAGGTGCCTCACAAACCTATGGGTTGAATTTTGTGCCAGGCACTTGGATAGAAAGTATTCAGATTACCAAAGGCGCAGGTTCTGTAATTAATGGTTATGAAAGTATTTCAGGACAAATCAATACCGAATTAATTAAACCAGTAAATGATATTCCTTTTTTTCTGAATGTTTATGGCTCAGCCGATAGTCGTGTTGAGGTGAATACTCATTTTAATAAAAAAGTAACCGATAAGTGGAGTACCAGTTTGTTTTTGCACGGAAATTCTCGATTTCAAGAAAAAGATATGAATCACGATGGTTTTTTAGATAATCCATTGGGCAAACAAATTAATGTGTTAAACCGTTGGCAATATACCAATGCCGAAAAAGGTTGGGTTAGTTTTCTGAATTTTAGATATATGAAAGATCAAAAACAAACCGGACAAGTTGGGTTTAATCCCGATATTCATAAATTAAAAAATCAAGTGTGGGGAGCCGAAATCAATTCGGAACGTGCAGATATGTCAGCTAAAGTCGGATATGTTTTTCCTGAAACACCTTATAAAAGTTTTGGTATTCAAAACGCGTATACACAACACAAACAACAATCGTATTACGGATTACGTATATATGATATTGAACAAAAAAGTTTTTATTCAAACTTGATTTACAACTCGATTATATCGAATACCAAAAATAAGTTTACTACAGGATTAAATTTAGCTTCAGATACCTATGATGAGCAGTTTAATACGGTTTCTTATGATAGAAAAGATACATCGGTAGGTGCTTTTTTTGAATACAATTATGATAATTTAGAAAACTTTAGTGCTATCATTGGTGGTCGGATAGATAATCACAACCGATTAGGAACATTCGTAACTCCTCGTGTGCATTTGAGGTATGTGCCTTGGGAAAAAAGTATTGTGCGATTGTCGGGTGGTCGTGGCAAAAGAATGGCAAACGTATTCGCTGAAAACCAACATTTAATGGCAAGTTCCAGAACGTATATGTTGCTGTCAAACAATCCAAATCAACCGTATGGGTTAAATCCTGAAATCGCCTGGAATTATGGATTGAGCTTTTTACAAGATTTTAAATTATGGGGTAAAGAAGCACAAATAGGAATTGATTTGTTTCGAACCGATTTTCAGAATAAAGCCATCATCGATGTTTATTCGTCACCGCAAGCCGTTTTATTGTATGATTTAAATGGGAAATCAGTTGCTAATAACGTACAGGTTGATTTCACGATAGATCCGTTAACGCATTTTTCAGTGCGTACATCGTATAAATATTATGATTCACCAACGGATTATTTGGCAGGAACCTATCAAACACCACTACAAGCACAACATCGTTTTTTTACCAATTTAGAGTATAAAACACATATTAAGGATAAAGGACAACACTGGCGATTTGATTATACTCTTAATTGGATCGGACAACAGCAACTACCTTTTACAAGTAGTAATCCAACGGCGTACCAATTAGCGGATAAATCGAATGCTTTTACTTTAATGAATGCACAAATAACCCGTTCATTTAGTTCCGCTTTTGAGTTGTATGTTGGAGGTGAAAATTTAACCAATTATAAACAAAACAATGCAGTTGTTGGTGCAGATGCCCCATTTAGCCCTTATTTTGATGCCTCGATGGTTTACGGCCCTGTGTTTGGAGCGATGTATTATGCGGGTTTACGATATAAAATCAAATAAATTTTTAAATTATGAAAAATACATTTATGTTGTTATTTGTGCTATTGACGGGTACTTTAACACAAGCACAACAAAAACCAAATAAAAATGCCACGCACAATATTCAAGTGAGTGGCAATTGCGAAATGTGTAAAAAACGGATTGAAAAAGCAGCACTTAGTACTTCAGGTGTTAAATCTGCAATATGGTATCAAGACGTTCAAACCTTACATGTTATTTTAAACGAGAAAAAAACGTCTCCAACCGCTGTTTGCCAATCCATTGCCAAAGCAGGTCACGATACGGAGCTTATTAAAGCCCAAAAAGAAGATTACGATAATTTACACGGATGTTGTAAGTATAGTCGGTAATCAAAACAAACTTTTTTTAAATTAAAAATAATATCCTACATTTGCACACTGGTAATAGTTACCAATACATAACAATTATTTAAATAATATTAGCATGTACTTGACTAAAGAAGTAAAAGCGGACATTTTCGCTAAACACGGTGGCGCAGCTACCAACACAGGATCAACAGAGGGTCAAATCGCTTTGTTTACTTTTAGAATTAACCACTTAACAGGACACTTAAAACAAAATCGTCACGATTACAACACCGAGCGTTCATTAGTAAAATTGGTAGGTAAAAGAAGAAGTTTACTAGATTATTTAAAAGCGAAAGATATTGTTAAATATCGTGAAGTAATTAAAGAATTAGGTATTAGAAAATAAGAAAGAGGTGCTGATGCACCTCTTTTTGGTTAGATAAAAAAGTTTTAGTTTTTCATTGGATGTCCACAACAACAACACAACAACAAATCCATTGTTTAATTAAAATATTTTAAAAAATGATTCCAAACGTTTTTAACGAAATCATTGATTTAGGAGATGGCAGAACCATCTCCATCGAAACAGGTAAATTGGCTAAGCAAGCTGATGGATCCGTAGTAGTGCGTTTAGGTAATTGTATGCTTTTAGCTACAGCTGTCTCTGCTAAAACGGCTAATCCAGGAGTTGACTTTTTGCCTTTAACGGTAGATTACCGTGAAAAATTTGCAGCAGCTGGGCGTTTCCCAGGGGGGTTTTTCAAGAGAGAAGCACGTCCGAGTGACAGCGAAGTATTGACCATGCGTTTAGTGGATCGAGTTTTGCGTCCGCTTTTCCCGGATGATTATCACGCAGAGACGCAAGTGATGATTCAATTAATGAGTCATGACGAAAATGTGATGCCTGATGCCTTAGCAGGATTAGCAGCATCGGCTGCGTTAGCTGTTTCTGATATTCCATTTTATAACTTAATTTCAGAAGTTCGTGTGGCGCGTATCGACGGAAAATTTATCATCAATCCAAGTCGTGAGCAATTGGCTCAATCTGATTTAGATATGATGATTGGAGCTTCTATGGATTCGGTAGCTATGGTAGAAGGTGAAATGCACGAAATTTCGGAAGCAGAAATGGTAGAGGCAATTAAATTTGCTCACGAAGCCATCAAAATTCAGATTGCTGCTCAACAAAGATTACGTGCTGCTGTTGGGTCTCCTGCCTACAGAACCTACGATGGTGAACCAGAAAACGAGGCTGTCTATGCAAAAATCAAGTCTTATTCTTACGATAAATATTATGCTGTAGCTGAAGCGGCTTCTGCGAAAAGCGAAAGATCAGAAAAGTTCCAAGAAATTAAAGAAGAGATTAAAGGTTTATTTACGGAAGAAGATCACGCTGAAAATCCTGATTTAGCTGAATTAATCGGTAAGTACATCTACAAAACACAAAAAGAAGCGGTTAGAAATGTAATTCTTGAAAAAGGAATTCGTTTAGACGGTCGTAAAACTACCGAAATCAGACCAATTTGGTGCGAAACGGATTATTTACCATCTGTTCACGGTTCGTCTTTATTTACTCGTGGTGAAACTCAAGCTTTAGCAACAGTAACTTTAGGGACCTCAAGAGAAGCCAATCAAATAGATTCGCCATCAGAACAAGGGGAAGAAAAATTCTATTTACATTACAATTTCCCACCATTCTCAACAGGAGAGGCGCGTCCGTTAAGAGGAACGTCTCGTAGAGAAGTAGGTCACGGAAATTTAGCACAACGTGCGTTAAAAAATATGATTCCTGCGAATTGTCCTTACACTATTCGTGTGGTTTCAGAAGTTTTAGAATCTAACGGATCCTCTTCAATGGCTACCGTTTGTGCAGGTACAATGGCATTAATGGATGCGGGTGTTCAGATGAAAAAACCAGTTTCAGGTATTGCCATGGGACTAATCACTGACGGAACTAAATTTGCTGTATTATCGGATATTTTAGGAGACGAAGATCATTTAGGTGATATGGATTTTAAAGTAACAGGTACGGCTGATGGGATTACAGCATGTCAAATGGATATCAAAATTGACGGATTACGTTATGATATTATGGAGCAAGCATTGGCGCAAGCCAGAGACGGTCGTTTGCATATTTTAGGTAAATTGGTTGAAACGATTGCTGCGCCAAGAGAAGATGTAAAAGCACATTCTCCAAAAATCATTACCCGTCGAATTGCAAATGCATTTATTGGCGCGTTAATTGGTCCTGGCGGAAAAGTAATTCAAGAATTACAGAAAGCAACAGGTACAACCATCGTAATCACAGAAGATCCAGTTACAGAAGAAGGTATTATCGAAATCTTAGGTACCGATCCAAAAGGAATAGAAATGGTATTGGCTAAAATCAAATCCATCACATTTAAACCTCAATTAAATGAAGCATACGATGTTAAAGTAATCAAGATGCTTGATTTTGGAGCTGTGGTTGAATATCAAGAAGCTCCAGGCAATGAAGTGTTATTACACGTATCTGAATTAGCTTGGGAACGCACAGAAAACGTTTCAGACGTGGTTAAAATGGGAGATACTTTCCAAGTGAAATACTTAGGTCTAGATCCTAAAACACGTAAAGAGAAAGTGTCTAAAAAGGCTTTAATGCCAAGACCTCCACGTGAGGAAAAGAAAGAAGTTACAAAAGAGTAAATATCTTTTTAAGGTCTTATATTTAAAAACCTCCGATTTCAAATCAATTGAAATCGGAGGTTTTTTTTATTTTATTCAAGGATTTAAGCTAATCAATAATTATTTTTTTAATCTCTTTGTTGTCTATTCGTAAGAGATAAATTCCTTTATTGTGTTGATTCATGTCAATTTTATCCTTCGATTGGATTTCTTTTTTCAGTATCAAATGACCTAAAACATCAAATACTTCAATTGAATGGGATTGATTATCCGAAAACTCCATGTAATAAATTCCGTTAGATGGGTTTGGATAAATTGTGTTGTTATTATATTCATTTTTGGAAACTCCCAGAGTAGGACTTGTTCCACAATTCCATTGGCTGTACTCAAGACCAGTTGTGGATTGCCAAGATTGAAACAGAGAAAATTTTTCGGATAATTTCTTCCACTGAATTTTAGATGTTCCCCAAGAGTTGATGACATCACAAAAATCGGATATTTTTTGAAACAATACAGATCCAAATTCTCTTTGATTTATAGTCACAGAATAAACGTAAAATTTATTTTGAGGAAGGGTTTTATTCTGTACATTGTCAACAAAATCTTTTAAAGGAATAAGAATGTCATCAATATTTTTATCCGCATCGAGGGATTGTATCGGTTGGCAACCATTGCCAATATACCAGACGGTATTGTTTGGATTATGTTTATAAAAAGACTCTAGTGTTGAGGTGTAGGAAACCGCATCAGGTTTCCAAATCCCATAATCATTAAGGTCATTAGTGTGTGGTTTGTAGCTTCCTGCCCCCCACATAATAGAAGCTTTCCATTTCGTTAAAGGAAGTGATTTGGAAGTAATCTCATCCTGAAATACCCACCAATCGATAGGTTGAGTAGTGGCATCCTGAGTAGAATATACAAATCCTCCAACCGTATGAGTTGGATTACATCCTAATGTATTTAAATAATTCCATGTATCTGCAATATTGTATAAACTCGCGTTTGTAGTTTTGGGTCTTGGATCAATTTCAATATTATCTGAATAAGATCCTGAAGTTAGTGTTTTGAATACATTACTAACAGTCGGATTGGTCTCGTTATTAACAGCCCCTCGAGCAAATCCATCACAAGTTTGAAGGTTCCATGCGGCTCCTTTTGAGTCAATAATAGAGGCTAACTCGAGCACCTTGGTTTTCATGTCGAGATAATTTATACTAGTATGTAAATTATCATTGGGTTCATTGTGAGAAACAAAATTAATATACACAACAGGAGGGGTTTGTGCAAATAATTTGGAACAAAGAACAATTGTAAAAAGAAATGTAGTAATTGCAGTTTTCATAGTTATAGTTTTTTGGGATTTAGTATAAGTAAATATAAAAAAAATATAAAAAAAAACGTTTGTAAAAAATTGCGTTACTTGTACATTTCTAACAATTTACTTACCGTATTCCAATTTCGGATGGTTGAAATTACGGCAAGTTTTTTCTCAATGTATTTGTTGTCTAATCTGGTTTTGGCGGGTGAGTTGTCGTATTTAATATAAATTCGATTGGTATCAATTGCTACTTCATCGGGTTTGATTTGGCTGATTTTTAAATCATGAATACTATTTGGTGTTAATGTTTTGGATACAAAAGCGACATATAGTTTTTTTGTGTCGGCGTTATCCCGTTTCAAAAAAGGATTGTTAACAAAGCAGGCTTCTAAATCATTTTTGCTAATAACAATTGCAGGAACATCGTGACCAAATGTTTTGGATATTACCAATGTGATGTCGAATCCTACTTGGTTTGGGTTTTCTTCAGGGGTAGTAACAAACACATTGCCTGATTGGATGTAAGTTTTTACATCTGTAAATCCAGCGGTTTCTAACGCTTTTTTGAGGGCTTCCATTTTGATGATATTATGTCCCGAAACGTTGATGCCTCGAAGTAAAATTAAGTGTGTGAACATGATTTTTGTATGTTGATAAGAGCTGTTTTTTTCTTTATAAAAGTAGGGCAAACACTTTAATAAATATGTAAATTTGCACTGGATTTAAATTTTTAAATAGTTATGAGAATTAAATTTTCACTAGTATTTTGTATTGTATTTGCTCTTTTTTCAGCTGCTGCTCAAGAAGTTGAAGTGGTTAAAAAATCAAAACCATCTTCCTCTGTTGATAGTGGTACCATTGAGGGGCGTTTTGATTTTGTGATGGATAAATCAAGTAATTACCAAGATTCCAAAGTAGTTAAAGTACTTTGGTTGGAAAAATTAAAAATCCATACGTTAGATTCAATACAAATAGCAAATCGAAAATTAAAAGAAGCTCAATTAAAATTAGCTGCTCAATCTAAAGAATTAAAAACTACTCAACGCGAGTTGATTTTAACAAAAGCGGATTTGAATGATAAGATATTAGCAATAGATAGTTTTCCTTTTTTAGGAATGCAAATGGCAAAACAAACTTTTATGTCGATTATTTTTTCGATAATATTATTGCTGGTGCTTTTGGTAGCGTTTTATTCGTATAGATTCAAAAACAGTAATACTATTACAGAAGAAGCCAAAAAGAACTTGTCAGAGCTTGAGTTAGAATTTGAAGAATATAAAGTTAGAGCACTCGAAAGAGAACAAAGGGCAATGCGTTTGTTACAAGATGAATTAAATAAAAATAAAAAAGCTTCGAAGTAATTTTATTGAAAAGTAAAATTAACAAAAACGCCACGAGTTGACATTGAGGCTATATTTCCTGTCCATGGACTATTGGGGTCGGTATCACGCACAAGCTCGTCACCCACACTAAATACACCTCTTAAAGAAGGAGTGAATTTAAAATATTCGAGATACAAATCAATCCCAACGCCTAATTCATAATAATTGGTGATGCGATTGGATCTAAATTTCCCGGTAGAATTATCTTCTGCGGAATTGTAATTACTGGATAAGTTAATCGCGGTAGACAATCCTCCTAAAATAAAAGGCTTGATGTTTCCAACACGTTCTGTAGATATTTTTAGCAATAACGGAAAATGAATGTAAGTAGATTGAACTTCTCGTGTGCGTTGTGTTTTTTTGGTAAATTGAGGAAACGTTAATGTTCGGGTGTTACTGCTTAATCCTGGTTCAAATCTTAAATTAAAATAGTTGTTCAGTTTTAAATCTCCGACTAATCCAACATTAAAACCGATGGATTTGTCTGTTTCGATTTCTTCGGTAACCAGCTGTTTGTAGTCGGTTTTGAAATGATAACTGTTAAACCCTAAATAATACCCCCAAGTAATCGTTTTTTCATCCATATCATGCAAGTTGATTATGGGGTCTTTTCCGAATTGTGCAGATGCAAATAAACCTGTAAAAAGTAGTATAATGCTAATGTGTAATCTCATGGATTTATTTTTTGGCGATATAAATTGTTGCAGCTCCAAAAGTTTGTGGTTCAAAACGAACGTCTTTAAATCCAACTTCTAAAAGGATTTGGCGTAAGGCTTCTCCATACGGAAAAACGGATGCGGACTCAGATAAATAGGTGTATGCTTTTTTATCTTTTGAAAATAGCTTTCCGATAAGTGGCAATATGTTTTTAGAGTGAAAATTATAAAATTGTTTAAAAGGTGTTCGGGTTGGGACTGACGTTTCTAAAATAATTAATTGCCCTTCAGGGGTTAAAACGCGTAAAATTTCGGCTAGTCCTTTATGTAAATTTTCAAAATTCCGAACACCAAATGATACCGTGGCAGCGTCAAAACTGGAGTCTTCAAAAGGAATATTTTCAGAATCTCCTAACACCATTTCAATTTGATCAGAAAGATTTTTTGCAGCTATTTTTTTTCTTCCAACAGCTAACATTCCTGCAGAAATATCAAGTCCGACTATTTTTTTTGCTGAGGTAGTCTGCATCATTATCGCTAAATCACCTGTCCCGGTTGCAATATCAATAACGGCATTTGGTTTTTTTTCAGCTACCAATTGGATTACTTTTTTGCGCCAAGCAACGTCTGTTCCAAAAGAAATGATTCGGTTAAGACTGTCGTATTCTCCAGAAATGGTGTCGAACATTTGAGCCACTTGATCTTTTTTGGATGCGGTGGAATCTTTATAAGGAGTGATTTTTGCAGACATATTCAAAAATTTTGACAAAGATACTATAAACTTAATGAAAACGAGTTGGGTTTTAATGGAATCGCATCGCGCTTGAGGGCGAAATTTTACTCACCAAATACGAGGGTATTAGCAAAACAATCAAACACACGGCTACGGTTCCTCCGTTTAGAGCGAGGATGTGCCACCATTCGATATGTACTTGGGCTTCGTTAACATAATAATCTTTTGGATCAAGTTTGATAATGCCAAAATAATTTTGAATTAAAATCATACCGATACCAATAGTGTTTCCGTATAAAAGTCCTTTTCCGATAAGGTATGTAGCGTTGTACAAAAATATTTTTCGAATGCTCCAGTTGGATGTGCCTAACGCTTTTAGGATTCCGATCATTTGGGTGCGTTCTAAAATTAACACCAACAAAGCGACAACCATATTGATTGTGGCAACAAGAATCATAATTGATATGATAACAA
Organism: uncultured Flavobacterium sp.; assembly: GCA_964420215.1. Lineage (GTDB taxonomy): Bacteria > Bacteroidota > Bacteroidia > Flavobacteriales > Flavobacteriaceae > Flavobacterium. The sequence goes on along the minus strand of CAYQSQ010000005.1, from coordinate 32,328 downwards.
TGATGTTAAAATCAAATAGTGATAGTAGCTCAAATATCGAGGCATATTTTTCTTTGATGGTTTTGGCGTCTAACTCGGCAGGGATGGCAGTGTAAATTTCTTGACCTTTGGATTCAATTTCATTAAAATCAGAAATAAAAATTTCGAGTGTTCCGATTTCGTGATTTTGCCATTTATTCATCCGTCGGATGTGTCGGATGTCGCCAATTAATAAACTCGAATCAAATTCTTCAAATCCTGAGTTGTAAATCCCAACGAGTTTAAAAACACGTAGGTTTGGGATTTTATTCCCTGTGTTTTTCATAAAATAGGTCGAAAAAGTATCGCCTGTTTTTAACTCGAGTCGGTTGGCTAAATATTCTGATAAAACAACTTCGTTGTTTAAGATACTTTTTGTGTTAGGTAACCGTCCTTCGGTAAGGTATTCGGCGATAGTAGACCATTGGTAGGTGCTGTCAACTCCTTTAAACAAAATGCCTTCAAAAGTGTTTTCGGTTCGGATGATGCCTGTTTTTGTAGCTACACCTTGCAGGTGTTGAATCCCCGAAATCTGACGTAAATTAGTGTAAAAATCTTCGCTCGTTTTTAGCGGAACAGTGCTGATTTGTGATTGGTTTTCGTCATATGGACTAATAATAATATGACCATTAAATCCAGAAATTTTTTCGCGTATTTTTTTTTGAAGTCCTAAGCCAGAGGCAATCGATAGCAACATCATGACTACGCCTATGGCGATAGCCACAATTGCAATTTTTATTATAGGGGCAGATATGCTACTTTTGTACCCCTTAGTCGTGATGAGACGTTTTGCTATAAAAAATTCTAAATTCAAAAAAGTAAATGATATCAATATTAGCTTTCAAAAATACAGTTTTATTACTGTCTTTTTCATTATTTTCTTGCGGAATTACACCTACAGCAACAGGTTCTTCTAAAGAAAACAAAAAAAGTAAAGTAGTGACTTCTTCTCCAGAAGGAAAAATTGTAACAGGCGCTAATCAAACAGAGGTTTATCTCCCCTTGTTAAAAGGCAAACGAGTAGGGGTGGTTGCCAATCAAACCAGCGTGATTTTTAATGTTAAAAATAAACCTATACATATTGTAGATTCGCTATTGTTGCGAGGGGTAAAATTCCAAAGTGTATTTGCTCCAGAGCATGGATTTAGAGGTAAAGCTGACGCAGGCGAGCATATTAAGGATGGTAAAGATGCCACAACAGGATTAAGCATTTTATCACTATACGGAAACAATAAAAAACCAAGTGCCGATCAACTCAAAGATATCGATGTGATGTTGTTTGATATACAAGATGTGGGCGTACGTTTTTATACCTACATTTCAACGTTACATTACATTATGGAGGCTTGTGCCGAAAATAATATCCCTGTAATAGTATTAGATAGACCTAATCCGAATGGGCATATTGTAGATGGGCCTGTGTTAGAAGCGGAGTTTAAAAGTTTTGTTGGGATGCACCCGATCCCTGTTTTGCACGGTATGACTATTGGCGAATATGCTCAAATGATTAATGGCGAAAAATGGTTGGCCAATCAAAAAGTAGCAGTATTAAACGTAATAAAATGTAAAAATTATTCCCATCAAAAGGAGTATAGTTTACCGATAAAACCGTCACCAAATTTACCAAACGACCAATCGATCAATTTGTACCCAAGCTTGTGTTTTTTTGAAGGTACAGATGTAAGTGTTGGTCGCGGGACTAATCAGCAGTTTCAAATATATGGTTCTCCAGAATTTTATGGGATGCCGTACCAATTTACTCCAGTATCAAACGAGGGGGCTAAAATTCCCAAAAATCAAGGAAAAATATGTTATGGTGAAGATTTGACGCAAGCCAGTAGGGTAAATCATTTAGAGTTAAAATGGTTGATGAAAGCGTTTGAGGTATCCAAAGATAAAACCAATTTTTTTAATTCGTTTTTTGTTAAGCTGGCAGGCACACAAAAACTACAACATCAAATAGAATCTGGATTAACTATCGACGCGATACAACAATCGTGGCAATCAGATTTGAATAAATTTAAAGAAGTACGTAAAAAGTATTTACTATATCCGTAACATTTAACTTAGAATTATCATTTTGTTATAAATAATACTTTTAACTTTGCAAAATTATTGCACCAATAGATACATATGAACAAGGAAAGTAAAAGAAAGGATGCGTTATTGTATCACTCAGAGCCCGTTCCGGGGAAAATAAAAGTAGTACCAACAAAAAAATATGCTACGCAACGCGATTTGTCGCTGGCGTATTCTCCAGGAGTAGCCGAGCCTTGTTTAGAGATTGCAGCCAATATAGAAGATGTTTATAAATATACCGCCAAAGGGAATTTAGTAGCTGTAATCAGTAACGGAACTGCGGTTTTGGGATTGGGTAATATCGGTCCAGAAGCCTCAAAACCTGTAATGGAAGGAAAAGGGTTGCTGTTTAAAATATTTGCTGATATCGACGTATTTGATATCGAAGTTGATGCGACAGATGTAGAAACATTTATTCAAACCGTTAAAGCAATTGCTCCAACCTTTGGAGGGATTAATTTAGAAGATATTAAAGCTCCTGAGTCTTTTGAAATTGAAAGACGATTGGTTGAAGAACTGGATATTCCTGTAATGCACGATGACCAGCACGGTACCGCAATTATTTCATGTGCTGCCTTGATCAACGCTTTAGAGTTGGTCAATAAAAAGATAGAAGATGTAAAAATAGTTATAAGTGGAGCAGGAGCTGCCGCTATTTCTTGTACAAGATTATACCAATCTTTTGGTGCATTGGCTAAAAACATAGTAATGATTGATAGTTCAGGAGTAATCCGAGATGATCGCCCAAATCTATCAAGTCAGAAAAAAGAATTTGCAACTTCTCGAAAAATAGACACATTGGTAGATGCCATGATAGATGCAGACGTTTTTGTTGGATTATCTGTGGCAGATATCATGACACCAGAGATGTTGTTGTCAATGGCAGCCGATCCGATTGTGTTTGCGATGGCAAATCCCGATCCCGAAATTGAATATAATTTAGCTTTAGCTACTCGACAAGATGTATTGATGGCAACAGGTCGGTCAGATCATCCTAATCAAGTAAATAACGTATTGGGATTCCCATTTATTTTTAGAGGAGCCTTAGATGTTCGAGCAACAAAAATTAATGAAGCAATGAAAATTGCAGCCGTTAAAGCATTAGCGGAGTTAGCTAAATTACCCGTGCCAGAGCAAGTTAATATTGCTTACGGGCACAAAAAATTAACTTTTGGTAGGGATTATATTATACCAAAACCATTAGATCCACGATTGATATCAGTCGTATCACCTGCTGTTGCCAAAGCAGCAATTGCTTCTGGAGTTGCTAAAAAAACAATCACAGATTGGGAAGCATACGAAAATCAATTAATGGACCGATTAGGTTCGGATAACAAGTTATTACGTTTGTTAACCGATAGAGCCAAAAGAAATCCAAAACGAATTGTTTTTACAGAAGCAGAACATTTTGACGTGTTAAAAGCAGCTCAAATTATACACGATGAAAAAATAGGAATTCCGATATTATTAGGAAACCGAGTTATCATCGAAGAGTTGATGAAAGAATTAGAGTTTGAAGGCGATGTACAAATCATCGATCCAAAATCGAAAAAACAAGCCGACCAACGCCGTAAATTTGCAGAAACTCATTGGAAATCCAGACAACGCAAAGGAGTAACCTTGTTTGATGCTTTAAAACTAATGACCGAACGGAGTTATTTTGGAGCGATGATGGTTAACGAAGGATTAGCAGATACGTTGGTTTCAGGATATTCCAGAAGTTATCCAAATGCGTTAAATCCATTGTTAGAAGTAATAGGTAAAGAAGATGGTGTAGAACGTGTATCATCAACCAACTTGATGTTAACCGATCGCGGACCTTTGTTTTTGGCAGATACAGCAATCAATCAAGATCCAACCAAAGAACAATTGGCGGAGATTGCATTAATGACCGCTAAAATGGTGCGTGTTTTTGGAATCGAGCCGATTATTGCAGGAGTTTCATATTCTAATTTTGGATCAACTAAAAATACCAAAAGTAAATTAGGTGAAGCTGTGGATTATTTGCATAAAAATCATCCCGAATTAATCATTGATGGAGAACTACAAGCTGATTTTGCTTTGAATTCAGAGATGTTAAATAAAAAGTTTCCATTTTCTAAATTAATAGGAAAAAAAGTCAATACGTTGATATTTCCAAATTTAGATTCGGCAAACATTACTTACAAAATCTTAAAAGAATTAAATAAAACCGATTCGATAGGACCGATTATGTTGGGATTAAAAAAATCAGCACACATTTTTCAATTAGGCGCAAGTGTAGAAGAAATGGTAAACATGACCATTGTTGCAGTGGTTGATGCCCAAGAAAAATCCAAATAAATAACAAATGATAGCGCATATAGAAGGTAAAATATCTGAAAAAACACCAACCGAAGTCGTTGTAGACTGTGCGGGAGTGGGGTATTTATTGCATATTTCGCTACATACGTATTCGTTATTGCCTACAACTGATTTTGTAAAACTATACACCCATCTAATCGTTCGAGAAGATGCGCATATATTGTACGGTTTTATGGAAAAGTCAGAGCGAGAGATATTTGTGTTACTTTTGTCCGTTTCTGGAATAGGAGCCAATACGGCTCGAGTAATGTTATCTTCTTTAAATCCATCGCAGATTAAATCTGCGATAGCAATGGGCAATGTCGCAGTAATTCAAGGAGTAAAAGGAATTGGTTTAAAAACAGCACAACGTGTAATCCTAGATTTAAAAGATAAAGTGATTAAGATTTCGGATGAAATGTACCAGCTAGAAGCTTCATCAATGTCAATCAATAAAGAAGAATCTTTGGCAGCATTAGAAGTTTTAGGAATAGCGAAAAAAATTGGAGAAAAGTACGTCGAAGCTTATCTGAAAGATCATCCAGAGGCTTCAACCGAAGAAATTATTAAACAAGTACTGAAAAAAATATAGTTTGTTGAAATTCTCAAAAGTTCATAATTGTATCACAATCTTACTGTTGATTGTAGCTTGTTTTTCTTTTGAAAAATTACAAGCACAAGAGTTTGATTTAGAAGAAAAAGATTCGATCAAAGAAGGAGTTGATTTGGCAGATTTGAGTTTGCCCGACTCCAATAGTATTGTTTCAAAATACACATATGATCCGGAAACGAATACCTATATCTATAGAAAGATAGAAGGAGAATCGGATTTTGATATCGACGAACCTTTGGTTTTAACTCCTCAGCAATTTGAAAAAAGAGCGCAGCAGGAGGCTATGAAAGCTTATTTCAGAAAAAAAATAAATTCAATAGACGAAAAGGTAGCCGACGATAATGCTAAAAAAGATTTATTACCTACATATTATATCAAATCAGGATTATTTGAAACCATTTTCGGAAGCAATACCATCGATGTAAAACCCACAGGTTCGGTTGAGGTCGACTTAGGAATGCGCTATACCAAACAAGATAATCCTGCGTTATCACCTCGTAACAGGCGTACCTATTCATTTGATTTTGATCAACGAATCAGCTTGAGTTTATTGGGTAAGGTAGGTACACGCTTGGATGTAAACATAAATTACGATACCAAATCGACGTTTTCATTCCAAAATTTATTTAAGTTATCCTACACTCCAACCGAAGACGATATTGTACAAAAAATCGAGTTGGGTAACGTGAGTATGCCATTAAGCAGTTCCCTTATACGAGGTGCTCAAAGTTTATTTGGGGTAAAAGCCCAGCTAAAGTTCGGAAATACAATGGTAACAGGTATTTTTTCAGAACAAAAATCACAAACCAAAACCGTAGTTGCAGAAGGTGGCGGAACCGTAGAACCATATAATCTTTTTGCTTTAGAATACGACGCCGACCGTCATTTCTTTTTATCTCAATATTTTAGAAATAGGTACGATAAAACCTTAGAAAATTATCCGTTTATAGATAGTAGAGTTAAAATAACACGTATCGAAGTTTGGGTAACCAACCGACAAAATAGAGTAGGGAATACCGATAATAATATGCGAAACATTATCGCGTTACAGGATATCGGTGAGGCGCAATTGACATCAACATCTACTAAACAGCCAATTGATGATAAAAAAATTGTAGCATTAGCTACGATTTCACAAGATTTCTTTAAAGTAAATCCCGATACCCCATCGGATAACGGTAATAATAAATACGATCCGTTAACAATAGGCGAATCCAATTCGTATTTGAATACCAATATTAGAGATGTCGGATTGGCAAGTACAGGTTTTACAGGTTTTACTCCTAAAGAGGGAGTAGATTATGCAAAATTAGAAAATGCTCGAAAATTAACATCTTCAGAGTTTACATATAATGCGGAGTTAGGTTATATATCGTTATCACAACGATTAACCAATGATGAAGTTTTAGCCGTAGCTTATGAATATACTGTGGGAGACAAAATCTATCGAGTGGGTGAATTCGGTAATGGCGGTGTAGAGTCGACCGTAGTGACAGGGCAAAATACAGTTACAGAAGCTGTTTCATCACAAGCCTTGGTGTTAAAAATGTTAAAGAGTAATTTAACAGATGTCACTAAACCTGTTTGGAATTTGATGATGAAAAATATTTATCAAGTTCCAGGAGCGTATCAAATATCTCCAAATGATTTTAAATTAAATATTGTTTATACAGATCCTACACCCATAAATTACATCAGACCTGTAACGGGTGAGGTATTTCCGAGTGATGCTAACAAAAATCCGCAACAAGTTACCAATACCCCATTATTGAAAGTTTTAAACATGGATCGTTTAAATTTTAATAATGATCCAGAGGCAGGTGGTGATGGTTTTTTTGATTTTGTACCAGGTATAACCGTAGATGCACAATATGGTAGGGTTATATTCACAACGATTGAGCCTTTTGGTAAAACCTTATTTGATAAGCTAACTGTAAATCCTTCTCAGGAAGATTATGAAAGTATAAGCTCGTATAACGAAAATCAAAAAAAGTACGTTTATACCGAAATGTATCGATTAACGCAAGCAGGTTCTTTGCAGGATAACCAAAAAAACAAGTTTCAATTAAAAGGAAAGTACAGCTCAACAGGAGGCGATGGTATTCCACTCGGAGCATTTAACGTTCCTAAAGGTTCGGTTTTGGTGCGTGCTGGTGGTCGTGTACTGTCAGAAGGAATTGATTATACCGTAAATTACCAAGCAGGGCGCGTACAAATTTTAGATCCATCATTAAAAGCATCAAATATTCCGATAGAAGTTTCTGTTGAAAACAACTCTATTTTTGGACAACAAACACGTCGTTTTTCAGGGGTTAATGTCGAGCATAAATTTTCAGATAAATTTTTGATAGGAGCGACACTCTTAAATTTAAATGAAAGACCGATTACTCAAAAATCAAGTTTTGGATCAGAGTCTGTAAATAATTCTATCTATGGGATGAATTTTAACTACTCAACAGAGGTGCCATTTTTAACCCGTTTGGCTAATATGTATCCTACCATAAAAACGGAAGTACCGTCTAATATAGCTTTTAAAGGAGAATTTGCAGTTTTAAAACCGAACACACCAAAAGGGGATAAATTTGAAGGCGAATCAACCATCTATGTAGATGATTTTGAAGGATCACAATCTTCAATCGACATGAGTGCTGCTAACGCTTGGAGTTTAGCCAGTACCCCAATAGATTTTGGAGGAGAAGCAGCAAATGATGATGTTATTTACGGAAGCAAGCGCGCTAAATTATCATGGTATTCTGTTGATCCGATTTTTTATAATTCTACACCAGGAGGAATTACAAAGGACATGTTATCGTTAAATAAAACCAGAAGGATTTTTATCGATGAGCTTTTTCCAAAACAAAATGTAGCAATAGGTTCTACACAAGCTATTTTTACCTTGGATTTATCGTATAATCCACAAGAACGCGGACCATATAATTTTAATCCGATTCTTGCTAATGGCGGTACTTTTGCTAATCCACAAGAAAATTGGGGAGGTATCATGCGTTCGATTAATACTACCGATTTTCAGAGGTCAAATGTAGAGTACATCCAGTTTTGGATGATGGATCCGTATCAAGAAAATGAAGTGCCAGTTGCTAATGAAGGTAAAGTCGTGTTTCATTTGGGTGAAATTTCTGAAGACATCTTAAAAGATGGACGTAAACAATATGAAAATGGTTTGCCTGCAGCAGGTGGTTTGCAAAATACGGTAGAAACTTCATGGGGTAAAGTGCCGTCTACACAATCGTTAGTGTATGCTTTTGATACATCAGAAGCGAGTAGAAATAACCAAGATGTTGGGTTGGATGGATTAAATAATGCGGAAGAAGCAGTTAAATATCCTAGCTTCTCAGGTTTTCCAGATCCAGCAGCAGATGATTATCAATATTTTTTAAATGCTTCAGGTGATGTTATTCAGCGGTACAAAAAGTTTAATGGATTACAGGGAAATACCCCAGTAACTGTTACAGACACCAATAGAGGAAATTCGACCTTACCCGATGCGGAAGATGTAAATAGAGACAATACCATGAATACAATTGATGCGTATTTGGAGTATTCTATCGATGTTAAACAAGGTATAAAAATAGGCGATAAGTATGTTGCCGATATCAGAGAAGACACTAGTCGTGAATTACCAAACGGAACAACCAAAAAAGTACGTTGGATTCAGTATAAAATACCCATTTTTAACCCTGAAAAAAATGTGGGTGGTTTGTCGGGTTACAATTCGATTCGATTTATGCGAATGTATTTAACAGGTTTTAGTCAAGAGGTGACTTTGCGTTTCGGAACCTTAGATTTAGTACGAGGTGATTGGAGACGTTACACCAACACCCTTAACGAAACCAGTTCGGGAGTGGATAATTCAAAAGCACAGTTTGATATTAATGTGGTAAATGTTATTGAAAATGATGCACGAACTCCTGTGCCATACGTATTACCGCCAGGCGTATATCGCGAACAATTAACAACTAACAATACATTGATTAATCAAAACGAGCAATCATTATCAATAAAAGTATGTGGTTTAGAAAAAAATGAAGGTAAAGCTGTTTTTAAGGCAACAAGTGTTGATATGCGACAGTTTAATAAACTAAAAATGTTTGTACATGCCGAAGCAATCGCTCCAAATACTTTAAAAGATGGAGACTTGAGTGCTTTTGTTCGATTCGGAAACGATTTAACGGATAATTTTTATCAAGTAGAAGTGCCTTTAGTAGTCACTAATGCAGGGGCAAATTTACCTGATCAGGTATGGCCGGTACAAAATAATTTGAATTTGTTGTTGGAAGATTTGACCGTATTGAAATTGGCATCGTTTAACGATCCAACAAAAGACAATACCAAAATATACCGACAAGGTAATTTAGGCATCAAAGGAAATCCCGATTTTGGAAGTGTCAGAAACTTAATGGTAGGCGTTAAAAACAACACACAAAATGATGTTTGCGGCGAAGTTTGGTTTAATGAATTACGTTTAGCGGATATGGACAATAAAGGAGGGATGGCTGCTTTGGCAAGTGTGGATGGTAATGTTGCGGATGTTGCAACCTACTCTGCTACAGGTCGAATGAGTACGATGGGATTTGGCGCTTTAGAACAAGGACCTAATGAAAGAAGCCGTCAAGAATCACTACAATATGATTTGGTAACCAACTTAAATGTAGGAAAGTTATTACCTCAAAATTTTAGATTAAATATACCGTTTAACTTCTCCAACGGAGAACAATTTATAACGCCAGAATATGATCCGCAATCTGCAGATGTTAAATTAGAAGTGGTTAAAAATAGCAATTTAGCTAATGCTAACGATATTTTAAATCGAGCTATTGATTACACAAAAAGAACAAGCTATAGTTTAATAGGCGTTCGAAAAGAACGTGGTCCAGAACAGAAAAAACATTTTTATGATCCTGAAAATGTGACTTTAAACTATGCGTACAGCGAGCTTTTACATCATGATTTTCAAATTGAAGAGTTAAAACAGCAAAATGTAAAAACAGGTGCGGATTATACGTATGCTTTTACATCTAAACCAATAGAACCATTAAAAAACGTTCAGTTTTTATCAAAAAGTTCCTATCTAAAGTTTTTATTGGATTTGAATTTCAAACCCTTACCAGAAAGTGTTTCGATAAGTTCAAACATAACAAGAGATATGAGCCGCCAACAATTCAGACAATTGGAAGTACAGGGTATTCCATTAGATCCATTGTACCGAAGAAATTTTGGAACATCATATAATTATGTAGTTAATCATAATATAACAAAATCTATTAAGCTAAATTATAATGCGACGAATAATAATATTGTAAGAAATTATTTAGACAGTAATAATAAGGCGATAGAAGATTTTACCATTTGGGATGAGTTTTTTGCTTTTGGGACACCAAATAATCACCGACAATCGTTTCGATTTAATTATGATTTGCCGATAGATAAATTTCCTGTTTTTGAATTTCTTAAAAGCACGTATGCCTATACCAGTAACTTTGATTGGAGACGTTCTAATACGGCAACTTCTACTGTTAAAGCTGAAGACGGTATAACGTATCAGTTAGGAAATACCATCCAAAATGCCAATACACATACGCTAAATACAACTTTGGACATGACCCGTTTTTATAAATTTTTGGGTTATAATAACAAAAAGAAAACAGAAAGGAAAAAAGATGTAAAGGATTTTACAGCACCTCCGACCAATAACACGCAAGAAAATACAAAAGCAGACGAAGGAAATAAAAACGGAATCGGTCGAGGCATATACGATGGATTTATGGGGGTTGTAACAAGTATAAAAAGCTTACGCGTTAATTATAGTGAAAACAACGGAACCTTATTACCTGGTTATTTGCCAGGCATAGGCGTATTTGGTACATCAGCACCAACATTAGGGTATGTTTTTGGTAGTCAAGACGACATACGTTATGAAATGGCATCCAGAGGTTATTTGACCAACTATCAAAACTTTAACCAAAGTTATACGCAAGTAAAATCAAAAACATTAAACATGACCGCATCTGTGGATTTGTTTCCTGATTTTAAAATAGAATTGATAGCCAATCGAATCAAAGCCGATAATTATTCGGAACAATTTAACGTTCAAAACAGCGTATATCAAGGACAATCTCCTTTAACAACAGGTAATTATTCGGTATCAACAGTTTTGATTAGTACCTCGTTTGATGAGTCAAGCGAAACTTTTTCAAAATCATTTGAGTCGTTCAAATCCAATCGTTTGATTGTAGCCAATCGTTTGGCTGAACAATATTACGGAACCAAAAATTTCCCGGTATATGACAATCCAAATAATCCAATTCATGCTAAAAACTTAGGTTATCCAGTTGGATTTGGTAAAAACAGCCAAGAAGTATTAATACCTTCATTGTTAGCCGCTTATACGGGTAATGATGCGACTAAATATTCTACCAATACATTTAAAAACGTACCTTTACCGAATTGGAATATCAAATATGCAGGATTAATGAAAATTAATTGGTTTAAAGAAAACTTTAAAAGATTTTCGTTGCATCACGGCTATTTATCTACGTATACGATAAACTCGTACCGTTCAAATTACGAATACGATAGAAATCCAGGCAGTTTAAACGCTGTTTCAGGAAATTACAATTCAGAATTCTTGATATCAAATGTGAATTTAATAGAGCAGTTTAATCCGTTAATCCGCGCCGATTTTGAGTTAAAGGGATCGTATAAGTTTTTGACCGAAATAAAAAGAGATCGGTCAATATCGCTCAGTTTTGATAATAACTTAGTTACCGACGTTAAAGGGTTAGAATATGTTGTAGGAATGGGATATCGGATTAAAAACGTATCATTTACGTCGCGGTATGCAGGAACACCAACCGGTATTATTAAGAGTGATATAAATCTAAAAGTTGATTTTTCGTTTCGTAATAACAAAACGATTATTCGGTATTTGGATGTAGTAGGAAATGATAGATTGTCGGGCGGACAAAATATTTGGACAGCAAAATTAACCGCTGACTATTCATTTAGTAAAAACTTAGTGGCAATTTTCTTTTACGATCATTCGTTTTCTAAGGCAGTAGTTTCAACTTCTTTCCCTTTGACAAATATTCGATCAGGATTTACGCTTCGATATAATTTTGGTAATTAATAAATTTAAACTCAATGAAAACACCTGAAAATTTAAAGTACACAAAAGACCATGAATGGATTGCCGTATCAGGAGATATTGCAACAATTGGTATCACTGATTTCGCACAAAAAGAATTGGGAGACATTGTATATGTTGATATTGATACCGTTGGAGAGACAATCGATAAAGATGCTGTTTTTGGATCGGTAGAAGCAGTAAAAACCGTGTCAGACTTGTTTTTACCTGTTAAAGGAGAGGTTCTAGAATTTAATGAAAACCTAGATACCACCCCAGAATTAGTAAATTCAGACCCTTACGGAGAAGGATGGATGATAAAATTAAAAATTAATGATACCTCACAATTAAATGATTTGTTGTCAGCAGATAATTATAGAGAATTAATAGGTGCTTAGATTAAAATATAGTTTACTTCTCATCTTTTGGATGGGGCTTATGTTATATTTAAGTTTGGTTGAAATTAACGTTTCATCTATGCCAAAAGTATTTTTGGCGGATAAAATAGTGCATTTTTCTTTTCATTTTGTGTTGAGCGCGTTTGCATGTTTAATGCTTTTTTTTGAGCATAACTACCAAAAATCAATAAAAACAGTAAGCTTCGTTTTTTTCTTTTCATTGATTTTTGGTATAATCATAGAATGTTTTCAGGAAGTGTTTACAACCAAGCGACATGCCGATATATTTGACGTTTTGGCGAATGTAGTAGGTAGCTTAACAATGCTTATAATCATGTATTATTGGGTTATTTTAAAAAATCAATTTAAAGAATAATCATTTTTTAAAAAAAATATATAAATTAGCGTACTAATTAAAAAATATGAAACCAAAGAAAAATCCAAACGTTGACCCTAAGAGGAATAGTTTTCTTAATTTTCAAATAGGTTTAGTCTCTGTTTTGTTGTTGACCTATTTAGCTATCGAGTACAAATCGTATGCAAAAGATATTGAAGTTTTATCTATGGCTATTGATGATGCCTTTTTAGATGAAGAGGTTCCTATGACACAACAATTAAATACACCGCCACCGCCACCGCCGCCACCACCGCCTGCAGCACCTGAAATCATTAAAGTTGTAAAAGATGATGAGAAGATTGTTGAAACAAAAATGAAATCAACAGAAACAAATCAAAACGAAATTATTAAAGTTGCTGAGGTTGTAGAGGTAGAGGAAGAAGTAGAGGTGGATGTACCATTTGCGGTTATTGAGGATGTACCTATTTTTCCCGGTTGTGAAAAAGAACCAAAAAATAAAAGAAGAGATTGCTTTCAAGAAAAAATCATAGAGCATATCAAAAAACACTTTACTTATCCGGATATTGCAAAAGATATGGGTATACAAGGTCGTGTTAATGTAATGTTTACCATAGATAAAGACGGAAGTATTTCTAATATAAGAAAAAGAGGGCCAGATGCAAATCTTGAAAAAGAAGCAGAACGAATCATATCAAAACTACCTAAAATGACACCAGGTAAGCAAAGAGGTAAGCCTGTTCGCGTACCATTTAGTGTACCAATTACATTTAAATTAAATTAATTTTTAGAGTAAATAAATTTTATAAGAAACCCATTTCTGTAAGGAAAGTGGGTTTTTTATTTTTTAGTATGTTTGCATCTCCTAAAATCATATAATGAATAAAATAGTAACAGTATTACTGTTGTTTGTTGTAGTTTTTTCTTTTTCGCAAAATAGATCAAATACAAACGAACAATTACCACAGTTTGAAAATTGTAGTAGCAGTTCGGCTACTATGGCCGAAGCATGTTTTTATAACTCAATTCAGGAATTGGTGTTTAAAAATTATAAAATACCAGAACAATATAATAAACCTGATTTTAAATCGGAGATTACCACTGTTTTTTCTGTAGAAAAAGATGGGTCTTTTACAGTATTGTATATTGATGCTCCTTTTTCAGAATTAAAGGAGGAAATGAAACGTGTTTTTTCTGTTTTTCCGAAAATTAAACCCGCTACGTATAGCGGTAATCCAATATATTCCAAATACAACTTAAAATTTAAAATACCGTTTAAACAAAGCGATCTAAATAGTTTAAATGAAGAGGTTGTATCTCAAAATAAAAGTGATGTTGTAGATAGCTCTAAAAGTAATGTGGTGCAACACGATGAGTTTAAAGATATGGGTTACGTTACGTATGATAATCCTAAATATAAAACAACGTTTAATATACCATTTTCTCATAGTTATTATGCCCAGTTTGATGACGAAATGAATCGAGTAGGGAATAACAACCATACAGCATCTAAACCGTACACTTTTTCAGAAGTAAATAAATATTATGACTTTAAAGAAAATAATAGCAAACTGATGTATAACAAAACATCTTGGTGGGGCAGAAAGTTGTTTAACGAGGATTTAGTTGCTTTTCAAACAGAGGATTATTGGTTAACAGTTAATTTTATTTTTGATTTGCGATTGGGTAAAGATTCCGAAAGCAAATCTTCGTATACTTTTCATAACACAAGAGCTTTGCAAGCTCAAGCAGGTTTGGGTAAAAATTTAACGTTTACCACAACCATTTTTGAAAGTCAAGGGCGTTTTGCGGATTATTATAACCGTTATGCCGAGTCGATTAAACCAGAAGGAGGAAATCCAGCAATAATACCTGGTATTGGTATCGCAAAAGATTTTAAAAAAGACGCGTATGATTTTCCATCGGCTGATGCGAACATATCCTATTCGGCAAATAAATTTTTGAACTTACAATTGGGGTATGGGCGTAATTTTATAGGCGATGGATATCGTTCGTTGTTGATGGGCGATGGTGCAAGTCCGTATCCATATCTTAAAATTAATACAACGTTTTGGAAATTCAAATACACCAATACGTATACTTCAATGAAAGATGTGAGGGCTGATGTAACCAATAACCGAACCTATGCCACAAAGTACATGGTCAATCATTATTTGAGTTATAACGTAAATAAACGTTTAAATATCGGTTTTTTTGAGTCGGTGATTTGGTCCAATAATAATCAAAGAGGGTTTGATGCAAATTTTCTGAACCCAGTTATATTTTATAGAACAGTAGAGTTTACCTCTTCGGCAAGAACAGGTAATGCTACAATGGGTTTGACTACTAAATATAAATTTTCGAATCGATTTAATTTGTATGGACAATTTTTGTTGGATGAGTTTTCGTTACAGGCAGTGAAAGCACAGGAGGGAAGCTGGCAGAATAAGTATGGTGCACAATTGGGTTTTAAATATTATGATGCATTAGGTGTTAAAAATTTACTTATGCAATTGGAATACAATATGGTACGGCCGTATACCTATTCACATAGTGAACCCATCACCAATTACGGACACAATAACCAGAATGTCGCGCATAATTGGGGAACTAATTTTAGAGAGGTAGTTTTTATTACTCGTTATTTTAAAGGAAGGTGGTTTGCTGATGCAAAAGTAACTTTCGGAATTAGAGGTTTTGATTACGATACAGCAACCGATAAAAGCAATTACGGAAGTGATATTTATAAAGATTATGATATAGACAGACACCATAGTAAAGGCGTGAAAATTGGCGATGGGAATAAATCAAAAATTATTATAGGAGATATTAATGTGGGGTATTTGGTTAATCCGATGACCAATTTAAAATTGTTTGCGAATTTAATTTATAGGGATTTTGCTCCTGAGAAAAACACGACTACTATTTTTAAAGAAAGAACAACTTGGATTTCAGTAGGTTTGAGGTCGGATATATTTAATTTTTATACAGATTATTAATCATCAGGAGTGTTTGTGCACTTATGTTTTTAAAGTATCTTTGCCATCGATAAATTTTTTCTTTGAATACATCTAAAACACCCAGTACGATATCATCTCTTTTTATTGATTTTAAAGAGATAACGAAAGCTCGTTTGGCTATTAGTGTCGTTTTCTCGTCACTATGTGGTTATTTGTTAGCAGTAGATAGCTATTATCCTTTTAATTGGATTACCATTTTTTTATTAGGAATAGGCGGGTATTGTATGGTAGGAGCATCAAATGCGTACAATCAAATTATCGAAAAAAATATTGATACGTTAATGGATCGGACTAAAAACAGACCAATTCCATCAGGACGAATGTCGGTAAATCAAGCTTTTGCAATCGCTACAGTATTAACGTTGTTGGGGATTGCCATTTTGTATGTGATTAGTCCTAAAGCAGCAATGTTTGGTGCTATTTCCATATTTTTATACACCAGTTTTTACACGCCACTTAAAACCGTCACGCCATTGTCCGTTTTTGTTGGGGCATTTCCGGGGGCTATCCCGTTTATGTTGGGATGGGTAGCAGCGACCAATCATTTTGGAATCGAAGCAGGTACGTTATTTTTAATTCAGTTTTTTTGGCAATTTCCTCATTTTTGGGCAATAGGATGGTTTCTTTATGATGATTATCAAAAAGCAGGAATTTATATGTTGCCTACTCGAAAAAAAGACAAAGGAACCTCGATACAGATTATTATTTATTCGTTTTGGACATTAATCGCGTCGTTAATTCCCGTTTTAGGAATTACAGGGAAATTTAAAATAACGGGATATTCTGCAATACTGGTTTTTGTATTAGGAATTTGGATGTTGTTTTATGGTGTGAAATTATATAAAAATAAAGATGCGATAACAGCAAGAAAATTAATGCTAGTTAGCGTTTCGTATATTTCATTGGTTCAGATAATATATGTTTTAGATAAATTTATTCGGTAATATGAGTACTGTTTTTAAAGAAATAGAAGAAAAAAAAGCCAAAACATATAAAATGATGCTTTGGTTTGCTATGATAAGTATGGCTATGGTTTTTGCTGGTTTAACTAGCGCTTATGTGGTTAGTAAGTCACGACCAGACTGGATTACTGATTTTGTGTTGCCAATAGCGTTTGTTTGGAGTACGGTGATTGTGATTTTTAGTAGTTTGACGTTTCATGGCGCTCAAATAAGTATCTCCAAAGGAAATAAAAAAATGACCACTATTTTATTGTTGGTAACTTTGGTATTGGGGGTTGGTTTTGTGATTTCTCAATTCATAGGTTTTGATCAAGTGATCGCCAGTGGTTATCGATTTACAGGCGAGGCAAGTACTATCACAACATCCTTTATTTATATAGTAGTTTTAGTGCATTTGGCTCATTTATTTGGGGGTGTAATCGCATTGTTAGTTACAATAAGCAAGCAGTTACAAAATAAATATTCTTCGGAAGATTACTTAGGAATTGAACTAAGCGCGATGTTTTGGCACTTTTTAGGATTCTTGTGGGGGTATTTGTTTTTGTTTTTCTATTTCTTTAAATAAAAAAAAAAATTAAATTTGAACTCTTTTTATAATTAAACAATAAATATGGCAGCGACAGTTACTAATACAACTACAGCAAATAGCAATTGGGGAGGTGGAAATCAACCTATGGGAGCTAGTTATGGCAAAATGATGATGTGGTTTTTTATCGTATCGGATGCGTTAACTTTTTCAGGTTTTTTGGCGGCGTATGGTTTTTCTAGATTTAAATTTATCGAAACTTGGCCTTTGGCGGATGAAGTTTTTAATCACTTTCCTTTTATGCATGGGGTAGAAGCGCCAATGTATTATGTTGCCTTAATGACGTTTATTTTGATTTTTTCATCCGTAACGATGGTGTTAGCAGTTGACGCAGGGCATCAAATGAAAAAAAATAAAGTAGCTGTATATATGTTATTGACCATCGTAGGTGGAGCAATATTTGTTGGGTCTCAAGCTTGGGAATGGAAAAACTTTATCAAAGGAGAGTACGGCGCTGTGGAAACCAAAGGAGGTTCGATATTACAGTTTGTTAATAAAGAAGGGCACCGTGTTGCTTTGGCTGATTTTGCAAAATCAATACCATCCGAACGAGTTAATCACGAACGTAAAAATGGATTATGGTTTGAATCAAGTGCTGATTTACCGTCGTATTCATTAGAAGAAGTAAAAGCGGGTCTATTGGCTAATCCTAATGTTTTAATTCGTACAGAAGTAATAACTAAAGATAAAAAGAAAACGATTCTTTCAAGAGAAGAGTCCGTAAAAAGAATCGAAGACGCGGTTTTAGTAGTTGAAGGAGCCAATTTAATTCGCAACGAGTACGGACATAAATTATTTGCTAACTTTTTCTTTTTCATTACAGGTTTTCACGGATTTCACGTATTTTCAGGAGTTGTGTTTAATATTTTGATTTTCTTTAATGTATTGTTAGGTACTTATGAAAAAAGAGGAAGTTATGAAATGGTAGAGAAAGTTGGGTTATACTGGCACTTTGTAGATTTAGTTTGGGTGTTTGTATTTACATTCTTTTATTTGGTTTAATTTTTTTAGAAAATATATATTATGGGACACGCGCACGAGTCGAACTTAAAAAGAATTTGGACAGTATTCGGTATTTTATCAGTAATCACAATAGTGGAAGTGATATTAGGTATTGTTAAGCCTGATGTTTTGTTCGGAAATTCGTTATTTGGATTAAATGTATTAAACTGGGTATTTATATTACTCACACTTTGGAAAGCATATTATATCATGTGGGCTTTCATGCATTTAGAGGGTGAAAAAGCCAACCTAAGATGGACTATAGTCTCTCCTTTAATCTTTTTAATATTGTATTTAGTATTTATTGTATTAACGGAAGCAGTTTACATATTTGATGTTTTTCAAACGTCACATTATAAATGGATTTTTTAAATCACAGCATTTTAGAATAAAAGAAATTAAAGACGGTTTATTGACCGTCTTTTTTTATTTTTGTAACTCGTAAATTTCACCTCTTTATGAAAAAGAATATAGTCTTATTCGTTTTGTTTATATTGCCTATTGTAGCGTATTTATTCTTTGCTTCAGGGGTGAATAACTTTGTTAGGCTTCCTGTTTTAAGACCTCAAATTTCAGACATAAATAAATTTAGTTCTTTGGATAGTATTCCTAAATCGTTAGATAATAAAATAACTGTTTTGGGATTTGTCGGTAATAAGATAACCTATAATAAAGGAAATGCATTTAATCTGAATCAAAAAATTTACAATAAAAATTATAAGTTTAATGATTTTCAGTTTGTAATGATTGCGCCTATTGGTACAGAGGATCAAGCCCATAAGTTGTTAGATGAGTTAAAGTTTTTAACAGACGTGTCGCGATGGTATTTTGTATTTGGTACACCAGAGCAAATTAAGAGCTATCATGCGGATTTAAAACTGGTTGGTCATTTAGATCAACATTATGGTACACCAAGTGTTTATATCGTTGATAAAGAACGGAATTTAAGAGGGCGTAAAGATGATAAGGAATATCGAGAAGGTTATAATACAATCTCTGCCGCCGATTTACATAATGAAATGAGTGACGACGTAAAAATAATATTAGCAGAATACCGTTTGGCATTAAAAAAGAATAACAAAAGAAAAATTTAAACATTTATGAAAAATAAGTCCTATATCGGTATTTCATTTATCATATTGGTTTTTGGGATTTGGGCAGTGCCCAAAATTGTTGCCAAGTTTCAAACCCCAGATTTATACGTAGTTGGTAAAGCACCCGAGTTCAAGTTAAAAAATCAAGATCAGAAATTAATTTCAAATACGGATTTTAAGGATAAAGTAACAATTGTTGAGTTTTTCTTTTCAACTTGCCCTACGATTTGTCCGATCATGAATAAAAATATGAAGTTGTTACAAGATCATTTTTATGCCAATTCCAATTTCGCAATCGCATCATTTACCATAAATCCTAAAAATGATACGCCACAAGTTTTAAAAGAACATGCAAAGATAATTGGCGCGACTCATCGCAATTGGCATTTTTTAACAGGAGATCAAGATGCAATATTTAATGTCGCAACAAAAGGATTTAATCTGTATGTAGGTGAAAATAGTAAAGTATCAGGAGGTTTTGAGCATTCGGGATTGTTTGCAATTATAGATAAGAAAGGGATGATTCGTTGCCGTAAGGATCAAAACGGAAACCCGATCATTTATTATGATGGATTAGAGAAAAAAGGAGTTGAAATGCTAAAAGAAGATGTTGCAATTTTATTAAAAGAGTAAGTATGTCAAACGAGTTAGAAACAAAATTAAATAAATGGACAATTGTATTGTCAATCTTGATTCCGTTGGTTGTTGCTATATTATTTGTGGTAAAAATTCCAAATGTAGGACCCTTGCGCTTTCTGCCGCCGATTTACGCCACAATTAATGGATGTACGGCTATTGTTTTAATAGGAGCAATAGTTGCAGTTAAAAATCAAAAATTAAAGTTGCACGAGCGATTAATGAAATTGGCTATAGCAATGTCGGTAGCTTTTTTAGGGATGTATGTGGCATATCACATGACCTCAGAGTCGACCTCTTTTGGCGGTGAGGGAACAATTAAATACGTGTATTATTTTATTTTGATAACACACATACTGTTATCGATTGCGGTTATACCGCTGGTGCTAATTTCTTTTGTAAAAGCTTTTACATCACAATTCCCACAACATAAGAAAATAGCCAAAATTACCTTTCCAATCTGGTTATATGTGGCAGTAACAGGTGTGGTTGTTTATTGGATGATCTCCCCTTATTATGTTTAAAAAAGTAAGCTATTTAGTTATATTACTTTTATTGTCAACATATAGTTGGTCCCAATGTGCAATGTGTCGTGCTGCACTAGAATCCAATGATGGAGGTCTAAAGCCCGAAGCGGTAAATGATGGTATCGTATACTTGATGGTAATACCGTATTTACTGGTAGCTGTTTTGGCTTGTTTTATTTACCGCTTACGCAAAAAATAGATTTTTTACATTCCATCAATATTCATTTTAACGGCACCGTTAACACTTATAAAAGCCACAAAAGAATGATCCGTTAATTGTATAGATTGCAACGAAATTTTAGATAAATTTCCGTTAATAAAGACTCCTTTTACTGGTGAATAATTGTTTAGATACGGTTTAATAGAAGTTTCCGCTTCTTTCAAGTTTTCCGCGATGGAGTATTTACAGTTTTCTTTGATTTTATTTAAAACCAAACCTTGCGCTAGCCAATTTGCTGTTTTGATTAGTTTATTTTTGGTATCTAAAACGTAGTCCAATTCATCAAAATAGATTTCTTTAGTAGCCGTATTGTATTTTGGAATACCACTAAGGTAAATAGTCCCATTCAAACTTCCTAAAACATCCAGTGCAATAACCATTTTTCCTGATTTGTGCCAAAGATTTACTTTTTGTACGGTTACTTTTCTTTTTTCATCACCAAAAACCTGACCTTTAAAATTAGTAGTGATTAAATCAGACGCGTCGGTGTAAGTTGAAATCGCAGCTAAGTTAATTTGAACATTATCGGGCATTTTGCTTACCGTTTTGAGTACAACCTTATCTTTGTTAAATGTATTGTTTGGTTTAGCTCCAATAGTTGTTTCCATAGTGCTTTTTAGTCCCATGTTGATGTTGATACGTTCTTTAGTAATCGATATGTCCGAGGCGTATAATTCTTGAGGCGTGATTTGAAACCATGTTTTGAAATCTTTATTAACCTCAATAGGAGCGCTTACACTGGCAAGAGCATTTAATACTTCGGGTTTAAAATCAACCGCTTGTTGTATGGCATCATCAATTGCTTTTTCGATGTCTTTTTTAAATATCTTAATCGCAGGATTGATAAGATAATTGATAGGAATACTTCTACCTGCAACAGTTATAGATGGATCTTCTTTCCAATCTATTTTTTTTAAGTTGGTGTTGGTTTGTATTTTCCAATTGAACAAACCAATGTCACTTACCAAATGAACTTCTCCGTTTAGGTTAATCTCTCGTGTATCATACATTTGAACACCTAATATAGTTTTTCCGTACTGTACTTTTGCCCATACTTTAAGAGGTAATATGGTTTTTAGTTTGCCGTTTTCTTCTAAAATTCCGATAGGTGCCTCTTTCCAAACCTTAAGCATAATGTTATCGTCGGCGATGTTTTTATCTTCATAAATAAGTCCGTTTACAGCTTTGTTGGTTTGCAAGGCTATTTCTTTAAAAGGTAAAGTGATCGGTAGCCCAATGTAAGAAACAACAGGTTCGTAAACTAAGGGTTTTGCGTTGTCTGTTTCAGGTTTTAGTGCATTGATTTTTTTAGCGGAAGAGCATCCGTTTAAAATCAAAATAGAAACAAAAAGTAACACTGTATTTTTCATGTGATTTCAAAATTTTTCGCAAAAGTAATCTATTAAATGATATCTAAAACAAAAAATATTTTAGGTGCCTGCTATAATTTCACCTTGATTTTAAAAGATTTAACCGATCATTAACATAAGAAGACTTTGTAGCGAAAATAATATGGTTATATTTACAAACCCTTCCTGAAAAAATAACATATCTCAATATTATAGCGGCATTTAATTTATGATTGATATTTCTAATTTACACAAATCGTATACCATTGGTAAATCCACCTTACCTGTTTTAAAAGGGATTAATTTTAGTGTTACAGAAGGAGAAATGGTTGCCATCATGGGATCGTCAGGATCAGGTAAATCAACCTTGCTGAATATTATAGGTATATTGGATGAAGCAGATACAGGTTCGTATGTATTAGATGGAGTGCCAATCAAAAATTTAAATGAAACCTTAGCTTCACAATATCGAAATCAATTTTTAGGATTTATTTTTCAATCCTTTAATTTGATTAATTATAAAAATGCCATAGATAACGTATCGTTACCACTATATTATAAAGGTATAAAGAAAAAAGAACGTGATGAAATCGCTAAATCGTATCTCGAAAAAGTAGGTCTCGCCACGCATATGCACCATTTACCTAATGAGTTGTCAGGAGGGCAAAAACAGCGTGTAGCTATTGCTAGGGCTTTAGCTTCTGATCCTAAAGTTTTATTAGCGGATGAGCCAACAGGGGCATTGGATTCAAAAACATCAGCTGAAGTAATGGAATTGCTACAAGGCATTAACGATGAAGGTAAAACCATTTTGATGGTAACCCATGAGTTAGAAATTGCAGAAATGACCAAACGAATCGTTTTTTTAAAAGACGGATTAATTACCGAAGACAAAACAATTATCCAACAAAGAGTCACTTTACATGTTTAACATCGAGCGTTGGCAAGAAATATTTCAGGCGATAGGCAAAAATAAATTGCGTACGATACTCACGGGTATATCCGTAGCGTCGGGGATATTTATATTAGTCATTTTGTTGGGCTTAGCTAAAAGTTTGGAAAACGGGATTAAACACGAAATGGCAGGAAGTGCAACCACGCAAATTTGGGTAAATCCAGGTTTTACATCAAAAGGTTACAGAGGTCTAAATCCGAATCGAATGATTCAGTTTCGGACAAATGATTACAATATGATCGAAAATTTATATAAAGATAAATTTGATTTAAAATCGCCTGTTATAATGTTGGATAACAAAACATTTATATACGGACGCGAAACAAGTACACGTTATTCATTACGAGGAGTAAATTCAGACGGATTAGGTTTAGAGGCTTCGGTGATATCAGAAGGAAGAAATCTGAATAATCAAGATCAATTATATGCTAAAAAATATATTGTTATTGGTAACAAGATTAAACAAGATTTGTTTAAAGACAAAAATCCTATTGGTGAGTATCTTTATATTAATTCAATACCATTTAAAGTAATAGGCGTATATACCAATCCCAATGGAAATTGGAAAGAAGAAATGGCATTTGCACCTATAGAGGTTGTAGCAAATGTATTTGCACAAGCAGACAAAATTTCCAGTTTGGCATTTACCATGAAAATACCTGAAAATCCAAATCACTTAGTTCAAGAATCGGACGAGTTATTAGCAAATATAAGACGAACATTACAACAAAAACATGTAGTTGCGCCAGATGATGAACCCGCATTTTATATACACAGTTCAGTAGAAAATTCTAAAACCATCAATGTTATATTATTTGCAATTAATACTTTTTTTTGGTGGATAGGGATTTGTACAATCATTGCAGGTATAGTAGGCGTTAGTAATATCATGATGATTGTTGTAAAAGAGCGCACCAAAGAAATCGGAATTCGAAAAGCGCTTGGCGCCAAACCCTCTGCGATTATTGGCATGATTTTACAAGAATCTGTTTTTTTGACCACATTATTTGGATTTATCGGTTTAATTGCGGGATTAGGTTTATTAGAGATAATTAGTCAGTTTGAGATACATCAGATGTTAAGACAATTTGAAGTTGATTTCAAGATAGCAATTACCACATTGATATTGTTAATCGTAACAGGTGTGATTGCAGGATATATACCCGCCAGAAAAGCAGCTAAAGTAAAACCAATTGACGCCCTCAAAGATGAATAATATATTAGACAAAGATCGTTGGGGAGAAATTATTCAAGCGTTAAGTGCCAAACCAACCCGGACCATTATTACCGCATTTGGTGTTTGCTGGGGCATTTTTATATTAATCTTGTTACTTTCGGCAAGTAATGGCTTGGAGAACGGAGTAAAAAGAGGTTTTGAGGGTTTGGCTGTTAATTCTGCAGTTATCTGGGGGCAAAGCACAACGAAGGCATATGGTGGATTTTCATTAGGAAGAAAAGTAGAAATGAAAAACGAAGACTTATCGTATTTACGTACTAATTTTCCTCAAATACGTTATATCAGTTCAGGAAATTGGAATAATGGAACCGTGATGAATGGCTTAAAAAAAGGACAATTTACCATAAACGGAAATAACCCTGAAATCATAAATCAATTACCTTACAAAATTAAAAAAGGACGGTTTCTTAATTTTTCAGATGTAGAAAAAAAATCCAAGATAGCGATAATAAGCGAAACAATACTAAATGAGATTTTTGAACCTTTTGAAGATCCCATCGGAAAGACAATAACAATTAATGGAATAAGCTTTTTAGTAGTTGGAGTGTATCAGGACAATTCCCCATGGGGAGATAAACGATCAATTATCATTCCGTTTACCACCTCTCAACAGATATATAATTTAGGTAATTTAGTATCTAATTTTTTTATCACGGCAAATGATGGGACCCCAGTAACAGATGTTAAAATACAATTAGAGACAGCTTTAAAAAAAATACACAAAATTCATCCGGATGACGAAAGAGCTTTTGGAGGTTTTAATTTATATGAAATGTATAAACAAACAACTGATTTATTTACAGTACTAAAATTAGTGTCGTATCTAGTCGGAGTATTAATTTTATTGTCGGGAATTATAGGGATCACCAATATTATGTTGATAGTTGTAAAAGAGCGCACTAAAGAGATCGGAATCAGAAGGGCTTTAGGAGCGACGCCAAAAGTTGTAATTCGTCAAATATTGACCGAATCAATGGTGCTAACCGTAATAGCCGGTATGGTTGGCGTAATACTATCCACAGGAGTCGTTATACTCGCTAATACAATTATAGACTCCATGCCCGACAAAGATCAAATACCTTTTACCAACCCAACCGTTGATTTAGGAGTGATAAGTATCGCCTTTGCGATATTAATAGGAGCAGGGCTGTTAGCGGGATACGTACCCGCCCGAATAGCTATAAAAATAAAACCAATAGACGCATTAAGAGACGAATAATTTAAGAAATCAATAAGTTATATTATGAAGAAAAGAACCACCCTTAGTATTTTATTTTTAATCGTGTTCGTATTTGGCGGCGCATTATATTACCTGTATAATAAAAATGCAGCCTCTCCAATAGTATATACAACCGATAAAATGGAAGTAAAAACGATTGTTATAAAAACCATTGCATCGGGGAGTATACAGCCAAAAGAAGAAGTTTCGGTAAAACCTAACGTTTCGGGTATCATCGGACAAATATTGGTTAAAGCAGGAGATAATGTAACCATCGGTGATCCCATTGCAATAGTGCGTGTAGTACCAAACGTTTCGAGTTTAAATAACGCGCAAAATCAAATCAAGACCAATAAGATAGCGTTAGATAACCAAAAGAAAGTGTACGACCGTCAAAAAGCATTGTTTGATAAAGGCGTTATATCCGCAAACGAATTTGATGCCGAAACATTAGCGTACAATCAAGCCAAACAAAATTACGATGCTGCAACCCAAAATTTCGAAATTATTAAAACCGGAACAACCAGTGGATTAGGTAGTTCAGCAAACACGATTATTAAAGCCCCAATATCAGGAATGATATTAGACGTTCCTGTTAAGGTGGGCGCACAAGTAACCGAAAGCAATCAATTTAATGCAGGTACAGAAATTGCAACCATAGCCGACGTTACAAAATTAATTTTTAAAGGAAAAGTTGACGAGTCAGAAGTGGGTAAAATCAAAGAAAAAATGCCTATCGAAATTACAGTCGGCGCCATCGAAAACAAAATATTCGATGCCGTTTTGGAATACATTTCACCGAAAGGAATAACCGAAAACGGAACCATACAATTTAATATAGAAGGATTGTTAATCAATAATGAAAATACATTTATCCGCACAGGATTAAGCGCCAATGCATCTGTGATTTTGAACAAAGCGGAAAACGTACCCGCATTAAAAGAAGCGTTAGTTCAGTTTGAAGAAAAAACACAAAAACCATTTGTTGAGGTAGAAGTAGGTAATCAAAAATTTGAAAAACGATTTATTGAGTTGGGATTAAGCAACGGGATTTATGTACAAATCAAAAAAGGAATTACCGACAAAGACAAAATCAAAGTTTGGAATCAAGTAGCCGAAATGCCACAACCTCAAAACTAAAAACAGCTTCGATGAAAATTAAATATACATACCTACTCGTTTTATTTACTGTAATTGGATTACAAGCGCAAGAAACCAAATCCTGGACGTTACAAATGTGTATCGAACATGCAATAAAAAATAATATTTCGATCCAAAATGCAGCGTTAGATGTAGAGGTCGAAACCATAAACAAACGTGCAGCCGTGGGTGCTTTTTTACCAAATTTAAATGCAAGTGGCAATCATTCTTGGAACGTGGGTTTAAATACCAACTTCGTAACTGGGGTTTTAGTGAATCAAACCACGCAACAATCTTCGGGAGGAGTCAGTTCAGGCGTAACTTTGTTTAATGGATTGCAAAATCAAAATAGATTACGACGCAGTCATTTATCAAGAGTGGCGACAGAGTTTCAGTTGGGTAAAATCAAAGAAGACGTTTCATTAAATATAGCCAATGCCTATTTGCAAATCGTGTTTAATAAAGAAAATATCAAAATACAAAAAGCACAATTAAAAGATAACCAACTACAATACAAAAGAGTTGAGCAATTAGTGACAGGAGGTCAAAGACCTAAAGGAGAATTGTTGAATATTAAAGCAAATATCGCTTCCAACGAGCAACAATTGATTTTAGCAGAAAACACCTTATATATATCAAAAATAAGCTTAGCACAATTGTTACAATTAGACAATCCCGAAACTTTTGAAATTGCCGAAGATAATTACGCGTTTGAATTGTCGTCTGTAATGGCACAAAAACCATCCGCTATTTTTGATGTGGCAAAAGGTACGCACGTTTCTATAAAAAAAGCATTAGCCGATATTGATGTTGCACAAAAAGATATTGCAATCGCCAAAGGATCCCGAAGCCCAATTTTGTCTGGGTTTTATAATTTTAATACAAGGGTTTCACATGCTGCGCCGTTAGATTTTTTTACTCAAGCATATAATAACTTGGGTCATAATTTTGGGTTTTCGGTAAATGTGCCAATATTTAATGGGTTTTCAGCTCGAAATGCGATAGACAGATCTAAAATTTCTTTTGAAAGAGCAAAACTAAACGCTCAATTAACAGAGTCAGAGTTAGAAAAAAATATCCATATCGCGTACGCCAATACCGAGTCAGCGTTAAAAGCATACGAAGCATCCAAAATTGTTGTTGATGCTCGTAAAGAAGCATTAACATATGCCAAAGATCGGTATGAAGTAGGGATGAATAACTCTTACGACGTTAATCAAGCCCAAACCTTGTTAACCACGGCAGAGGTAGAAGTAGTCAAAGCCAAATACGATTACCTCTTTAGAGTAAAAATTATCGAGTTATATTTTGGGATGAAATTATTTTAAGATGAGTTACCTATTAAATATAGAAACAGCCACCAAAAACTGTTCGGTATCCTTAGCCCAAAATGGCGAAGTAATAGCCCTACGAGAAATCGCAGAACAAGGCTATTCCCACGCCGAAAAATTACACGTATTTATAGAGCAAGTAATTGCCGAAGGCAAAATTACCATTCAGGATTTAGATGCCGTAGCCGTGAGTAAAGGGCCGGGCTCGTATACAGGATTGCGTATTGGCGTATCAGCAGCCAAAGGATTGTGTTACGCCATAAACAAACCGCTAATTTCCGTAGATACATTATTACTGTTAGCCAAACAAGTGCAGATTACCGATGGTTTATTGATTCCGATGCTCGATGCACGACGTATGGAAGTGTATAGTGCCATTTATGATTCAAATTACCAATTGATTCGCGAAACCCAAGCGCAAATAATTGATGCGATTTCTTTTTCAGAATATCCGTTAACAAAATATTTTTTTGGCGATGGAGCCCAAAAATGCCAACCGTTTTTAACAGACGCTTCTTTTGTTTTTTTAGAAAACAAAAATTACCCTTCAGCCACCGAAATGGCATCAATAAGTCATCAAAAATTTCAAAATCAACAAATCGAAAACTTGGCGTATTTTGAACCTTTTTACCTTAAAGAATTTGTGTTACAAAACACAAAAAAGTAAAATTCAACTCTTTTTAAGAAATATTTAACACGGTTTTACTGCGTTTGTTGATTTCTTTTTGATAATTCAAATCTTTTTTCATTAAATTTATGCCCAAACTTTTTTCAAAATGGATATAAAACTACTTTTTCAAGGAACTACTTTTTATAAAAATATACTCGCTTTAACAGTTTTTGTTTTAGCGTCTAATGTTGTGTTTGCTCAAAATTTTAAAGAAGATTTTGGGACTGGAAATATAGCTACTAATACTATGCCAGCAGGTGTTGCTACTGAGTTTAAAGTTTTAGGAGAAACTCAAGGGGGTAATTTTATTCCGCCAAAGTTGTCGTATGTGGGATGTGAGTTGGTGTATAATCCTTCTCATGGAGCTGGTGGAGGTAATTTATGGGACGAAAAAAATGAAGGAAAAGGACCTAGTGATGGAGAGTTTTTAATAATATCCTCAATTAATAGCGGTTATGATGGTAGACCAGTTGGGTGTAACACTACAAAAAAACTTTTTTTCCCAGGGTGGTATGATAATATTCAAGATCATACACCAGGAGATGTTAATGGAAGATTTTTATTGGTAAATGGAGACGCTTCTAAAGGAGATCGGATTGTGTATCAAAAAACAATTGCAGTTACAGCGCAAAATGATTACGAGTTTTCGGCATATATAGCTAATATATTAAGAGGTGGTCAATGTGAAGAGTACGAAAAACAAAGGTTTGCTGCTTGTAATGGAAATACAGCTTGCCAAAATGGAACGCCTATTACAGAGGCATTGGTAAATGTTGCTTTTGAAATCTATGATGGGAGTGTAAATCCAGCAAATTTAATTACTACGGTACAAAGTCAAAGCGTGCCTGGTTTTAAT
This sequence comes from uncultured Flavobacterium sp., assembly GCA_964420215.1. GTDB lineage: Bacteria > Bacteroidota > Bacteroidia > Flavobacteriales > Flavobacteriaceae > Flavobacterium. The sequence goes on along the minus strand of CAYQSQ010000005.1, from coordinate 2,595 downwards.
GCGAAATCTGAAGTTATAGTTCCGATTGGGAGTAATCCTACAACGGCTCAATTAGATAATTTGTGGAAAAAAGCAGCGGTAAGTTTTAAAGCAAAGTCATCTTCTATAGTTCTTGTTTTAAGGGATAAAGGTGGTAGGGCTTGCGGTAATGATTTTGCAATTGATGATATTGAGTTTAAAACGTGTTCAACAACAAATTTAAGCATCACAGCAACAACATCTGCTGATGCAACTACAACTCAAGCGGCTTTAGCTTCGAGTACTTCGATCTCAAGTTGCTTGGAGTCTGCAAGGGTTTTTAAATTGACAGGTAATAAAGATGGAGCAACTACGGCATTGTCTTGGACTTGTAAATCAACCACATCGACTACACCAATTGCAACCTTAACAAGTCAAATAACTAGTGCAAATGCTGAAAATGCAACAGTAAATAATTTGCCTATTGGTACTCATGTGTTTACATTTAAAGTAGCTGATGACTCGGCTAATTGTACTAAAGGTGATTCTAAAGATGTAACAATTATTATTTCAGATAAAATAAAACCATCGTTTACTTTGGAGTCAGTTTGTGGTGCTATAAATGTTAAAACAACACCAATTGCAGCTCATTCAGGTGGTACGTATGTGTTTTCTGCAACATCGCCTCAAACAGCAACTCTAAACGCCACTACAGGTACAATCACAAATGGTGTTAATGGTACTGAGTATGAGTTAATTTATAGAAAAACAGGCGGTTGTTTTATAGATTCGGATCCTGTAAAAGCGACATTTAAAGTGGCTCCTGCAGCCCCCACAGTAACCCCATTAGTTTTTTGCAAAAGCGATTCCTCGGCCGATATCTTAAAAGGCATAACAGTTCAAGCAACAGGATCAACATTAAAATGGTATGAAACAGCAATACCGACAGATGTAACTCCGATCAGTCAACCCACAAATATCCATACAGCAGGAACAAAAAATTACTACGTAACCCAAACCGTAAGCGGTTGCGAAAGCCCTAAAGCAGAGATTGCCGTAGCAATCATAGACCTTAAAGCAGCGATAAGCTCAAGTTCCGCAACAAACGAATTAGGCTGTACAGGAAGCATAACCCTAACAGCAATAGCAGCCAACACCACCCCATCAGGATCAGGAGTAACCTACAGCTGGATTCAAGGTGGAACAGCAATATCCCCAGCACAAACAGGAAATAGCATAACGGTAACCACCGCGGGAAAATATCAATTACAAGTAACCCAAACCGCAACCAATAGCACCGCCGCATGCACCGCAATATCAAATATCATAGAAATAACCTCAAGTGCAAACAAACCAACCGTAACGATAGCACCCCTTGATAAAAAAATCACCTGTAAAGACGCATCAGTAGAAATCGACGCAAGCGCATCCTTACCGTTGCCAAGCTCATTATTAGGGCAAGAAGTAACCTACACCTGGACCACCCCAGCAGGAGTGTCAACATCAAGCACAACTGCAGACGCCAATAAATTCACAGCAACCACAATCGGGACATACACCCTAAAAATCACCGATGCAAAAAACAACTGCGAAGACATAAATACAATAAAAGTCGACGAAGATAAAACACCACCAACTGTAGTGGTACAAGACCCAACAGATTCAATAAGTTGTGCCGTATCATCAGTTAAAGCAACTTCAGTAGGTTCTTCAACAGGTCCTAATTACACCTATTTATGGACTAATAGTAATGGAGCATCATACGGAACAACAAATACCCTAACTGCGGATAATGCAGGTGTATACACTCTGACAATCACAAATACGACCAACGGCTGTTCAGCCTTTAACACAGTAACAGTAAATAGCTTAATAGGTAATCCGATACCAAGTGTCGTGACACCAAGTGCCTTAAATTGTAATGTAACTACAATTACCTTAGACGGAAGAGCAACAACAGGTACAGGAAATATAATTTACGAATGGGTTGCAACTAATGGAGGGAAAATAGATGGGCCAACCAATCTATCAACTGCGACAACCACAACACCAGGTACTTATACCTTAAACGTAGCAGATTCAACTACGCCTACTTGTAAAGTTCCCTTTACAGTACAAGTAAAACAAGACAACACGCCAACAAACGCGATAACAAAAAAACTAAACGATATAAATTGTAAACAATCCACCGCAATATTAGACGGAACAGGATCCGACATAGCATCAGGAGGCACAACCTTCAGTTATTTATGGGAAGTCGTACAAGGATCAGGAGGTAACATCGTAAGCGGAGGCACAACCCTACGCGCTGTAGTTGATCGCGCAGGGGATTATACCTTAACCGTTACCAACAACCAAACAGGATGTACAAAAAAAAGTAATCCAGTTACTGTTACTGATACGAGTAGCAAACCTACAGTTGCAACAACAACCTACGAGTTGTGTAGTGCAGGAATCAAAGACGTCGCTAATTTTTCATTAAAAACCATAGACAACGCCATCACAGGCGGCGTAGCAACACTAAATGTTAACTACTACATTGATCAAGCATCAGCAGACGGAAACTCAAACCCCATCGCATTAAACAAAAACAGCTATACCAACACGAGTAACCCCCAAACCCTCGTAGCCCGCGTA